>CAJJBO010000016.1 GCA_905182485.1 uncultured Luminiphilus sp.
CGTTACATTTGCTGACAAGAGCAGAAACGAGGTAAAGAGTGCTAGGACGTTAGGTATTCTCATCTTCTCCTCCACTCCAAGGCGCCATAGGGTTTTCATCAGCCCAAAGTCCTAAGCCTAGCCCCCTGCGCAGACTCCTGACAATCCTCAAGATCACTATCCAGACTTCGCGTAGCGTTCGTACCACCAAGCGTGACCACTACAGACCATCTCCAGATTCACGTTGAGTCCTTCTGCCGTGTACAGGACTCCGACTAAACGCCCGTACCTGTCAGTGTCCTTCTCCTCAACGAGGATCTTGAGTTTCAATCAGTGCATCCAAAGCACCAGTAGCTTGCTTACCGTAAGGCTGGTCGCGCTCTGGTGTATCAATCCCATGTAAGCGGACACGTGTTTTATCCATGAGGACAATGGTGTCTCCGTCCACAACTCCGTCTACTTTGACCCACTTGGCTTCTTCAGGGACGCCAGCAGCACGGTCGTTTGCGATTGCGATATGATTTAAGGCAGACCAAAGAATCACCGCTGCCAATGTTGATAGCGATCTCAATCGCTTAAGGCTCGCCCTTTGATCAGCGGCAGAGAAGTTCTGATACCCATACATCATGGCTCTTCTTCGTCATTCAAATGGAGCGCCTCGTGCAGCATCACAGATAAAACGGAAGCAAGCCCTAATACAAGAGCAGGAACTAGAGGCTCAAGAGAACTCAAAGCGAGCCCCTCCCAGTTCCACTCAAGCAATCTGCCGACAACACCAAAGCCCATTTTAATTAGCCCTAGTATCGCTAGGACAGAAGTCAAGCCAAAGCCAAGCATCCCATAAGTATAAAGAGGAGTATTTGTTCCAAAGAGAGACTTAACCCAGCTAACGGATGCCGCTTCAGACCTCCGCTTGCGAAAAATCAACCATCCGCCGACCCCTGAGAACGTAACTGCAATGACAGGAACAGCTTCTGGAGGTAAATCAAGCGCACCAGCTAGCGCAAATCCTAAAATCAGCCATATAGCGAGCTTTATTGGAGAGTCGGGTAGGAGCTTCATAACTCGCGGCAATTTGCCGCCGCCACGTCGAAGAATTCATGGTGAACGTGTGCTGAAACAAGCAGCTGACCATCCTTATATTCAACACGATAAAAGCTATTGCTAGCTTGGAACTGATAACTCTGCATGGGCGATTTCGCCAGCCTTCCTTTTGAATCACATTGGTAACGGCTCAAGCCATCATAGGGCAGAGTGCCATCTCCAAGAGTAGTTATGGCTTGCTGTGGAATAAGCTGCCTACCCTTTAACTTGAACCCAAATGGCCGCGTTGACTGCAGAGAATCTACAGAACCGTCCAAATACATACGATGATGCTTGACCACATCACAGATAAAAGCTGTGTCGCAAGCAGAATCAGCTAACTGCTGTGCCATTAAGTTTGCTGATACAAGCCAAAACGAGATGAGGAGTGTTGGCACAGGGCGGCAAGGTTTCATATCAAAGAAAAAATACCATGAAGTAGATCAATCCCATCACAGGCAGTATGAACGCCCAGATTAAAACTTTACCCACGCCACTAGCTAGAGGCTTCTCAGACGCTACTTCTGTGTCATCGCTGGCCGCATGTGTTACATCAAATTCAGCCCTCATGATTTCAACACGAAGCTTCAGATAACGAGCCTTTGCAGCGGCATCATCACCACCAGTTTCAGCTATGGCCTTAGCCCAAAGTCCCTGCCTGATCTGACCAGAAGCAACCTCTTCAGCTGCTAGGGCATACAGCTGTTCCTCAGCTAGCTTGGACGCCGCGAGTTTTGCTTTGGCTGAAGAGAAGAAGCTCAAGGATTAATCATCCAGCGCGTGTCTTGTTTCAGACGCATCGTAGGTTTTTACATCAATGCTGCGCGGCGGGTATTTTTCCATAATCCCACTGAAGTGTCCCCATTGCGCAGTTTTGAAGTGGTCTTCGTGTGCTGGGTAGTCTTTGTAGACCTCTGTAGCCACAACAATGTCTGGGTTGTTCACATCAACGGCAAATAAGAAGTCATCACAGCCCGGTTCCTGAAGAGTGATTTCTACATGCTTCTTGAGTTCAGGCAAGATTTCCTGAATCGTCTCCTGACCCCAGTCAACTTTTACAGTTACGACGATCATCTCTGCCTTCCACGGAAACTCACGAACCCCAAAGTACCCCACACGCCCCCTCTTTTTCAATCGCCCACCAAAGACCTCAACTGACCACCTAGTGACGTTCTTGAGTCAGCACCTAACTTGGCAGACTAGTTAGCACAGCGGTGGCATGGAGGGCTGCTGGTAAAACATCCTTGTAAGACTAAAGGGGCCTGAAATATTGGCTCCTTTTTTTATTCAGGTGTATGTTTGTGGGCACCTATTGGTGTTGTTGCTTCAATAACACCATGGAACTTCCCAATTGCCATGATCACAAGAATCAAAGCTCCTAAACAAACAAAAAATCCCACGCCAAAGTCTTTGTCCCTATGATCAGTCTGCTCGCCAGTTTTTGGATCTTCCTCCTTACTACACCTACAGTGGACCTATAACGTCGTCATCAAGATGTATAACATCGTCATCAAGATATATGTCGCAATAGCCCTCCAAAACAAAAGGTTCGACGAACTCGTTGATCCGTTGAGCCGCATAAGAGCATTGAACAGCGAAACACTTGGGGCCAAAGGGATAAGTATTCAGATGCTCGCGCGATAACTCCTGCTCCATAACACTCTTAAGATAGGGAGCAAGACCTGCAAACTTACTCTCAACAGTTAAAGCTAGGGAAGGCTCGAAGCCCGCAAGACTCTGAAGCAATTGCTGTTCGTGTTTATCTATATCAGTTGTAACTCCCATCGTCACAAATGACCTTTCGTTAAAACGACCCCTCAACAGATAAAAATCTTCACCTGATTGAAACGAATGTGACAAGCCTGGAATTTGCACGCCTGTCTCCGCCATTGAAACTTGCGTGATCTTCAGCAACTGGAGAAAGTAGCCAATAGAAGGGGTATCAGGTTGTTTTAGAGAAAACCATTGAGAGACCCGGCTTTGGGTCAGGGAGAGCTGTTTTGCGATCTGCGTTTGGGTAAGACGCTTACTCGCCATCGCCGCGCGAATTACCGGAGCTGCGCGCCTCCAATCTTGAATTTCCATAACCATAAAAAACTCCATAAATCCAATGAGGACACATGCTCAGGACTCTTAGAATCCTGTGCATATCTAGAATTGATTTATGGGCGTTTGTTGCACTGGATAGATTTTCCAGTGCCGCATGATGTTGAGCTTTAAGTGTGTCCTCATGCCACACACTCTCTAGGGCCGCCGTGCCACGGGCGCTCACCCATCCTCGAGGACTTCAAGTTTAGGCTCCTCGCCAGCAATTTACAAAGAATATATTTCGCACGATGACAGCCCTGAGGCTAGCGGCGCCTCCATTTTCAAAGTCCAGCTTTTAAGTGTGTCAGCAGGATCATCTGTATTAACGACAGGCGTTTACCCCCCCCGCCCCTTGAGATACACCCCACCCCACAGGCTCTGCGTACGAACAAATTGTCGTAAGAAACTGTCGTCCACCCGCTTCGCGGTAGATATAAAAAAGGCCCGCCTTTGGCGAGCCTTTTTTTTATATCTATGGCGGAGCGGACGGGACTCGAACCCGCGACCCCCGGCGTGACAGGCCGGTATTCTAACCAACTGAACTACCGCTCCAGGTAGACGATGCGATGCATCGGTTGCGCTTGACGTTCTCTCGAAAATAATGGTGGGTGATGACGGGATCGAACCGCCGACCCTCTGCTTGTAAGGCAGATGCTCTCCCAGCTGAGCTAATCACCCCACGTCAAGAGATGCGCATTATAGGGATCACTGTCTATGTGTCAATGCGCTTTCAGGTGCTTTTGGGGTCGCTGACAGGCATCGCCCAACGAATTAAACCGTGTAAACTCCCGCCGTGATTTCGCGAGCGCCCCTGTGGAGGTGTGCCAATGGAGCTATACAAAGACTTTCAGTTCGAGGCGGCCCACCTTTTGCCCCATGTGCCCGAGGGGCATAAGTGCGCGCGCCTGCACGGCCACTCCTTCTGGGTCCGATTGACCATCAGCGGCGAAGTGAACCCTCAAACTGGCTGGATCATGGATTTTGATGTGATCAAGCAAGCGTTTGCGCCGCTATATGAGCAGCTCGATCACCATTACCTCAACGACGTACCCGGTTTAGAGAATCCCACCAGTGAAAATCTAGCCACTGGATCTGGCAACGACTGAAGCCCAGCCTTCCCGAACTGACCGAAGTCGAAATCAAAGAGACCTGCAACACCGGCTGTCGGTATCGTGGGCCTTAAAAGCACCGCGACCCCTATTTTTTAAAAAAAAGCGTGCTAGGGGATATACGAGAGCAGAGATCTGTAGTAGCACCTGCCAACTTCTTATGCACACCATCCGCTGGCGATTCAATTTTACGCCGGTTATGACGCACATTACACAACATGCCTCACAGGTACGTCATAAGTATATGTTTTTAATAGTATATTACATTTTGGTTAAAATTTGACCAATCTATCGGAGTGCACTGTTTCTCGGTCTTAAGTAGCGGGGTAAACAAATTATCCAACGTGTTATCCACAGAAACTGTGGACACTTTTGATGAAAGAGCACCGTCACACGAAGTCCTGACGGAACCGATGGCAACTCACGCTGTGAAGTGGCGCATCACTTGATCACAAAAAGCAGTGGGTTGGTCCGTATGAAGCCAATGGCCCGCGCCTGTGCAGTGAGACCAAGACGGCTGGCCGAGAACCATTTTGTCATGGCGCTTTCGTGCTCAGCTCTGACATAGTCCGAATCGGCGCCACGCAGAAACAGTGTTTGGCCTGTGAAAACGTGTTCAAAAGCAGGCGCCGCGCAGAGCCGGGCGTACCCCCTCAGCAGCCCCTGAACATTAAAGCGCCAATCATAGGCCCCCGCTCTCCTCTCCAAACCCATCAACAAATATCCCCTCACCCCGGGGTCCTCGATCAAGCCGGCCAAGACCTCGCCCGCCGCCTGCCGCGATTGACAGCCAGCCTCCACTACCTGCAGAAGCGCATCAAAGACCTCAGAGTGCTGCCCGGCGTAGGCAGCGGGCGCGATATCGGCGACCACCAATCGGTTGACCAGCGACGCATGACTCAGCGCTAATTGCATCGCGACCTTGCCACCCAAGGAATGCCCCACAATATGCGCGCTGGAGATGTCTGATTCACTCATCCACAGCACAATCGCCCGGGCATAATGTGTCAAAGAAGCCTCATCCAACCATAACGAGCGGCCATGATCGGGCAAATCAAGACAATGCACCCTAAACTCGGCCTCTAAGCCTCTGGCGATACCCCGGAGGTTACTGCCTTGCCCAAAGAGGCCATGGAGTAACAGCACATCGGGGCCCTGCCCTGAGGTGCTCGCGTAAATCGTTGTGTTCATCCGCGATTCTCCTTTTGGTAGCATAGGCCCTCCGACCAATAGGAATCATAAAATGTCAGGGCACTCTCTGTTACGACTCCCGCGGCAACTGCGTCAAGCGGCACTGGGGCTCACACTCCGTCGCCTCACCATTGCGACGACCCTGATGACGATGCTTGTGGCCTGCGGATCAGCCACCGTGGGTGGAGGGTACAACGTCACCACCCCCACCAATATCTTCGACGAAGCGCTCTTTGGCCAACTCGAGAGCAACGTTGTCGTTATTGCCAACGTGAATCTCGGTGGGCCGTCGCGCAACTATCTCAAAAAACGTGAGCTGTTTGTCGATCAGCGTGTCGAGGAATACCTTGAAGGTGCCGGCTACACCGTCAGGCCGCAGCGAGAATTCGCGCAACGCTGGAGTAATGCGATCTTAATTTATGGAGACCCCATTGACCCCACCACTGGGCGAGTCAATCAAAAATCATTCATTCAAATCGTGCAAGCTATTATGAATCCAGGAAAGGTTTTTGATTTAAATTAGTCTCAATAGAATCATATGAAAAAGATATTTATTACGAGAAAATTATTAAGATCTTGTGAGGATAAAGCGCAAGCCCGCTATTCAGGGCGCGGGTAGTGGCGTAACCTCAGAGTTTGATTGGTCTCGCGCAGTCGCCGCAGCCTCTATGCGCATTGCATGGTTTAACATGGACTTGGGTCGCGTGTTCTCAGGAGAAGGTGGTATGGAGGTCACCGATGCGGTCGACACCCGCAGCGGAACGGCTTTTGTGCGGCGCAGAGATGTATTGGAAAACGAAAATCACATCGACGAGGGTCTTGCCATCGCCCTGCATCCCGCCATCCCGATGAAGAACTGGCCTGGCAATCCATAATCGAGACAGAGAACCTAGGCTGAGACTCTAGACCGGGAACTTAGGCCAACACCTCTAGACCGCGCTCTATGCACCACATAGCCGACAATGCACCTAGTGTGTATACCGGCACGGGGCGCCACACACTGATCCTGGGCCCGACCAATCGGGCTCCGATCGCGGCCACCACTACCAGCAGCGCAATAAAAGCCAGTTGGCCCAGCTCGATACCCACATTAAAAAACAGTAGCGCAAGAGGAATATTAGATTGCGGCAATCCCGTCTCTGCCAGCGCACCTGCAAACCCCATGCCGTGCAACAAGCCAAAGAGACTGGCCAGCCACCAAGGTTGCCGCCAGAGGCGTCCGCCCACATCTCCGCGAGCCAATTCAACGGCAAGCACAAAAATTGACAATGCAATCATGAACTCCACCAGCGAGACCGGGTAGTCAAAGACGCCAAGCGTGACCATCGCCAATGTCACGCTGTGTCCCAGCGTGAACGCAGTGACCGTATAAATGAGTCGGCGGTTCCACCCCACCAACAGCAACAAGCCCATGACAAATAAGAGATGATCTGGTCCTGCCCAGATGTGCTCAGCACCCAGCCAGCTGTAATCAAGCATGAAATTGCTTGGGGTGCCCTCAGTAGGCACCAAAAAAGACGGCTGATCGGCGGTGAACACTGCCTGATGAAAAACATCCTCGGCCAGATAGACTCTCAATAAGGCAGATGACTGATTCTCACCTAAACCACTGACCGATACCGTCTTGCCCACTATACCGCCGGGACAGGTCAGCTGTATTTGCCGCAACATGCCCGTCCCTTCTTGGATCCAGGGAGACTCAGAAGTGCGTTTACAATCGGGGGGGAACTGCGGCTCAATGGGTGTCGCCGACACTTTCTGTGCTGGCGTTTTCCAAGTTGCTGTCAAGCCATTATCCGAGAGTTGCCGAACCTCTAACAATGACGGCGCAAAGCGATGCGCACCCGCTTCTACCGACAACAATAGTGTGAGGACACAGAGCAGGTACCTCATGAGCGCACCACCTCGTACCCGATAAACGCATTGTTTACCCAGTCGTCCACGGCGCGTTCCTCAGCCTCACGAACGAGCGCGCCTTCTATTTTCAGACTCACCTCTTCCAGCGGCATCGTTCGTTCGGGCTGCACCGCGGCAATGAAGACATAATGCTGACCAAAAGCCGAGGCAATAGGCCCGACCCAATCACCGGGGGCGGGGTCCAGTGCCGTCAGCTGCTCCGCAAACACCACACCAAACACCCGGCTCATCTGCTCGGCGCTTTGCAACCTAAAGTCATAGCCCGACAGAAACGGCGCACCCAGTGCTCTCGCCTGCTCGCTGCTCATCTGGTCAACGTCTACCGCCGCGATGAGTTGGGGCATCTCGTCGGCACGTTCAACTGACAAAAAAACATGACTAAAACTGTAAAGTGGGGGCTCCAACCAACTACTGATGTCGCGCTGATAACGCGCAGCAATCTCATCTGGTGTGGGCGGTGCAGTGCGCGCCGTCGCCACGATGAGTCGCTCCATGATCTGAACGAGCCGTCGGCGAATCACCTCATCAGTGAGTGGCAACCGCAGGGCATAGCCTTGCTCGACCAGTGTGGCATCGTCAGCCTGAGTATCCGCATCTAAAAACCGCATATTACGGATGATCCGTTGCTCAATCGCAGCATCGCGGTACTGCAAACCCCGTTGAAGCGCCTCTCGAAAAAGCAGCTCATCACGCAACTCAGCATCAATAAATCGAGAGAGCACGGTAGGGCTAATCTCATCGCGACTGAATTGGCTGTAGTTCTCGAGTCATTGCCTGGAGCCGCGCTGCATTGGGCGGTCCCAGCATCGGCTTGGGCACAGGAAAGGCCCAGCGACCCGCCGTAAACAGAAATAAACCCAGCACTAAAAAGTGCAGCCAAGGTTTTTTCAACATGGTGAGTCCGCTATCCCCAAAACGTGGTCGGCAATTTAAAAGTAGCTGACAAAAGTATCAAGCGGCTCTACAGGACGCAGTTTCTGCGGCCCTTCCCGGGTGCCCAAATACAGAAAGCCAATCACCTGATCATCCACTGCGCCCCCTAACGATTCGATCACTGATGGATCGGTCGCATAGCCGCCGGTTCGCCACATGCTGCCAATACCCAGCGCTTCGGCCGCTAATTGCGCCGCAGATAGCGCTGCCGCTACCGCATGAGCTTGTTCTTCTCGCGCAATTTTGGGATGCGCGACCGCATGAAGAAGACCGGCAACAGACGAGCGGCGCGCGCAGCGGCGCGTCCGTGCTTTTTCCAACTTTGCCGGATCATCGACGCCTTTTACGCAGCTCTCACAAACACGTCGCCCAGAGCCTGCCGACGATCACCAGCAACCACCACAAAGCCGCCAAGGACGCAAGCGCCCATGGTCTGGCGCGCGCAAGGCCGCTTGAAGAATGGTATTCAGCTCGGCCGCGTCTGGACCGGGGTCAACCAGTCGAGCGTGGGAGTTTCGGTTGAGTAAGGTGTCAATCGCTGACATGGGCCTGTGTTCCAAAGGTAACGTACGGGGCAGACAATCTATTACCTAGCCATCGATTTGCCAACCCTCTGGAATGACGCCATGCAGTGGGATGGTCTGCTGCCCCAAGGTAATCGACGTGTCTGTCAGAGACACCTCAGCATCCGTCAGCACACCCTCGTCGAAATGATACGCCGGTGACCATTCACCCTTGAGCCGCTGCGTTTCGATCGCGCCTTGCGCTGCTTTCACCTTGTCCAGGCGAGCCCGCCATGACGTCATCGCGGCAGACCCATGATGTTGCTGTAGTAAGGCTTCTGTTGTGCGCGGGCTCAGCAACGCGGCTATTTTGCGCGATGAAACCTTTCCACATGATTTTCCATTCCACAGCGTGATGGGCGCTTTCGGCTCACTCAGTGCGAACGACAAACGCGCGGTTTCCACGTCCGACGCTAAGCCGTCAATCGTGTGGATACCGGGTATGATCCCGTGCTGCCAAATCCCGAGGGTTGCCGTGAGTTGGTCACCGGCCGCCGCCGCGAGCGAGTGGCCTACAAAACTCTTGATCGCGGCGACTGGCCAGTCTTTGATATCAAATGCCTGGGCCACCCTGCTAAGCAGGGTCGATTCCGTCACCCGGTTCTGCGGCGTGCCGGTACCGTGTGCCTGCACCATCCCGCCCGCTTGCAAACGCTGACTGCCCAACATGCTGCGCAGCGTGCTCACGGCCTCAGCCATCGTCACATAGTTCCCCGCTCCGGGCCCCGAAATGGATTTTTTAGCGCCATCCGCTCGCACACTCACGAAAGGCGCACCGGCGAGAATGGGGGCTCCCAGCTCAATCGCTAATGCGTCGTCCATCAAAATCACAACCTGGGCAGATTCCGCCATCGTGAAGCCACAATTGTCGCCAAAAGGCCTGCAGGCTCTGCGATTATCCGGTTGCTCGGTGTCAGTCTGACCGTCGAGTTGCCGCAAGCCTTTATCCGTTGCCAGCGCACCCATGGCCAAATAGCCGTCCATCAGTTCGGCATTGACCGGCGCCTCTGCCGCACCGACTATTGCGATGCGAGATCGACCAGCGCGAATATCATCAATACCAAGCCGAAGGTTGTAGAGAAAAGTGGCGCAAGCACCGAGCGCAGGACCCGTGCGACTCATCGCGCCCAGAATATAAGCACTGATAAAGTCGCCCGGCATTTCCGCGAAACCCAACGGGCATTGCTTCGAACTCACGCGACGGCCCTGCCAGCGCGATCGCATCATGCCACCATAACCCGCGTCGTCTAGCTGCCCCATCGCACTCGACACATAAACGCTGATCGCTTCGGCCGGCACGTTAGCCGCCAAGCTCGGCCAGTCCATGCCCAAATCAGCCAGCGCATCCGACATCGCAAAAACGGTCATCTGCAGGGCGCGAGGGTGGTTCCTTGACGGGTAGAGTGCCCCCGGATCAAAGCCCGTAGGCAGTTGACCTGCGCTACTGACCTCGAACTGCCGCGTGCTCGGCAACAGCACTTCGGACTCAGGCTGGAGCGCAAGTCGGACCCGCTTACCCTCCACTGTTTGGGCGCCACCCCCAATCACCGTGCCGTCACTCATCGCGCCCGCACTGTACTCAAAGCAGTGATCTGACTGGCCGGCCGCTATCGTCGCTCGCCGATGCCATGGCACGGCGCGATGATCAAACCAGTCGGCTTCTATCTCTCTGACCAACGTGTGATGACGTATCAGCGAGCTATCTTGCGTTCCCATCATTTGGGCCAAAGCCGATTCTGTGCCGGCACGATCGTCCGCACTCAGATGGTCCCACACCATCCTGCGGTAAGCATGTCGCCGCGACGTCCGCCCTGCACTGTTGACGCCACCCGCAGCGACCATCACCGGCATTCTGAGCATATTGCATCCACCCTTTTCATGACCGCCCACCCATCGTGGCCGGACTGTGGCACGCAGTGTACCCTCGACAGACAATTAATATATGCGTATACAGTCATATATTATGCGTAAAAAGACAAACCAGACGGCCTCTTTTCGCGTTGCAGCGCTGCTCCATGAGGATATTTTGGCCTCCTCCATTACGCTCCCCATGGAAATATTGGCGGGTGCCTGCACAAGCGCTTGGCCGCGGTGCTCAGCAGTCGCTGAGCTTTCAGTGTTTCAGCGATCAAGGGGGGCCGCTCACATTACAAAGTGGACTCACCGTATTGACCGAGTCATTCGATGCCCTCACCGAAGCGGATCTATTGATCATCCCAGCGATCTGGAGGCAGCCGCATCGTGTGCTGCAAAAAAACCCAAGACACATCGCGGTGATCACTCAACACCTGAGCAAACGAGGGCTCACGGTCAGTATTGGGTCGGGTAGCTTTTTACTGGCCGCCACAGGGCAAATGAATGGGCGCTCAGCCACGACACACTGGCACTGGTTTGATCACTTCAAAAAGCGCTATCCGCTGGTGCAACTAGAACGCGAGCAGCTGATCACACAATCGGACCAGGTATTCTGTGTCAGCAGCGTCAATTCTGTTGCTGACCTCATGGTCTATTTATGCGGCCAAATTTTTTCACCGCGCGTGGCGCGCCACATCGAGAATCAATTTTCGCCCGAAATTCGTCAGCGCTTCTCGCCCTCTCCAGTCGGTGCACCGAGGGACTTGCACGGCGATGAGTTAATCGTCGATGCGCAAATCGAGATCAGCAGAGATCTTCGATCGGTCATGCCGTTACAAGACATGGCGCAAAAGCTAGGCGTCAGTGCACGAACCCTCGCGCGACGCTTTAGTGCCGCCACCGGCGTGTCAATGACCGAGTATCGCCAGCAACGGCGGTTAGATGAAGCGCAAGCGCTGCTCCGCCGGACCAATTTATCCATCATGGAAATAGGCCATGCGGTGGGCCTGACGGATGCCTCGCATTTCACCCGCATGTTCCGAGAACAAACCGGATTGACGCCAAGCGGTTATCGCATCGCGGTTCGCGAAAAAGCCTTCGCGCCACATCCCCCATCAGACTGAACTTGCAGGGCCGCCACAGTTCGGGCTAAATGCCCAGCCCTGCGTTATTTGAGACCGAGACCATGGCTGACGTAATGATCATTAACGGTGCCCGCACCCCAATGGGTGCACTTTTGGGCGACTTAGCTGACGCATCAGCGACCGAGCTCGGTACCAGCGCCATTGCTGCGACGCTCGCCAACACCCAAGTACCTGCTGCGGCCATTGATGAGGTCTTCATGGGCTGCGTGCTCCCCGCGGGGCTCAAGCAATGCCCGGCTCGGCAAGCCATGTTGGCGGCGGGCATCCCTGATACGACAGGCGCCGTCACCGTCAATAAGGCCTGCGGCAGTGGCATGCAAGCCACGATCTTTGCCGCGGACAGCATTACCGCCGGCACCAATCAACTGGTGATCAGTGGCGGGCTAGAGAGCATGTCTAATGCGCCACAGGTGCTGCTGACCGGCCGCAAGGGACAGCGTCTTGGACACACCAAACTCTACGATCACATGTTTATCGATGGTCTTGAAGATGCCTACACTGGCGCCGCGATGGGCACCTTTGCGCAAAAAACCGCAGACGAGCATGGTCTGACCCGAGAGGGCATGGATGCTTTTGCCATTGAAAGTCTGACCGAGCGCAGCGAGCGATCGATAACGGGCTTAATCAGAAAGAAATTGCCCCGGTGACGATTCGCACCCGCCGCGGAGAGCGTACGGTCTCTGTCGACGAACAGCCCCACAAAGCAAACCTCGAAAAAATCCCCCAGTTGCGGGCGGCATTTGCCGAGAAAGGCACGATTACGCCCGCCAATTCGAGCTCCATTTCGGATGGCGCCAGTGCATTGCTATTGGCCAGTGAGGCAGCAGTCGAAGCGCATGGCTTGACGGCCAGAGCGCGCATCGTGGCGCATTCTCGCAATAGTTTAGCACCAGAAGCTTTCACGCTTGCGCCCATTGGTGCGGCTGAAGACGTTCTCGCTAAAGCGGGTTGGACCGTCGCAGACGTCGACTTGTGGGAGATCAACGAAGCCTTTGCCATGGTCACGATGCTGACTATGGATGCACTAAAACTCGACCCAGCCTGCGTCAACGTCCACGGTGGCGCCTGCGCCCAGGGACACCCCATTGGCTCAACGGGCTCCCGCATTATCGTGACGCTGATGCATGCCCTCGAGCATTACGGCAAAAAGCGCGGTGTCGCCGCCCTTTGCATCGGTGGTGGTGAGGCCACCGCTGTCGCGATCGAACTCGTCTAAGCCCGGCGCGAAGAGACCATTATGCTGAGTGATATCCCAACGCTACTCGACGATATCGGCGCTGGCCGCATGGTCATCCTCATGGATGATGAGGATCGAGAGAACGAGGGCGACCTCATCATTGCGGCGGAGAAAGTCACGCCGGAAATCATCAATTTTTTCGCGGCCGAAGCCTGCGGCTTAATTTGCATGCCGATCACTGCAGAGCGCGCGCGTCAACTCAATCTCCCGTTGATGGTGCGCGATAATCGCTCACAGCATGAGACCAACTTCACGATCTCGATTGACGCGACTGAGCAAATCAGCCCGGGCGTCAGCGCAGCACAGCGCGCACATACCATTTTGCAGGCAGTCGCTGAGAGCGCCACGCCTCGCGATATCACGCAGCCGGGGCATATTTTCCCACTAGTAGCCAAACCCGGCGGCGTCCTCAAGCGCGCGGGCCACACCGAGGCTGGCGTCGACCTTGCCAGAATGGCCGGGCTAGCACCCGCTGCCGTGATCGTTGAGATTATGAATCCTGATGGCACCATGGCACGGCGACCTCAACTCGAGGTCTTCGCAAAAGCGCACCAGCTGAATATGGGCACGATTGCCGACCTCATTGAGTATCGGTCGCTGCACGAACAGTCAATTGAGCTCCACAGTGAGGATTCAGTGCACACCGAGTGGGGATTATTTCGACTCCACACCTTTCGAGATCTGCTGGACGATACCCTGCACTTTGCCCTCACTCTGGGTAATTTGCTGGAGGCTGGTTCAGTGCCCGTGCGAGTGCAACCCGTTAATACCCTGAGAGATCTGTTGGGCACCCAACTGGGCATGGATCAACCCTCGGGATGGTCTTATCGCGCAGCGATGGCGCACGTCGCCCAACGAGGGTGCGGCGCAGTGGTGTTGCTCGGAGGCACTGAGACGCCCGCCACCATCCTCGAAGATTTGGGGCAACTACTCCACGCCGAGCAACGCCCAGCACCACCTCAAAATTACCGGCTGATTGGCACCGGCGCGCAAATTCTCAGGCATCTGGGGCTGAGCGACTTACAGCTGATGTCGGCACCGCTGCACTTTAACGCCCTGTCGGGCTTTAATCTCAACATTACCGAGTTCTTACCTGCACCGCGCGACGACGCTTAGCAGTTCATTCATGGTGGCGGCAAGCAGTGCCGATACACCCAACGAACGCCACAGCGAGGAAGCGGCTGCAATCAAATCGCCGGGGTCACTCGTGAAACGTAACCGCGTCGCGCAAGGCGGCCCGTTCTGTTTGCACCTGATTCACCGGGGCCTCTGTCGGATAGCCAAACGACAAACCGAACATCAGCTTTTCGTGATCGCCCAAGCCCAAGGCAGGTCGGATCACATTGGCCATAAAGCCCAAGGACGTTTGCGGGCAGGATCCTAATCCATGCGCTACCAAACCCAGCATCACGGTTTGCGCATACATCCCAAGATCGCAGGCCTCGCGCAGACCGAACTGTGAAGGCAGGGTAAAAAAAGCAACGGCGGGCGCATCGAAGAACGTAAAGTTGCGCATGAACCAGTTATTGCGTGCGGCCTTTTCGTCTCGACTGATGCCCAACGCATCGTATAACGCCGTCGCCGAAGCGTACTGGCGCTCCTTATACACACCGTCGTACTGGCCGTCGTAAGGAAAATCGAGCGCGATGTCACCCGCCGCGAATTTCGCCGGCAGCTCAGTGCGAAGTTGCTCCAACGTCTCGCCAGTGACGACGTGAACAAACCATGGCTGGGTATTACAGTTGCTGGGTGCACGCTGGGCATTACACATAACGGCTTCAATCACTTCACGCGGGACGGGGTCCGGCTTGAAATCTCGAGTGGAGCGGCGTCGGTCGACAAGTTTCTGAAACAGCTCACCAAGGCCTGCAGCATCATTCATTATTGTTTAGTCCTATTCCGACCTGCTCGACCGTTATGTCTATTCCCATCAAAGAGCCATTCAGAAATGGCGCTATCGGAGATTATCATCCCTTCGCTCTGGAATATATTCCGCAGCCAGCCAAGGAGCCAGTCCGGCTCTCAGCCTCGCCTGCGGCGAAGATCGACTGGCAGAGACCGCTTGAGGACAAGCCCCATCGGCAAACCAATTCAGCGCCGTGGCGACGAGGGTTTCCTCCGGGTCTCCCAGCGCACTAAAAATATCGTCCTTGGCTGAACACAGCGTAAATCGACCCGTCCCGTCTAGCCCCAGCTGGTGATAGCCACCCTGGTTCTCGCCGTTGACAAGCTCAAACGCCGTCAGTCGCAAAGCGACATCACAGTCAGCACGTTCGAGGCCTGCGATGGCCGCATGCATATCCCAGCGTCCCTGACCAACCTGCTTACCGTAGGTATTCTCTCCAATCATCACAGCCTCAACATGCGGATCCAGACCATTAATTACCAGCTCACTGGCAGAGGCCGTATAGCGAGAGGTAATAAACGCGATACGCAGGGGCGAAAACGTCTCGGGCAACTCGTCAAAGAGACCCCAATAACCGGTATCCTCATTAAAATCGGGATGAAGATCGTTGACCTGAATCTTATAGGAGGGATCACCCGTCGCCGTCATGCCCCCAATAAATCCATCATGGTATCGGCCACCCTTAACAGACCGCCTCCGTTATAGCGAAGATCGATAATAAGGTCTGTGACACTCGCCTCTTTAAACAACTGAGTCGCGTCAGCGAGAGATGAAAAGCCCTCCGCGGGCGTGATGGCCGCATCAATAAATTGGCGAAGGTGCAGGTACCCCACCGGCGACAGACCAGAGCGTTCGATTAGGAGCGGTTCGCCCGCCAACGCCGGCGGGGCAAGCTCAGCTTTGGCTACCGTGAGCTCTGTGACCGCTCCGGTCTGCAGGAATCGGAAGTCTCGAACCACCCCCACTTCCCGCGGACCAAAAATCTCTTCATTGGTGGCCTCGCGATCACTCAGGGCCTCAAGCGTTTCAAATTCTTGACCCGTATTGACGGCGATCAGCTCCATTCCCCTTCGCACACCCGCCGCCCAGGCTGGCCCGCTTTCAAACACGTCGATGATAAACAGGCGAGCACCCTCTGAAGCCGTACGAAAACCAAAACCCACGTAAGCTCCTGAGCCAATACTGGTTTCGTCTTCGGTAATCGTTGTCATATACGAAAAACCGCGATCGCGACCTTCGTTGATCAGTGGCTGCAGACGAGCATCGAGATACGCTTGCGCTGAGTCATACTCAGACTTATCCACGGTCGCCATTTCGTCGTACCAGAGGTACCAGCTGTCGGTAACGGCCTCAACAAAATCGATTTGAGTGGGCACTTCACACGCATCAGTCAAATCAATATCGCCGGAACTGTCTTCTCCGGCACCATTGCCGTCTGGCGGCGCAGGGGTTGGGGGTGGAGCTGGCTGAGGAGCAGCACTCCCGCCTCCCCCTCCGCCACATGCCACGAGTAGTAGCGCAAGCAACACGGTTACGGTCCAATTGATAACGTGCATCCTTTCATCGATATCTCGGCGATAACCTTAACATTACCGACTTATGGCAATGATGCCCACCATCGTCAGCGTGCCGCCGAGATCAAGGCTCTAGAAACGGTTGATCCTCACGGGTGTGATGGCCTACAGTGCATAATGGCTTGTTCTAAACAAGTAAACAGCGCTCACTGCGCCAAACAGAAGCATAACGCTACCTTCTAAGGGGTCACATCATGCCATCAGTCGAAGACCGATTCGCCATCTCTGAGTTACTCACTCGCATGGCCTATTACTATGACGAGGGCCTCCTCGATCACCTCGAAGCCAGTTTCTCTCCCGATGCCGTCATGAGCATGCAGATCGCCGGTGGTGACGTCGTCGGTCCTTTTCAGGGTCGAGAAAACATTATGACGCTCTACCGCGATGCCAAATCGACACAAACTGATGTGCGCCGTCATGACATCACCAATGTTTTTTTTGATGTGACTGATGGCGTCATCAGTACGACGTCCTATCTGACGCTCTTTGCTACCGAACATGGCGAGACAAAACTACTCACTACTGGCGTCTATCGCGACATCGTCGAACAGAGCGAGGGCACCTGGCGGGTCGTAAAACGCCACATTGACCTCGACAGCGGCTATTGAGGCGCTGACATGAATCTCGGCCTTATTCCAGCGAAAACGGCGGCCCTCGACCCGACTCGAGAGGCGCTCATTGATATCCCTAACAACCGACGCATGAGTTTCGGTGAGCTAGATCATCGTGTACAGCGCTTGGCCAACGGGTTCAGAGGCACGCTGGGGCTGGCGAAGGGTGATCGGGTCGCGATTCTCTCCAAAAACTGCATCCAATACATGGAGATTTTTTACGCCTGCGCTCGCTGCGGCCTCATTGCGCAACCGCTCAACTGGCGCTTGAGTGAACTCGAGATGGCGCGAATTTTACGCGACGGCGAGCCCAGTCTGCTGGTCGGCTCGGAGGAATATGCAACGCTGGTGGAAAGCCTTGCGAAGGAGGCAAGTATTCCGCACGCGCTCGTTTTCACCTCCGATGCCAGCGGTGATTATGAGCAACTGATCAGTGGCGCCGCTGCAGGCGCGGTGATCGGTGAGGACGAGGTCACCGGGTCAGATCCGGCATTGATTCTCTACACTGGCGGCACCACCGGAGAGTCCAAAGGGGCGCTGCACTCCCACCACTCCCTCTACATGGGCATGCTCAACCAATCGATTGCTGAGCGCATTGTGCCCACCGATGTTTACATGCTGACTGGGCAAATGTTCCACATACCGGTCGCTTTAGCGATGAACTACATGGCGCATGGCTGCCCCGTGGTCTTAATTAATTTTGACGCTCAATTGGCTCTCGAAGTCATTGAGCAGGAAAAGGTGTCCGCCTTTTTAGGCATTACCACCATGATCAATTGGATGATGGCCGTTGAGGGGTTTGAGAATTACGATTTAAGTAGCCTCCGTAACTTTCAATATGGCGGCGGGCCGATGCCACGCTCTGTGGTCGAAGCCGCTCTCGAGGCGTTCCCGTGCACGATGATTCAGGGATACGGGCAAACGGAAGGAATGACCATGATCTTTCTGTCACAGGAGGATCACCAGCACGCTATCGCCGGAGACCACCCCGAACGGTTGGGCTCCTGTGGACGCGAGGGCTTTGTTTCTGAGATTCGCGTTGTCGACCCCGAAGGTCAGCCAGTACCGAAAGATGGTACCGCTCCCGGTGAAATCATCGTCCGCTCAGAGGCCAATATGCTCGGCTACTGGCGACGGCCCGATCTCACCGAGAAAACACTGCGCGATGGCTGGATGTGGACGGGGGACATTGCCGTTTGGGACGAACAAGGCTATGTCTTTATTGTCGATCGAGCCAAAGACATGATCATCTCAGGTGGCGAGAATATCTACAGCACGCAAGTGGAGGCGGCGATACACCAGCATTCAGCGGTCTTAGAATCAGCCGTATTTGGCGTGCCAGACGACGTGTGGGGAGAGGCCGTGAAAGCCGTTGTCGTACTCAAGCCCAACCAAACGGCGACTGAAGCAGAGATTATTGCCGAGGCCAGCAAGCATCTCGCGTCTTATCAAAAGCCCAAGTCGGTCGATTTCGTTGAAGCGTTGCCCAAAGCGCCGACCGGCAAAATACTCAAACGAGAAATATAGACTGTTTGGTGAAAGTTCAGGAAAGAATGACAGGCTTGCTTTCGACAGAGGTGCTGTCTCATATCGGCCGACAAACTGACCCTCAACGTGAAATCGTCACGCGCCGTGACATTCGCAAGTACGCCGTGGCGACGGGAAGCCGATTACAGAAATATCTGGACGGCGATGTAGCGCCCCCCCTGTTTCACCTGCATCTTTTTTGGGATGTCGTCCCCCTCGATACGCTGTCACCCGATGGCGTGTTTACCGACCGCTTACTGCCCAAGTTTCCACTAGAAAAAGCCATGGCAGGCGGTCTCGATATCCAGTATCACCAACCCATCAAACCGGGCGATTGGCTCACCGCCACACGCACTTTATCTAACATTTATGAAAAAGCTGGCCGCAGCGGTGCGCTTATTTTTTACGAAGTGATGATGGAAATCCGCAATGATGCCGGCGAGCTGGTCGTGAGCGAAAAAACAACGAGGATCCTGCGATGAATCCTGAACCGTCGATCGGGATGGCACTCCCGGAGCGTCATCATCATTGCGATGTCGTGCAACAAATGCTCTACAACGCGTCGCTGTGGAACGGCCATCGGATTCACTTTGACATGCCTTACGCGACGGAGGTCGAGGGCTATCAAGGCTTAGTAGTAGCGGGTCCACTGCTGGGTGATTGGTTGCATCAGATCGTCGATGAATGGTTGGACGATGCCGGGATGATTACCGGCATCGAGTACTCCAATCGTGTTGCCGCCTTTGTCGGCGAGACGGTCACCGCCGGCGGCACCGTGACGCAATATGATCCCAATAGTGGTGCGCTCACGCTAGAAGTATTTGTCAAAAATGACCGCGATGAGGTGCTGGCGCCCGGTATCATTACCGCCCAGCTGCAGCGTTGAGTCAGGTCACATGAGATCGCAAGCATTGAGAGGTCAATACGCGCTTGTCGGCATGGCAGAAAGCGCCGTTGGCGTCGTCCCCGATAAAAGCCCACGTGAACTGTGTGTCGAAGTCACGCTCAACGCCGTCAAAGATGCGGGGCTCTCACTCGCCGATTGCGATGGACTAATAACCTGCAACGCTTTTGCCGAACCCATCCTGTATCACGCTGAGGCGGTCGCCGAGTATCTCGGCTGGCAACCGCGGCATTGTGTGACCGTCAATACCGGCGGCGGCACCACCTTTATGGCCATCAATATGGCGGTCGCCGCCATCGCTGCTGGCATGGCGGATACCATCGTGGTCGCCATGGCAGACAGCCTCCGCAGCTTCATGACACGTGACCAAGCCATGGTGGTCCAGTCGAGCTCGGGACACCCGCATTACGAACAGCCCTACGGCCCTACGGTACCGGCTTACTACGCTTTGATTGCTCGCGCCCACATGGATCGCTTTGGCACGACAGAGGCGCAGTTTGCAGAGGCGGCGGTCTCTTGCCGCGCGTGGGCGAATCAACACCCCAACGCACAAAAGCGAGAGCTGATTACCGTCGACGATGTCTTACAGTCTCGTCCGATTGCTGACCCACTCAAAGTACTGGATTGCTCATTGGTGTCTGATGGTGGCGCCGCGGTCGTGATCACGCGCCGAGAGCGCGCCCAAGACGGACCCCACAAACCGATCTATGTGCTCGGCTATGGCGAAGGGCATGCCTATGAGCATATTAGCCAAGCCAAAGATTTGACCACCTCGGCAGCGGTCTTAGCTGGCGATGCCGCCTACGCTGCGGCGGGCCTCACACCGGATCAGATCGATCTCATGCAACTCTATGACTGCTTCACGCCGGCGCTGTTAATTCAGCTCGAGGACCTTGGGTTCTGCCGCAAAGGGGAAGGCGGCGACTTCCTCGCCAGCGGTGTGACGCGCCCCGGAGGGTCCAAGCCACTCAATACCCATGGCGGTATGCTGTCTCACTGCCACCCGGGCAATCCGGGCGCCATGTTTGGGCTGACTGAGGCCATGTTGCAAATGCGGGGAGCCGCGCAAGCACGCCAGCTTGCCGACATTCAAACCGCCCTCTGTCATGCCCAAGGCGGGATTATGTCGAGCCACGCCACGTTAATTCTCGGCGTGGAGGAGACACTATGAGCCGACCAACGCCGAACCCGACCCCCACGGAGCAGCCGTTTTATGATGCGCTGTCAACGCGGTGAGCTCCAATTGCAACACTGCAACCACTGCCAGCACGTGGTCTTTTACCCTCGCACTCACTGCGATGCCTGCCAGGGTGACTCGCTGTCCTGGCGACCGGCGAGCGGCAAGGGCGTCATTGCAACCTACACCGTGGTACGCAGAGGTGTCTCTGCCGATTTTCCAGCACCGTATATCATTGCGCTGATCGATCTTGCTGAGGGTCCTCGAATGATGAGCCAAATCATTGACGCAGAACCAGAAGCACTCTCAAGCGGTTTGTCCGTCACCGTCGACTTTGAAAGCTGGTCCGATAGCATCACACTACCGGTGTTTCGCCTAGCAACAGGACGAACCCCGTAGAGCGAGAAGAGCCTATGACTAATCGAATCATCCCCACTGCCATCCTCAACCCCGACGCCTCCCCCGAGAGCCTAGAAGCCAAGCAACCTGCCATCGACAATGGCGCCGAGATCTATGGCAAATCCGGGTACTTCAGTCATGAGCAAGTCGAGCAAGAATGGGAAAAGATCTGGACCGACAGTTGGCTGATCGCAGGGGTCAGCACTGACCTCCCTAATGTCGGTGATTATTTTCTTTTTCGGGTGCGCAGCGAATCGCTGATCATCACGAAAACGGCGGAGGGGATCAAAGCCTTTTATAACGTTTGTCCCCATCGAGGCGCTCGCCTCATCACCGAGGAGCGCGGCAACAAAAAGGTCTTCGTCTGCCCTTTTCACCGCTGGACGTTTCGCAATTCTGGCGATTTAGTGCGGATTACCGATGAAGATACCTTTGATCCCCGCGTCGTCGGCCACCGCCCAGGTTTGACTAAGGTGGCCTGCGAAACCCATGCTGGATTGATCTTTATCAGCATGGCCGACGACCCACCCCCGCTAGCAGACGTCATTGGCCTGCCCGAGGGATACCTCGAGAACTACCAAATCGATAAAATGCGCGTCGTGCGACATGTACGCAGCGAATGGGGCTCAAACTGGAAAGTAGGGGTTGAGGCTTTTTATGAGAGCTACCACCTCCACGCAGTGCACCCAGAAACGCGGGGGGTCATGGGCGACCTCAACGTGCAATACGATCTTTACCCGCATGGCGCCAGCCGCATGATTGTGCCGCTGGGACAGCCCAGTCCGCGACAAGCCGACCAAACGACGGTCAGTGAGGGCCTCCAATGGATGCTGCAAGAGTCTGGCGTTGACCCCGCCACCTTTGAAGGCAGCGCCGGAGACGTTCGTGCTGCGATTCAGCAAGCGAAGCGCGATCGGTCGAGTCGCTTAAATTTAGGCTACGACCGCTTTGCTGATGGACAACTTTCCGATAGCTGGGCCACCGGCATTTTCCCTAACGTACAAATCGGCTGCCATCCTGAGGCCATTTTTTTGATGCGCTTCATGCCTCATGAAACCGATCCCGAACGGTTCTGGTATGACACCATGACGCTGCTCTTCCCGGTCAACGATCCGGATTATTGTCCCCCAGGCTGGATGGGCCTGCCCGAGGGCACCGACGCGACAGGCGCCGTGCGCCCCGAGACAGAGACCTTCCTCCTGAACGAAGACCCTGGTCTGGGCTTAGTGCTCAATCAAGACGCCGACTTTCTCCCCTCAGTGCAAGAAGGGATGCGCAGCAAAGCCTTCAAGGGCCAGCTATGGGGCGAGCAAGAACAGCGTCTCCGGCATTTCCACGTTGAGCTCGAGCGGCGATTGGGGCACTAATCGGAAGCGGTATGCGCGACGGCCCGCAAATGGTCGTAAAGGGCGCTTCTGCGTTCCCGGCAAAATGCCTCGCGATGCCACCTACTATTGCGGCCTCGCCAAGCCGCGGACACTTGCGCACCCTCGACAACAGAGCCCTTGGAAGACTTACGCGCTCGACCCCCGCGGCACCTGTTATCGCGCGACGATCCAAACAAATAAAAAGCCGCTAGAAACCACTGTAAAATTAATAACTTATTAAAAATCAGTATTTTAAAAATTAATCCTGCATGCCATTGTTGCCAACTCAGTGCGCGTCGCACCTGCCCCCCTCTAAGGCAAACTGTGTATACTTTCCGGCCGCAAGCCCGGTGAGGAAAATAAAATGAATGCCCCACAACAAGTCGCTGTCAGTCCCGATACTGAAATCAAGATGCAAGACGCGCTCAAAGCGCAGCAAGCGAGCTATTTACAAGAGGGATACGTCTCGGCCGAGACGCGCATCGATCGTATCAACCGAGCCATTGATGTCTTGGTCCGCCATGCCGACCGCATCAGTGACGCGATTGACAAGGACTTTGCTGGCAGACCTCACCAAATTAACCTGATGACCGATGTCGCAGCCTCCATTGGCTCGATGAAGCACTGCCGCAAGCATCTCAAAAAGTGGATGAAAGCAGAGAAGCGGCCGTCTACCTTCCCTTTGGGTTTGCTGGGAGGGCGCTCTAGGATTCACTACCAACCCAAAGGGGTTGTTGGGATCGTCGCGCCATGGAACTTTCCTGTCGCCATGATTTTTCAGCCCTTAGCCGGTGCGTTGGCCGCGGGTAATCGCGCCATGATTAAGCCATCCGAATTTACCCCTGAAACGTCGAAAGTCGTTGCGGAAATCATTGCTGAAGCCTTTGACCCGACTGAGGTCACTACTTTCACGGGCGGGCCTGAAGTGGGACAGGCTTTCACTTCACTCCCTTTTGATCACATGATCTTCACTGGCGCGACCAATATCGCGCGCCATGTGCTGACTGCAGCAGCGCGTAATTTGGTACCGGTCACTTTAGAGCTCGGCGGCAAGTCTCCTGTTGTGCTGTCTCGCAGCGCCGATCTTGAACAGGCCATTGAGCGCATCATGGTGGGTAAGACCCTGAACGCGGGGCAGATCTGTTTGGCACCCGATTATGTTTTGGTCCCCGAAGAACAGCTGGAAGAAGTGATTCGCATTGCCACCGCAACCGTGGCCAATATGTATCCCAGCCTGCTGAACAATGAGCAATATACTTCTGTCGTGAATGAGCGTCACCACACTCGCCTGAGTTCGTATGTTGCCGATGCCGAGCAACGTGGCTGCCGCGTGATTCCCATTAATCCTGCCAACGAAGATTTCAGTGCGGGAACCCACAAGATCCCCCCCACGCTGGTCATCGCACCCGAGAACGAAGCGCTGTGCATGGAAGAAGAGATCTTTGGACCGCTGCTTCCAATCCGCACTTACTCGCAGTTTGAGGAAACAATTGACCACATTAACAATGGGCCACGTCCCCTTGCTGCCTATTACTTCGGCAGTGACAAGAGCGAAGAGGAAGCGATTCTGCATCGCACAACTTCCGGCGGCGTTTGCATTAATGACGTGATCTTTCACATCGCGCAGGAAGACATGCCCTTTGGCGGCATTGGCCCCTCAGGCATGGGCTCGTATCATGGGGTTGAGGGATTCAAGACCTTTAGTCACGCTAAATCAGTTTACAGTCAGTCGCTGAAATTTAATGTGGCTAAACTCGGCGGCCTCCTGCCACCCTATGGCAAAACGACGGAGAAGAATATTAAGGCCCAGATCAAGCGTTGAGCCGGTCTTAGTAAGGCACCCTTGTAAGGCATATGGGGCACCTTTGTACGCTGCATGACGCCAACTAAAAGCATAAAAAACCCGGCAAACGCCGGGTTTTTTATGAGCTTCGCGTTATTTCAGAATATACGCTTTCACCCGTAATTCCTCGGTAAGAGGGTTAAACTCAATGACGTCTAGGTTCATCGTGTTGTCAGTGATGCTCACCACGTTGCGCATAATGACCACACCATCGACTAGCTCCCAAAAACCTTGGAATCGCCCAGAGGCGACACCCGCTTCGGTAAATCCACGACCTTGCCCATCCACCGTGCCACCGCTGCGATCTGCATTGTAAGACAAGTGATACGTGACATAGACCTTGCCGTATCCCTCCATATCACCCTGCGCACTGATCGCCGTCGTTTCCTGCCCCAATGTGACCGAAGTCACCGTCATCGGGGCATCTGGCTGACGCTTCTCAAGACCCAGCTCCCCGTGTCCATCGGCCAAGACCAGTGGTGCAACACAACAAAAAAATGCCATTACCCATTGCTTCATAACGATTCCCCTTAATGTAAAAAAAATGTCGCAGCAGTCCTTTCTGCAATAACCCTATTCCGTTGACATCACCATACAGAGCGCCACAAAAAAAGCATCTATCCATGAAAGGTAGCTGTAGACATCATGAACATTGAGGCGGTCGCAAAAACATCGTCTGGCTTGCATTCAATTAAGTGGACCACAGGACCGGGTTATGGATTACCATCTCCCTATGTGCTCTGACAGCCCCGCCCTTTATCGCCCCACCCTTTATCGCCCCACCCTCTATCGCCCCTTCATGAAGCGTCTGACGATAATCGCAATGCTTGCCTCAGTCCTGGCCTCCTGCACCCCCGCCTGGCAGCAACCGGTTGCGCCTGAAGACGTCATTTTTTTGGGCCGCAGTGAAACGGAGACTCGCGACAATATCACCGTAACCGTCGCGGTCCCATCGCAAGAAGAGACCCAGCAGCTATTCGGGACCAATCTGTACAAGTCGCGCGTGCAACCCGTCTGGATCAGCGTAGAAAACCGCACTCAACAGCGTCTTACGCTGATGCGAAACGCCGTCGACGATGCCTCTATTTCTCCCGCCGAAGCGGCTTTTCTTCGGCATGCCGGCCCCAAACAGGTAGACCGAGGTGGCCAGAAGCGCGACGGCTGAATTTAAGAACCCTGTTGCGCCTGGCGCCACCGTCGACGGCTATATCTTCACCAACATCGATGAGGGGTTTAAAAACATCAATGTTGACCTATTGAGTGACACAGCATTATTCAACTTCGTTTTTACCATCAAGATCCCTGGGCTCAATACCGCCATGGAGTACGTGGACTTAGATCAGTTATATCAAACCATTAAAAATTTAACTGCAACGGAGGAGTTGCGAGCGCGTCTTCAGAATGAAGCTTGCTGCACAACCAATCAGAAAGGCACTGTAACTGGGGACCCGCTGCATAGAGGTTTTTGCATCACTAGACAGCTCATTACCGAGTTCAGGAACGAACTCCGACGGGTTGCTTAAATCGGCGCTCAAAACCACACGTTCGTTTGTCTTTGGTAGCCAATACCTCTACTCACCGATCAGTCCGCTCTACCACTATGGTCGCTCACAAGATTTAGGGTTGCAAAAGGCACGGCAATCAGTGAGCCGACGAAATCATATTCGCCTGTGGCTCGCCCCGTACCGCTTTCGGGATATGGATGTTTTTTTAGGACAAATAAGCCGCGATATTGGGGTGGCATTCTTTAAAAACACACTGGCGACTCACACCATAGATCCCTACGTTGATAGTACTCGGGACGGATTGGCCGGAGACCTCGCCTATTCACAAAATCTATCCGGTGTCGCCTATGTCGCTGGCTCCCAGATCTCTACAGAGGCAGACACCCACTATAATCTCACGCCCGATCCTTACTATTCAGATGGCTACCGTGCTGTTTTTTTCTTTTCTGAAGAGACCAAGTCACTCGACGAAATTGATCACATCATGTGGTTGCCTCAGTGGCATCCAAGCCTGCAACCCAATGTCGAATAAGGTGGCCGTTGCAGACCACAACATGACCAGTGGTGCTGACAGAATAGCGAGTGCACTCTGCGGTGTTGCGATTTTTGCGGCCTTGCCCCTGCTGATCAGCTGCTCCAGTCAACCGAAAGTGCCCTTTTCCTACACGATTGACCCCTTATCATTTGAGCCTGGCAACCAATACAACATCACCGACGGACGCGCCCGGTTTAGGGAGATTTTTTGTGCTGCCAACGAGGATCATGGTGCGCTACTCCCCGATTTCAGATCCTGCGAAGAGGCACTCGTGCGCTTTGACAACGAACCCACGTCAACAGGAGAGCCCGTCGATCTCGGAATATCGTCCCTAAACTTACTAGGGCAAATGGTCCCCGGCCTAGGTTACTCCTGTATTAAACCCTGGTTACATCATGACAATTCAGCACCACAGCATGTGGCCGAACTCGGCTACGAAACGGGCTTTATTCAAGTCGAGGGCATCGCCAGCTCAGAGACCAATGGCGAACTGATCGCGCAATCGATTCGGTCTTTGGATAGGAACAACAAGAGCAGGCCGCTCGTTCTTGTCGGTTATTCCAAAGGACTACCCGATATTTTTTCCTTCCTGGTCAACTACCCCGATGTAGCGCGTCATGTCACGGCAGTGGTGTCTTACTCGGGCGCCGTCTGGGGCTCAGCATTGGCTGAGAGAGGCTAACGAAAAGCAGCTGCGCTGGCTAACACGGGTGCCGGGAGCAGAGTGCGAGAAGAAAGATTCAAAGGCACTGGAGACGTTGATGCCTGCCAACCGCAAGCAATGGTTTGCAGAACAGACGCTACCAGCGCACATCCATTACTACTCCGTGGTGTCCTTTCCCGATCCCGCCAATATTTCTAACGGTTTACAAGGGTCCCATAGAAAACTGGCGCAACTACAAGACGCGCGCAACGACAGTCAGCTGGTCTTTTACGACCAGGTCATACCCGGATCCACCCTACTGGGTTTTTTTAACGCCGATCATTGGGCCATGTCGGTGCCTATCGCGCGACAGCACAAGGTCTCTCAGGCCCTGTTCGCCGATAAGAACAGCTTCCCAAGAGAAATCGCCTTAGAGGCCATCCTGCGTTACGTAGAAGAGGACTTGCTGACGCGCAAGTCAATCGCGCGCCCTGACTAACCGCTCACTTTGGCGCTGACTACTGCTCCTGCAGCGCCGCCACAATCTTGGGTGGATTCAATGGCAGATCCCGCAAGCGCACACCCGCAGAGCGGTAAACCGCCTCGGCGACCGCAGGCATTGGCGGCACGATCGGCACCTCACCCACCCCTTTGACACCAAAAGGATGAAGCGGATTCGGCACTTCAACAATGACCGTATCGATAAAGGGAAGGTCTGAGGCAACCGGGATCCGATAGTCAAGAAATCCAGGGTTCTGCAGGGCCCCGTGCTCGTCGTAGAGGTATTCCTCATTCAGCGCCCAGCCAATGCCTTGCGCGGCGCCACCCTGCATTTGTCCTTCTACGTAGGCGGGATGAATCGCCTTGCCTGCGTCTTGAATCACGGTGTAACGCGTAATCGTAGTGCGGCCCGTTTCTTTATCCACTTTAGCGTCACATATATGGACACCGAATGACGGTGCCGCGCTGCTGGCCGTGAGCGAACTCGAAAAGGTCAGCGGCCCTCCCATCGTGCCAGCACGGCGAGCCAGCGCCTCAAACGTGAGGGATTGTTCGCCATAATGCGCAGCGCCTTGAGACCAGGTGACGACAACCGCCTCGACCTCCCATTCGGCTGCCGCGCGACGACACATCTCAGCGACGCATTGCTCAGCTGCTTGAATAACGGCTTGTCCGGTGGCCAGCGTCGTACGGCTTCCCCCCGTGACATCGCAATGGCCCACAGCGTCGGTCGCCGCAATCTGGGGATGGATATGTTCAAAAGGAATGCCCAATACCTCGGCGGCCATTAATGCCATCGACGCGCGCGAACCCCCAATGTCGGGACTCCCGGTCAGAATAGACAGGTGGCCGTCGGACAAGACATTCAAGGTCGCACTCGATTGTAAGCCCGCATTAATCCAATACCCTGCCGCCACACCTCGGCCCTCACCCTCCGCCACAGGGGCTTTGTAGTGCGCATGAGTACTCGCCACTTCGAGACATTCCCTCAAGCCAATACGCTTATAGGGCGCACCCATCATATTGACATCGCCCTCCTCTACGGCATTTTTGAGTCGAAACGCCAACGGATCCATACCCAACTCCGCCGCAAGCTCGGTCATCGCGAGTTCAAATCCTAGCGTCACCTGCGGCACACTCGGTGCTCGATACGCATGGATTTTCGGCTTGTTCGTGTAAACAGCTCGCCCCGTCGATCGAGCATTGGTCAACTTGTAACAGGCGGTCGCCATAAAAGCGGGAATGCCCGCAGGGTTGCCGTTGTAGGCACCCGAGTCCATCACACATTCCACGTCAGCAGCGACTAATTGACCGTCTTTCATGGCGCCCAACTTAACGCGCGTTTGGGCACCCGGCGCGGGCCCCGTGACGCGAAAGACGTCGCCTCGATCCATGACCATTTTGACCGGCCGACCGGATTTTTGGGCCAATACCACCGCTACCGGTTCTAGATAGACGGTTGTCTTACCGCCAAATCCGCCACCGATTTCAGACGCCGTCACCTTGACCTTACCCACATCAATACCCGTTAACGCGGCCGTATACTGCGCCACCGTAAAGTGACCTTGTGTACTGCACCATAAGTCGACCCGTCCTGCTGCATCGACGCGAGCCACGCACGCGTGGGGCTCGATATACCCTTGATGACACATTGGTACCGAGTAGGTTTGCTCGATGACAACGTCTGCGCGTTCGAAGGCGGCGTCGGGTTCGCCGACTTCTAAACTGATATGCGCTGCCAAATTAGTCGGCTCCTCGGGGAAACCGTCAGGGAATCGATCCGCGTGAAGAATGGGAGCATCCGCACCCAGCGCCTCATGCATATTCGTAACAGCCGGGAGCACCTGATACGAGACCGCAATCAGCGCTGCCGCCTCTGCGGCCAGCTCGGGTGATGTCGCCGCAACGGCAGCCACCGCCTGCGCATGAAACAAGACCTTGCCTTGAGACATCACCATAGGACTCAAATCTTTGAGCGCTATTGCACCCTCACCGCTACCGAGCACGGAATCTCCCGGTACCGGCAGGTCCTCACCCGTCATCACCGCCAATACACCCTCCATGGCGAGGGCTTGACTGCAGTCGATCGATTGAATGATCGCGTGCGCGTGCGGACTGCGAACAATATAGCCATAGATCTGACCTTGCATATTCAGATCGGCACCGTAGCGAGCTCGCCCAGTGACTTTATCGAGTCCATCTGGACGTATGGGGCGCGAGCCAATAATCGAAAATTCTTGATAGGCATTCATACGGCAGCATCCTCTCGCATTTGCTGAGCCGCATCTAGCACGGCCCGAATGATCTTGTCATACCCGGTACACCGACAAAGGTTACCTGCCAGCCAATAGCGTGCCTGTTCCTCGGTGGGGTTGGGGTTGTGCTCTATGAGCGCTTTGGCCGCTATCACCACACCGGGCGTGCAAATGCCGCATTGCAGACCGGCATGCTCGAGCAGCTTGTGCTGCACCGGGTGTAACACACCCCCTTCTGCGACCCCCTCTATGGTTTGAACTGCTTGCCCCTCGACCTCGGCTGCCAACACTAGGCAAGCGCAGACCAATCGATCATTGACCAGTACCGAACAGGCACCGCAGTCTCCGGTATTGCAGCCGATTTTAGTCCCTATGAGCTCCAGCTCATCACGGAGTACGTCCGCCAGTACCTGACCGGGAGAACACAAAAAAGCAGTCGGCTCACCGTTAATCGTGGCTTGCACGGCCATTTTGTTCAGCGGCTTGTTCATGATGATGCCTCCACAATGCGTGCCTGCGCTTGCGCAATCGCCCGCGCCACCAATACCCCCACAACATGTGTGCGGTATTCAGCGGTGCCGCGCTTATCTGAAATAGGGCACGCCGCCTCTCTTGCCGCCGCAACGGCTGCTTCAATTGCAGTCGCCTCCAATTGCGTTCCGATTAACGCCGCACCCGCTGCTTCCACCAGCAAAGCGGTGGGTGCCACTGCACCGATCGAGACGCGTGCCGCGGTGCAGGTACCCTCGCCATCAAGCGTTAGCGAAACGCCCACCCCCGCCACCGCAATATCCATCTCAGTCCGCGGCGTCAGGCGTAAATAAGCGTCAGCAGTCTGTGATGATGGACGCGGCAATATTAGTGCGACCAGCAGCTCACCCTCTTTTAGGGCATTTTTGCTCGGTCCTAAGACAAAATCCTCTACCGGCATCTGATGATCACCTGCAGGGCCGGTAATCACGCACTGCGCACCGTTGGCAATCAAAGCGGGAATGCTGTCGGCTGCCGGTGACGCGTTACAGAGATTGCCACCTGCAGAGCAGCGGCCTTGAATTTGCGTTGAACCGATTAAGTCGAGCGCCTCAGCGAAGCCAGGAAAAAACGAAGGTACATCACTGTCATGCAGAATCGAAAAAGCAGACGCTGCAGCACCGATGTGCAACGCTTCGGCATCGACGCTAATCGCTGTGAGCTCGGGAATTTTTTTAAGGTCGACGACTCTCTCTGGGCTGCGAGTCCCCAAACGGACACCCACCAATAAGTCGGTCCCGCCGGCCAATACCGACGCCATTGCACCATCCGCCAACAAGCTCTTCGCCTCGGATAATGAATGGGGTGCCACAAATTCCTGAATTGACATGCGCTTCTCTCATTTGTTTCGCTAAATTGAATAAAGCGGGTGTTCAAAATACCGCTAGCAGTGAGTAACGATAACGCTTTTAGGCGACATTTGGGAACTTTATCCACACGCCACTCGTACCCACTGCGGCAAGGCTCAGATTCATTATCTCACCCTCGGAGCAGCATTCAACGCTGCTAACGGCGCTAACCAGCTGTTCGCTTGCGCGCCCAAAAAACAACGGCATAAAAAAGCGCCATGCTCAACGGCAAGTCTAAAAAGGTCGTCCACGTCAGCCAAAAATCCTCAGTGAAATGATTTGCCACATAGTAATTGGCCAATGCCATAACCACGCCAACGAGGCTCATGCCAATGGCGATCCGCTCATGGTTGAGTGGTAACGGCATGTAGCGTTCGATGCGGGCGCCAAAATAAGCGCCGCGACGCAGTAACCCGTCGATCATGAAAATGCTCGCTGTCAGCAATCCCAGTACGGTGCCCTTCATCTGCACCCAATAATCGTCCTGCAATGCCAGCGAAAAAGCCGCCGAAATCAACAGCATGATCGTTCCAAAGACGGCGAAACCACCCAGTAGATCGACTTTGACAAACCGCTGCATCACCACGAGCAACAACCCTGCCCCCGCGCCGATAATAGCGGCAAGTGCTAGATCTTCAGTGACCTTGCCGACGATAAAAAAAAGCGCACCGAGTGCCATATCGGCATAAATAGAATATTTGTTACGCTGCCATTTGCGCTGACTCAACTGGGTCATTTGCTCAACGCTAAGCCCGCTCACCCCGGCGAGTTCCTCTTCTGATGGCGCGACCTCTGGGGCAGGTCGCTGACCGACGTGCAGGTCATGTCCGGGATGGCTTTCATAAATCAGCTGACCACCCTCGATAACGGCGATCGCTAAGCTCGCTCCGTTATCAAATCCGGCTATTAACTGCGCTGAAGACCGCTGACTAGGTTCAGCGGTGTCCCCATGCACTGAATGAGGACCTTTCTGGGACGCTCCACCGGACAAATCAATAGATAAGTCGCTGTCGAGGTCCGGGGACAACTTGAAGGCGAAACCGATAGGTCCCTCTCTATACGAATGAGATTGCTCGGCGAGCAACACATTGCGTCGAAACAATCTCGCTTGCGTATTGGTAAAGGCCAGCGACACCTCAAGCACATAGTCTTGAGCACTGTATTGAAATGGCCTTAAAAAGGTCCAAAGTCGCATGAACATACCTCATTACACTGTTTCAACGTTCTCAGAGTGTCTCTGCGCATTACATCTGCTCATCTCGCCTGATTTGACCGTGGCATGCAGTATAGTTCGTCGGAGTGCTCTGACAATGAAACGGGCTTAAAGGACACCACCGAGGTGCCAACAGCTAACGACAGCCTTCACACTAGGCTCATTGGCAAACAGAACCAATGCTCGAGGAAAGTTAGTGTCCACTTCATATACATCAGTCCGTGTAAAACACGGCTGATGAGATGATCTAGCGCTCTAAAACAGATCATCGATGAGTGACTCGCCCCTACTCTCAAGCAAGCTGGCAACGCGAACGCGCGTTAAAGCAAATCGGATCATCATGGATTAGCGGCGAACAGAATATCCAACTGGAGTGCCATCATGTATGCAATCATGATTCCTGCAGCTTCTGCAGTTGTCTCCGAGCGCGGTGAAAAGCGAGAGACGACTTCATTCACTTTTTCGGGCTCAACTGACAATGCAAAAATGGCGCATCGGCGACGTTACCATCACCAAGATTGTGGAGTTAGAGAGCTGCGGTGGCGCAGCTTGGATATTACCGGACGCGGTCCCCGAGGCATGCAGGGATATCGACTGGTTAAAGCCTGATTTCATGGACGAAACGGGTGAGCTTAAGTTCAGTGTTCATGCCCTCGTCATCGAGACAACAGACCAGCTTATTGTCGTAGACACTTGCGTAGGCAATGAGAAAGAGCGTATGCCCTACAAGAATTGGCATCACTTGCAAACCACCTTTCTGGCTGACTTCGCGCGCGCGGGCTTCGACCCTGCCTCGGTGGATTGCGTGCTGTGCACGCATCTCCATGTCGATCACGTGGGCTGGAACACCATGCTCGTCGGCGGAAAATGGGTGCCGACATTCCCTAACGCTCGATACCTTATTGCCAGAGATGAATATGACTATTTTAAGCGCACCGACATTGCCGAATTTAATCAACGCGTTTTTAACGATTCGGTAGCGCCCATCTTTCACGCAGGACTGATGGACCTTGTCGAGACCGATCACCGCGTCTGCAGCGAAGTCACCTTGGTGCCGACAGTGGGCCACACCCCGGGGCATGTCAGCATTCAGATCGAATCGAGGTCAGAGCAAGGTCTCATCACCGGTGACTTTGTTCATCACCCCTGCCAAATGGCGCGACTGGATTGGGGCAGCACGGCAGATCTCGACGCCGATGCAGCAGATGACACACGCAGACGCGTGTTTGCGGACTGCGCAGAGACGCCCACCTTAGTCATTGGTACGCATTTTGCCGGTGCCACCGCAGGCCACATTGTCTGCGATGGCGAGGCCTATCGCCTGATACCTTTCAAACCGGGATTCGTCTGAGCCGGCAGATATCACCTTAAACGTCGCGGTCAACTACCGCGGCACAATCATCAGGCCCCAAACACCCTGTCTGACGAAGCGTTTTTCATGCCCCCTCGACGTCGCAACTAACGACGAATAGTATCGTCTATTCGTGTGTCACGAGGCGGCTCTATTATGTCGACCCTAGCGTCTCTCACTAACTGAACAGGGGGCAAACTCCAATGCAGAACGACGATAAAATCAGCCTCGATGACGCTTACGCCCTCAAGACGCCCGCAGGATAACGTTGCGTTATATCGCCATTGGGCCGAGACCTATGACGCTGAATTCGCCCGACACCGCGGGTATCAGTATCCCCAAAAGATTGCGGACATTTACGCTCACCACTCAAAGCCTGATGACAACCCCATATTAGATGTTGGGTCAGGGACAGGCTTGGTGGCGTCAGCCCTGCAGGAACACCAAGCGATTAATGCTCAACTCACGATTGATGGCGTCGATATTTCGCCGGAAATGTTAGCCATAAGCCGGACAAAAAACGTCTATCGACATCTTTTCGAGGCGGACTTGACTCAACCAGTCGACCTACCCGAAAAGCAATACGGCGCTGTGGTTAGCGCTGGCACCTTTACCCACGGCCATGTTGGGCCAGAGGCGCTACTAACACTCTTACGCCTAAGCCGCACCGGCGCGCTGTTTGTGATTGGCGTCAATGGCACCGCGTTTGATCAGTATCATTTCGGCTCACACTTTGCGTCGTTACAAGCCGATCAGCATATTACGCCGATTGAATTTATCCGCGTACAGTATTACGCCACCGCTAGTGACATTCATGGCGCCGATCAGGGGTATGCTGTTTTATTTAGGAAGGGTTAACGCCAAGCGTCGACATGTTATGCAGACATAATCAAGGGCATCTTGTGCGCGAAGTCATCAACAGGATCGATGGCCAACGACTAAAGCGATTCTTCTCAGGAGAAGTCGCAGGACCTTTAAACGCTGACTTCACTATTGGCTCACCACCAGAAAATCATTATCGAATCAGCAATGCAGCGCCACCGGCAGCATTACCGGTTGATCCGGGTCTCGACGAGTCTGTCGCCTTTAAAACGATCCACGGAACGCAGCTAGAGGCGGACATTGTAAATACTCTAAAATAACGAGCAGCAACGATTAGTGCAGCTACCGGCCATGATAACTCCGGTTCACTCGCCAAAATGCAAGCCGTAATCTCTAATGGAGGCTCCTCTCCAGGCGAACAGCTGCTGTCTCGTGAAGCCATCAATCGCGTCTTCGTGCAACAACCCTCTGGGATCAATCGGGTTTTGATGATGCCAGTCCGGGTTGACCTTAGTTATGCTCTTGCTGGATCAACAAATTGCATTGGCAACACCTCTGGCAATCGGTGCTACTGGCAAGGCTGGGGAGGAGCACTCGTAGTCAATGACTTAGATAACCGAATCACTCTCACCTACATGAGAATAGAGTGCAAGCAGGTGTTGCCGAGAATGAGACAAGCACGGCAGTTACCGCGGCCCTCGATAGTATAGTTGGTACTCATTAAAACCATCACTCTGCAGCATGCGTTCACCAAAGACCAATACCCTGGAGGGCCACCGTCGACGCAAAGCGTTATAGCAGCATAGTACAAAGAGTACGTCTAAAAGTGTGTATTGTTATATACTCCCATTTGCTTCGTTCTTTTTTTACGTAACGTCTAACTTGTTCTCCAAGATTATTGGTAACAACTTGCCCTGAATGGCTGCTGAGCGATGAAGAATTGTTCAAAGTATTTGCTTTCTTAAAACGCAATACAGATCTGCTAAGTCACGACGACTATCGTGCGGCACACGTTGGCTATCACTGCGGTCAAAGCCGCAGACTCAAAGATATTCGAGGTTACCTGGTCAATATTTGGTCTAACACATCTCTCGGCACACGCCTTGGAGAGGAGTGGGTTGACGCACTAAATATCAATGCGCCCGAAGATTTTTTGCACTGGTGGGACGGGTTCCCTGAAGTCTACTTCGACAACCAAGAGGCATGGGTCAATGCAGATGATGCTCGAACCCACTCGCGCTACCGCAGAGGGGTTGGTAGTTGACCCTGACTGGGCTTTAGACGACTGCCCTCGAATATTTGACCCAGTACCGGACCGACCTCAGGAATTTAAGCCCTGCCACTTGCGCATGCACGAACATGTTTTGCTACCTGTTTTGCGCACTGAATGCAAAGCCTTCAAATTGATGCACTTCTTCAAGCTAAAGGATGTTACTGGCGGCAAGCAAACTTTAGTCTCCGACTACGCCTCAGTCGTTGCAAAGTGGCATGAATGCCAAGGCTGCATTGTGAACTTTCGGGATTCAGACCTAGACGCCGCGATGCGCGGCTTCTACCCCGAAGAAAGCTGGGGGCATAGTCCCGCCGGCCAGGCGCACAGGACCGAATTTTGTGGTTTTTTTGACGGTGCCATTGAGTATCATTTCCTTAACTCTGAAGATTTTCTCAATGCGCGGCGCCGCGATCACGAAGCGTTGTATGCGATCGAGCAGAGAATTTTTTCCTCTTGTTGGTATGTCGAAGTCGACGAAAATTTGGTTGTACTGCCCAATCGCAATCCGGCCCCGGCTTTCTACTTTCGGTAATTGAGATGTTAAAAGTTCTCGGCTTTGTTAAGCGCAATTCCAAACTATCACACGACGAGTACCGTGCCGGTCATGTTGGCTATCACAATTCGTTTGGTAGGCGCCTGAATCACATTCGCGGCTACCTGCTAAATGTCGCCTCTAACACGCCAGTTATAAACTCTCTGGGTAAAGATCTGGTCCACAGACTGACGCGCAATGAACCCGAAGACTTTGACAATCAATGGGATGGCTGGGGACAGCTGATGTTTGATACCTTTGAGGACTACCTTGCCGCACGGTCGCCTGCGCGTGACTTCCCTGGCGAATTAGGCCTGCAAATGGATCCTATGGTCGGTAAGCTCGGCGACGATTTAGATGAGCTTTATGCCGGAACCCCCTTCCAATTCCAAGTCGACGAATTCATATCGCGCCCGGTAGTGCGTCCTGAGCGAAAGTTATTCAAACTTGTCCAATTCGGTCAACGTCCAGTTGAGCTGCCAGTTGAGTTGTTTCGCGCATATTGGACCGGCCGTTATGCTTCGCTCGCTTCAACTATGCCGGGGTTGCGGGGCTTGATTATCAACTTCCGTACTCCGCTTGATGTCATGAGCAAATTCTTCGCGGCAGATGCAGAGGGTTTCACTCCCGCAGGAATTGAACGACGACAGGATTTTTACTCCCTTTGGGATGGGATGGCTGAATACTGGTTTGACAGCGAAGAAAATTTTGTCCGCGCCCGCACCAGCAAACCACCGCCACTCTATACATTGGAGCAAGAGGCTGTTTAGCAGATTGTTCTACCGAGAAGTAGATGAAACGGTGGCGGTGCTACCGAAACGAGACCCAGCCCCCGACTTTTATCACCGCTAACACCAAACGTACAAAAACCAGTATCGCCGTTAACATAGTTTACGAGATCGTCTCAGCTGTAATCCATCCTGACAAAACTCTTGAGGTGATTTGCGCTATCAAAATCCGCACAAGCATCGTCGTATATGGTTTTTAAATAGCTTGTCGATGTGGCAGACTTATTGGCCAATGTGGTTTCGAATTGACGGTTAGAAATGCTCGAAAACAAGCGCATAATTGTTACCGGATGCGGGCGCGGCATGGGCGAAGCTACCCTACTCGCTTACGTCGCAGCAGGCGCTAAGGTGGTTGGTATGGACATCAATCAGAAACTTGGCACCGCCGTTGTCACTCAAGCCAACGCCAACGCCTCTGACCAAGCTCACTTTCTGCCCGTCGACGTTGCAAATGAGCAAAACGTTACCGAAGCCTTTCACAAAGCAGTCGAACTGCTTGGCGGCGGTCTAGATGTACTGGCTCATCCTGCCGCCATCCAAGCAGCCTCAGATCCCAGCGAAATTACCGCAGAAACTTGGGATCAAATGTTTGCCGTAAATGTCCGCGGCACTATGCTCGCTAATCAGGCCGCACACCGGCACATGAGATTGACCGGCGGCGGCTCTATCATCAACTTTGGCTCGATATCAGGCCAGAGAGCAGAGCCCCATGCGGTCGCTTATTCAGCTTCAAAAGGCGCGGTTCACTCTTGGACCCGGTCTGCCGCAGCGGCCTGGGGCGCAGATAAAATCCGGGTTAACGCAATCTTACCTGCCATGGTAACGCCAATGTATCGAGAGGCGCGTAAACATATGACTGATGAACAAAACACAACCGCGTATTGGAGTAATCACCACCCAATAGCGCTTGGCAAGGCTTATGGCGACCCCTTAACCGACTTAGGCCCGGTGATGATATTTTTTGCCTCTGACGCCTCGCACTTCATCACCGGCCAACTCATTCCGGTCGACGGGGGACAAACCAACACACGTTAACTTATCCCGCCTAGCGGGGCTTTGGCGCAGCGGCATGATTTGGGTCGACTGTGCTTCGATCCGGAGACACCAATAGATGACTCTGGTCGAGTCCGAGAGGGCACCGCTAAGAGATCAGTGCCTACGATGAGCACTCGTAGCACATTGCTCACTATCGTTTTCTGTTCAAAACTGGATATATCCGCAGGGATATATCTACTCCTATCGTTATGAGATTTTCACTTTTTCTCGTCGTACCACGCTGTTAGAAGTCGTGTGCACTCAAGGGAATGCACTGGTGGACGCCTCTCAAGTATTCCTAAAATACATCATCCTTCGAAGCTTTATCTCCCAAGGATTGCAGCTCGGGACTCTGATGATAAAAAATACCAGGGCTCGTCTCATGACATAGCGCGAGCAACGCGCCGGCCAACTGCTCCGCTGAGAATACTGGCGTATCGAGCCCAAGGCGACCGCGGGTGCATTAGCGCGATGGCCGGCGACAAATCCTGCAGAAACTGCTCCACAAAGCGCCGAGACTGACGCTGACCCAGCAACAGCCCGGGCCGCAAAATATCAAGGCGATCGAATCCTATAGTCGTTAATTCGATTTCAACAGCACCCTTAATGCGTGAATAAAAAGCGCGGCTTTCTGTGTCGGCACCAACAGCGGTGACTACGAGGAAATGCCTAACCCCCGACTGTTTAGCCGCGCGAGCGAACGCCATCACTGCGTCGAAATCTACCCCTTTAAACGCGGGTTTAGAGCCCGCATCGCTCATCGTCGTGCCAAGCGTGCAAATGGCAATATCCGCCGAAGGCAAGCTGGGCAGGTCGGAAAAATCAACCACTAACTCGTTCTCAACCTCACCGGTAATACGACGGCCTACCGTCGTGATGGGGATCTGCCGATCCTTCGCAAGCTCAATCAGCCATCGCCCAACAAGCCCGGTGCCACCGGCTAACAATAAGCTCATAGTTGTCATATCCTCTGCATCGCGACTTGTTAGGTTGCGATGAGATTAAAGGCGTAAACAGGACCGCATGACTAGGTCCATCCGAGACCACCACCTGGAGCGGAGGACGATATCAAGCTACCTACAGCGGCTGTAGACTCCGACTCGAAAACACGAGCCACTCAGCTCCTTTGGGGCCTGCTGTCAATGAATAGGATTGATCGGGGCTGACGCAGTAAAACTCGCCCTCGCCGACTGTCGCCTCACCCACAATCTCAATGCTGCCAGAGCGCACATACCAGACAGCATCGAAGGGAACCGATACATCCGATGAATGCGCATCACTGGCTAATGCCATGCGAAAGATCAGTGGACCCTCATCAGGCATCGCATCCCAGTCGGGGCATGACTCCCCTGGGATCACTGAGGGCATTTGGTCGATGCAGCGACGTCCCGACGGCGCCTGAAATCGAGCCAGTCGTTCGGTTAACTCAGCCGGCACGTCATAAAGATCTGCCCAATTGAGCCCGATATCGCCACCGAGACTAAACAGGTGGAACTGAACGCCCTCGGCTCCCGCCTCCTCTGGCCCATAAGCTATGACCCGCTTTAACCCATCTAATATCGCCAGGGCGAAACGCACCTTCGTCACCAATCCGCATTTCGCCTGCTGTCACGACATAGATCGTGTCATAGGGATGCCAATGCTCATCTGCGTAAAAGTGCGCTGGGAACCTCGCCTCAATAAGAAAAGGTCCGTCGTTTTTCAAGACGCGTGTGGGAGTGGTCGGACGACCATGGGGATCATGAAACGTTTCCCACTCAAGGTCATCGGGACGAATGTGTTGTGTCTGACTCATGGCAATCTGTCTCAGCGAAGTGGCACTTGCGGATCATTTGTCTCTGTTAGATGAAACTCAACTCCACTCATATTATCGATGGCAACGGCACGTTGCCTAACTGTTCTAGGTCGCTCGTACCGGGCGTGCCGTTCCGAGTGCCCCAGCGCGTCATCGACCCGTTAGGCAGCATCGTGGGCTTGCGCCATGGCACGTTGCGATTGTCCATAATAATCATTTAGATAGGCCAGCAGCGTGTCGCCAACGATCTCTATCAGTAATCCGTCTGGATCCTGAAAATAACCCTGCGGATCTCCCGCCGCGCCCAAAAGGCGCTGATAGCCCAGTGCCTCGAGCGACCGACACACCTCAGCCGAATCAGGGACTATGAAGACACACATGATGCTGCACGATCGCCTGTGCCGTCACCCAAGGGGTATCCGGCACCGCTTCAATTAACTCAAAATTCGCCACGCCATTACTCGCATGGGCAATACGCAGGTTCAGCGACACGGACTTGCCAAACACGGTTAATGGCCACTCCTCTCGGTTGTCGTCGATCCACGACAACTGCAACGACTCACTGAGGCGCGCCTGCGCCGCCGCCATGTCTCGGCAGACTAACCCCGTATGAACCATCGCTAATCCCGCTAAGGGATTCACTGTTGATACCACTGCTCATACCCCGCTACTTCACCGCGCACATCAAAAAGTCAGCTTACCCTAGCATTCGTGTCCAGCAATCAGTACCTCGCACAAGCATTCGCATGAAGCTACGGTCGCATTAACCCGGCCTATCTACATCAGGGCGCCAGCGGTAGACCCGTGAACGCACACCTAAAAGCCAGCCAGATCACGCCTGACTCGCGCAAAACACGCCATTAAAAGATGCCATTCCATCATGCGAGCAGTGCGCGATCAGGACTAGATTGATAGTGCAGATCGTTGCATGATCGTGATGCTAAAGGGACATTATCGCGGTCGGATGCTGTACTAACCGCCAGCCGCGTCACAAAGAGATATCCGGTATGAGTGAACGATTAATCGCACTCGCCTCAGGGGTCCACGAGGGCAACCCCCCCATTGCCTCGGCCCCCGACATGGTGCATATCGCAGCCGATGCGGGCTATAACGCTGTCGGTCTATGGGTAGCACCAGGAGAAAACTGGCACGCCAACACCAGCGCCGATGTCGCAGCCGCGCTTAAGCGAGACCGGGATAGTAGCCCTCGATATTGAGGTGATTTGGTTGCAAGCCGATGCCGACCCCGACCCGCTTCATCACGAAATCATTGCGATTGGCGGCGAGATTGGCGCCAAAAATTGTCTCATCGTCAGCTCAGAGCCCGATCAGAGAACGCACCAAATGGCTTTATGCAGACCTTTGCGAACGCGCGAGCGCCGCAGGCATGCGCGCCTGCCTCGAATACATGGGCATTACCGAGGTCAAAACACTGGACGACGCGCTCGATGTGGTGACCTCCGTCGGTCATCCCGCAGGGGGTATTTTAGTGGATCCTTTTCACCATGAACGTGTCGGTCATGCGCCCGAAAAAATCAGCGAGATCCCGCTCGAATGGCTCAGCTATGCGCAACTTTGTGATATGCCTCACGGCGGGACACTCTCCGACCCTGAGGCCTACTTCATCGATGCGATCGACGGACGGCTCGCCCCAGGTGAAGGCGCTATTCCGGTCGCCGAGATGGCGCGCGCATTGCCTCACGATTTACCAATTAGCCTTGAGATTCGGTCACTTTTTTATCGGGCGCGTTACCCCGATCCACGGGAAAGAGCGCAAGGCGATTCTCGAGTCAAACCCACGCATTTTTTGCGCAACATGGGTTATGACCCCCTTTAGACGCGGCCGGTGTTGGCGCATCAGATTACGTCTAGACGGAGCACAGCCAATGAACACCGCCGCTCACCAAACCGCATTACTGCAGGAGGCCTTGAGTCAGGCTTTAGGCCCCAGTGCTCTCATTAGCAAAGCCGATACCGCTCTGTATACGACCGACGTCTACTCTGGCAACGAAGCGCCCGGCCTTGTCGTACGACCCACAACACAAGCGCAAGTCGCTGATGCCGTCCGCATTAGCACGCGAGCGGGCTGGGCCATCACACAGCGCGGTGGCGGTATGTCCTACACCGGGGGCTACCTGCCCCAGCGATCAGAGACCGTGATGCTGGACCTCAGCGCACTGAACCGCATCGTATCGATTGATGAGGATGACCTCGTGATTACCGTTGAGGCGGGCGTCACCTGGCAGCAAATTTGGGAAGCACTCACCCCTCGCGGTCTCCGGTTACCCTTTTTCGGCACCTTTTCTGGCAGTCGCGCCACCGTCGGTGGGGGGCTGTCCAATGGCGCACTCTTTATGGGGACGGCGCGCTACGGCAGTGCGGCTGATATCGTCGTCGGCATAGACGTTGTCGATGGCAGAGGACGCTGCATTCGAACGGGACAAGCCGCTTTCGACAATGGCCGCCCCGGGTTCCGCCAATACGGTCCTGACCTCACCGGGCTATTTGTTCACGACGCGGGCGCCTTGGGTGTCAAAACCCAAGCATCGCTCAAAATGATGCCGATGCCTGAAGCAGCAGAATACGGCTCCCTCGCCTTCGCCACACAGCAAGAGGCCATCGAGGCTCTCTCGCCATCGGTCGCAGTGGCTTCTGTGAGGAGGTGTATTGTTTTGATCCCTGCCACCACCCAACGCTCCCTCGACTCGGCAACGCTCATGAAAGACATCGGCCGACTCAGCAACGTCATTCGCTCGCAATCGAACCTCATTGAGGGGGCTTCAAGGAAGGATCAAAATGGCCGTCGCGGGGCGACGGTTCGTAGAGGGCAACGTCCACACCTTACATTTTGTCTGTGCCGGGCGCTCAGCCGCCGGCGTGCACGACGACTTTGATTCAGGCAACGCGTTTGGCGACAGCGCACGGTGGCGTCATCATTAGCAACACCATACCCAAGGCCGCTCGAGCCAATCCGTTTGAACCACTTAATGGCATTTTGGGTGCTGATGGAGAGCGCTGGGCTGCGTTAAACGCAAAAGTACCTCATTCAGACTCAGCGGCGCTCATTGCAGCCACTGAAGCGGCAATTGATCCGTATCGAGAGCGCATGGCCCAACATGGCGTGACCATGAGCTTTTTATATATCGCTATTGCTCAACATATTTTTAGCTACGAACCGGTTTTGCGATGGTTTGACGAATGGTTACCGATTCATAAACAGGTACCAGAGCCCGCCTATCTCGCCAAACTCAAAGAGCCTGCGGCAAATCCCGAGGGTCGCGCGCTGGTAGATGACATTCGCAGTCGCGTTGTTGCAGTGTTTGCCGAGCATGGTGCAGCCAGCAATCAAATCGGTAAGACTTATCCGATGTTGTCGAGTCTCAACCCTGACAGCCGCAGTGTGTTAAGTGCACTGAAACGCGAACTGGATCCAGAGGGACTCATGAATCCCGGGGTACTGGGGATTTTAACCTGTCCCGAGTCGGAATGAATGCCCGCAGCGATCAGTAAGGGAACCACTGCATCCGCTCAAGACTGCTAGAGCCAGTCGATCAGATCACACATGCACTACGAGCCATCTACCACCTGCATGCACCTCAAGAGAGGCCAGCTCGTACTGAGTCATCATGTACCCGATACTTGCGCTTTGAGTAAAATAAACTCGCCGTCCGCGCTCACCCAAACCTCATAGGGCGGGTGCTCATTCGTGTCATTCGATCCGAGCGCAGTGCTGCCTCGGTGGCCGTAGCAGAAATGCCAGGCATCAAAAGTACCGGCAGCCACCGTAATCGTTTCCTCACCCACATACTCAATCCGCATGCCGGCGTCATGCCACACCAGGGAGGGCCCTGTGGCACCCCGATGATCGAGTGAGGTCATCAGGAAAACGGTCAAATAACTGTATTGGTGACGCTTGATGACGATCGATTACCGCAAGGTGCCACGCATCGCCCTGAATGGGATGTGTGCCGAAGATCAGCGGTCGTTGATCATAGGCTTCGTGCTCAGAG
>CAJJBO010000017.1 GCA_905182485.1 uncultured Luminiphilus sp.
TATCCGGTGGTGTTCTGGAGGAAAATTATAGGCAGGTCAGCTTGGTCACACAGCTGGATAAACTGCGCGGCTTTGGTGGCACCATTGGGTCGATGGGTCCGTTATTGCCAATCACCGCGCACGCAATGCCCGTGATACTGGTATAAGCACACAGCGTCGAGGCGCCATAACGCGGTTTAAACTCCTCAATATCAGAACCATCCACCACGCGGGCCAGTACCTCGCGGCAGTCATAAGGCACCTTGGGGTCAGTCGGCACAGCTCCCGCGAGCTCCTCTACATCGTACAGCGGTGCCTGATACGAACGCCGCGGCACCGGCACTGCGCGGCGATTCCAGTCGAGACGGTCAAAGACCTCGCGCGCCTTCAGTAATCCATGCGCATCGTCCTCCACCAAATATTCCACGACACCTGTCACGCTCGCATGCATCTCGGTACCACCCAAGTCGCGATCGTTTGCAATCTCGCCCGTGGCCGCGCGCACCAATGCCGCACCCCCCAAAGCCGCCATGCCATTCTCTTTGACGCCAATCACGTAGTCGGACATCCCCGGCATGTAAGCGCCCCCTGCAGTGGCGCCACCATGCAACACGACCAGCGTCGGCAGACCCATTGCCGACATTTGTGCCAAGTTGCGAAAAATCGCCCCAAATGTGGACCACAGTTCAGTTTGATACTGCAATAGATTCGCACCCGCGCTCTCCACCAGGTGGATCAGGGGTAATTTCTGGCGCTTACAGATCGTCTGCAAGGAGAGCGCCACCTCTCCGGTCTTACCGGTCATCGCACCAGCAGAAATACCCGAATCATCCACCCAGATCATGCAGCGCGCGCCACCCACAAAACCAATACCCACCAAGACCGAGGCACCGGGAATACTGGTTTTCCTGATCAGGGTTATCCACACCAAAATTGGCAAGAGTATGCAATCTTAAAAAAGGCATACCGGGATCTAACAGACGGTTTAACCGATCGCTCGGTATCAGCTGGCCACGCTTTTCAAAAGTGGCCTGGCGCTTCGAAGAGGCCTTTTTTGCGCGCGTCTCAAGTGCCCGAAGCCGCTCTACAAACGTCATCATACTGGTGCGGTTCGCAGCAAATTGCTCCGGGAGACCCGAATCCCGCTGGGATGCCTCCGCGACGCAGATCAGTCTCCTAGCACCGCTTCCGGTATGGCGACCGCCGTCGCCAATTAATTCCGCTGCGCACCCCTTGATCGTCTTCCGCGTCAGTGCTGCAAACTGGCGATCGCCGCCGTCTCGCACCAAGCGCGTGGTGCAGCACAGAAGTTCAGCGCCGGCAAGCCCCGGCAAGACATAGCGATCCATCTCAGGGACTCGCCATAAAGTGCGCAAAGCGCGACGCCACGTAATCCTCGGTCAGCACCGCGGCAATCCAAGGGAGGAAATCGGGGTGACGTGCCATCACGCCAATGTTCGCCTTATCACCCTTATCGCCCGATCGCGCCCAAGCCAGACGCTCCAAAGGCACCTCAATCACTGTTGTATCACCCGCCGCTTGAGTGGCGGTAGAAGGCACATCGGCCTGCTCGGCTTGGCGCACCGCTGCAGGAGCCGGTGATGGCGTTGCACTGGGCAACACTTGATCTGCCGTATGAATTTTGACCTCGGCCAAGCTGCGGTCAACCAGCGCGGAGAATAATCGAATGACCGGTGAGGACTTAGGGCGGGTGCCCGCAAAGGCACAAAATCCCGGGGGAGCGCCGAGCCCGACTCCGGAAAGCTCTCGCATTAACAGGTCGGCCGCGCGACGGTCGCTGTGGCGACATCCCACCTTGACTGCCACCTCGCGGCTTCTCACATAGCGCGCTGAATCACCCCAATGACTCTCGTCTCCCACGACTTCGACGGCCACGTCAACATAGTCAGGCGCCCCCATCGCAGAGAGCTTTCGTCGCGCTCGCCTAATCGCCTCGTCGGCAAAGATGCGAGCTTTTTCCGCCGCTCTAGCGCCGACATAAAAACCGATCATGCCCACCCGCCAACCGTCGGCCCAAGTAATCGAGGCTTTGTAACACTCAGGCACACCGAGACCTCGGGCGCCGGAAACGGCGACACGATCGCTTTCGATTTGCTGCACTTGCACCGCCGTAAAATCGCAGATGACATCGGGTAACTCATAGTGAGTCGGGTCGCCAATCTCGTAAAGCAACTGCTCTCCTACCGTCCCCCTTGTGACACACCCACCGGTTCCCCAGGGCTTTGTGATAACCATCGACCCATCCGCCGCTATCTCGGCAATGGGATAACCGACTTCATGTAGCGTCTCATGCACCTCGTGCCAGTCAGTGTAATTGCCGCCGGTCACCTGTGGGCCGCATTCAATGAGATGTCCCGCTAGCGAGCCGGCGGCTAATAAATCCAGATCTTCTCGCTGCCAGCCAAATTGATGGATGCAGGCCCCCAGCGTGACGGCACTGTCAACGCACCGCCCGGTGACGACAATATCGGCCCCTAGATTGAGGGCTTCCGCGATGGGGAATGCGCCTAGATAAGCATTGGCACTCGCAATCGACTCGCGAGGTGGCGGTGTTTCACCACTGAACATCTCACTGGGATCCGAGTTGAGGAGCTTGTCGAGTTGCGGCATCAGATCGTCGCCGGTCACGACCGCAACCGTCAGAGACAACCCTGCGGTGTCGATCAGTTGCCGAATCGCCTCACCACAAGCCTCCGGGTTGACGCCACCGGCATTACTGATCAATTTGACACCAGACTGAGCGATTGCGGCTAAGTGTGGCGATACCACGCCCGTCACAAAGTCAGTGGCATAGCCTTTTTCTGGATCCCCGGCCTTGGCTCGCGCCAATATCGACATCGTGATTTCAGCCAGGTAATCGAACACAATAAAGTCGAGGTTACCCTGAGCCATAAATTGAGGAAGCGCCATATCTGCCTCCCCCCAGTACCCTGTGGCACCACCAATGCGAATCAGTCCGTCAGCCTCCCGCCACCACCAATACATCATCACCGGACTCAACGGTTTCCAAGTGATTGCAATTCATTTAAACTGAGTCCAACTCATTATACGAGCGATTCACTTTGCCAGCAACCCGACCTGACGCACCTAACACGTCAAGACAGCGCCTCGAGGCGAGAGAATCCAGCATTCTAGATGCTGCTGAGCAGGTGTTTACGCGCGCAGGGTTTGATGGGGCTAAAATTGCCACCATCGCGCAGGACTGCGGCAGTTGCAGAGGGGACCCGTTTACCTCTATTACCGCAATAAGCAAGATTTGCTTGCCGGCGTCGTCGGTCGCTTTTGGGCACGATCTGACACTCGGGGCAGAGGAAGCCATCACGCCAGAGGGCAAACGCTGTGGCGCAATTAGAGCAGTTGGCGCGCTACCACCTCCACTCCATCCTCGAGCAATTCGAGGTGGTATCACTGACCTACCGTGCTAGACCACAGCAAGGGCGGGATCTTGATCAGTGTGCGAGATTACGTCAGGATTTTTGATCGCATCATGCTGCCGCGGTATTGACCGAAAAGAGCTACCCGATGGCGTGCCAATCTCGCAATTACGCGATGTTTTTTTCGGCACTTTGGAGTTCTCAGCGCGCCACCCTGAAGCTGCGCAATCAATCCTACGATCACTCTATTGTCACCAATCTATTGGCGTTAATGGGCCAATCAGTGGCCTTAGACGAGCCAGCTCCGGTAGCATCCGAGCCCAGCAATAGCGATCTCATGCGCACCCTTGAATCGATCCGGGATCAACTGAAACCCGCGGAAAGAGACTGAGCGCTAACCTCCCGTAAACCAGGTCGCCTTGGCATCCAGCGCAGTACGATCCATCGATCCCACGTAACTGAGTTTTTCTCTCGCTTGGGGCAGGTGATAACGGTAGAAAAAAGTGCAGGCTGCCAATTTACCTTGGTAAAAATCAGCATCAACGCTTGGCTCATTCTCGAGTGCACGTTGCGCAATCACTGCCTGCCACAACCACAACCAAGCGATGACGACATGACCAAAGGCGTCGAGGAACGGGGTCGCATTGGCGAGACGCGCCAGTACGTCAGCGTGATCATTCACGGCGCTCACCGTGGTCGTCACGTCTTGCCAAGCTTCCTTTAAGGACGCTGCCAAGGGCTCGAACTGAGGGATTGCCGCCGCTTCCAGCGCCGGCTGCATCTCCTCTTCAAAGATAGAGAGCGTGACACCACCCGCCAGATTCACTTTTCTGCCCAAGAGATCCATACCTTGAATACCGTGAGTCCCCTCATGAATCGGATTGAGGCGATTGTCGCGATAGTGGCGCTCAACCGGGTATTCACGGGTGTAACCGTAACCCCCCAGTATTTGTATGGCATGCTTATTCGCCTCCAACGTGTATTCCGAAGGCCACGACTTAGCCACTGGCGTTAGCAGTTCTAATAGCAGCGTAAGGCGCTCTTCTCGACCGCGTCCTCAGCCATCACTTGCTGGTCAACCAGCTGAGTACAGTATGACAGCAGTGCAATACTGCCCTCGACCGTGACTTTTTGCTCCATCAATAATCGCCGAATATCCGCATGCTCAATAATCGGTAGCATGGGTGAATTAGGATCCTTAATACCCGGATGCCGACCCTGAGGCCGGTTGCGAGCATAATCGAGGGAGTAGAGATACCCTGCCAAACCCGACATCGCCGCGGCCACTTCCGACCATAATGCGCGCCTCATTCATCATATGAAACATGTTGGCCAGCCCCTCGATTGGCCTCACCAACCAGATAACCAAGACACTCACCACCCTCACCAAAATTAAGCAGGGTATTAGTGATCCCTCGCTGGCCCATTTTGTGGTTCAGACCCGCAGCGCAATACAATGATTGAAATCGCCAATCTCACCCGCCTCAGTCACCCGATATTTCGGTACTAGAAATACAGCGAAATACCTTTGACGCCCGCCGGTGCTCCATCTCTTGCGCCTCGATCGTTGTTTTCAGAGACGTCTTGATGATCCACGAGGATCACCGACATCTCTAAGACCAGCTTGAACTGCCGTCGTCCAAGCGGCTCGGCCATGCAGCGAATATCAGAAAGCGACGATCCGGCATGAGGCTCAGACAGACACATGGTGCCAAACCAACGCCCCTCGACGAGAGGGGGTAGGTAACGCGCTCGCAGCGCGTCACTGCCACAAGCTTCTAGCATGTGAGCATTGGAAGTGGTCAGAAAAATATAGCCGACCGCCGAACCATTCGCGGCTTGGAAAATGCCCTGCATAAAGTTAGCTACCAACATAGGCAGCTGCATGCCCCCCAATGAGGCATCAAATGTCGCGGCGGGCAGCCCTGCCTCAACAAACGTCTTGAGACAGGCTTTCAGACTATCGGGGGTGACCGCACGACCGGCTTCAAAAACAGGCTCGTGCTCGTCTAGCTCCGCGGCGCAGGGTAAAAACGCCTCCTCGGCAATCTGTTGTGCCAAATCAAGTATGGCGGTAACCGTGTCGCGATCGTGCTCTTGGTATCGGTCGTTCTTGAGCAGCCCCTCTAGGTCAAGCATCTCATAAAGATAAAAATCGATATCGCGACGATTCACAATCATGGACATGCCTTAACTCCTAACAGATGGCGATAAAATTTGAAGCACACTTGATCTTTCGCTGCAGTCAGCACTCCGCAGCGGCGGTCAAAGAATAGCGGGTTTATAGGCGTGGAACCGATAGTGGTGTTGTCACAAAATCCGACAGCTCTATGCAAATCCGCCCGGGGGAAGTTAATCTCTCAGCAAGCCTGACCCTTGGTGAGGCCCCATCAATTCTGGACGAATCGGCGTCACATTTTCAGCTTCTGCTAGCTTACGAGTACGCTTACCAACTCGGCCCTGCTTCACCCAAACAAAATCATGTCGTGGCTCATGGCCCGAAAAACCCATCACATGCTCAGTCAACAGCGACGTGACGATGTTCAGATCCATCTCAGCACAGGCCCGCAATAATCGATGTGCCGCGTCTTCGATCACATCAAAATCGAAAGCCTCCTCCTCCGCCCTCATGATCATCGGGTGCCCTGTTCCAGTGACCGACGTACCCAGCAGAAGCTCCTCATGGAGTTTCTCCCCCGGTCGAAGCCCGATGTACTCGACATCGATTTGCTCGCCGAACATATTGTCACGCTCTACATCGTATCCGCTCAGACGGATCATGCGCTCTGCGAGCTCCACTATTCTCACCGGCTCGCCCATATCCAAGACCAAGACATCGCCACCCGTACCCAAGGCGCCCGACTGCAATACGAGCTGAGCGGCCTCACGAATACTCATAAAGTACCGAGACACCTCTGGATGAGTAACCGTCACTGGACCGCCACTGCTAATTTGCTCTCTGAACAACGGCACTACCGAGCCCGATGAACCCAGCACGTTACCGAATCTCACAATACAAAAGCGTGTCGGCGTCTCAATTTGGGACAGCCCTTGCAAAATCAGCTCAGCGAACCGCTTAGAAGCCCCCATGACATTAGTGGGTCGAACGGCTTTGTCTGTGGAGACTAGGACAAACGTCCCGACACCAGCACGGTGAGCTGCCCAAGCCGCACTCCATGTACCGTGTACGTTATTCGCCACCCCTTCCGACACGTTGTACTCCACCATCGGCACATGCTTGTAAGCCGCTGCGTGATAGACGGTATCGACCGAAAAGGTTTTAAAAATAGATTCAAGCCGCTGTTCATCTCTGACACTACCCAACAACGTGATAATGGGAAAGTGGAGACCATGTCGATGACACAAGCTCTTCATCTCACGATCAACGCTGTAAAGCGCGAATTCTGAGATGTCCAACAAGATCAACTCTTTTGGCGCCGAGGTTAAGATTTGGCGACACAATTCAGAGCCGATGCTGCCACCGGCACCCGTGACCATGACCACCTTATCAGTAATGCACCGGCCAATAAGCTCTGGATGCGGAGGAACAGGCTCCCGCCCTAACAAATCGTCAAGATCCACATCCTGAATTTGATTGACGATCGCATTGCCCGAGATCAGCTCCGAGATTTTAGGGATAGTACGGACCCTAACCGGCAAACCAACTAGCGAATTAATAATGGCACGGCGACGTTCCTGAGATGCAGAGGGAATCGCTAGCAACACCTGACCGACAACATGTTCCCCAACCAAGCTGGGGACATCTACCGCGCCAAAGACCGGTCGACCGTTGATCACGGTCTCATGCAAATCAGGATTGTCATCGATAAAGGCGACAACCCGATAATCAGACCCATGGTTCAGGGCATTGAGCAATTGGCGACCCGATTCGCCTGCACCATAAATAATGACGCGGCGTGCATCCGCGCGGGTGCTAATCTGATGCCAGGCGCGTGACGTCAGACGCACACCACCAATTCCGACAAAAAGAAGCAACCAATAGACAAGCAGTGCAGTGCCCGGCAGGCTCAGCGACGTGACCATACTGACCGAAGCCAATGCAAGTGTGGAGTAACTGACTGCTTTAACGAGATCCCAAACAGCTTGCTGTCCCATGTATCGAATCACTGATCGATACAGGCCCTGCAATATGAAGATCAGCGAGGTCGCAATCAGCTGTACACTTGCGCCCAGCAGCCACATTTCGTTCGCCGGTCGCGCTAGTGCATCAGTGCCAATAATGGCGGCACCGTACAAGGCGCCAACCACAATCATCAAATCTAGTAATAGCCACCCTGAAAAGTGAAAGGGAGGCGGAGGGGATCGACGGACCAGCAGCCAAACCACGGCAGACATAGAACTGAAGCCAATCGCTCGAAAACGTGACGCTATCTTCTTGAAGATATCCACTCCTACCACCCAGCCAAGCCCCTGGGGGCTGACGCTGTTTATCCAGAGGCCCGTAGTTTAAGCTCTGAGTCGCGCGTACACCACCACTGTAAGCGCAGGAATGGTCGATAAAAGTACCAGAAGTGGCAACGAGCGTTGGCCATTGATGATCAGTATCGCCAGCGGATACTGCCAGATCACTTGCATTGCCAGCAATCCCAATGTGACCGGTAAGGGACTGCCCACCATCAGGGTAAGTCGTTGATACGCATGGTCGCGGTGGGCTACGTGTGGCGCTTGTCCCAATGCGAGACGAATCAACAGAGTGATACTGGCATCCAGAAAGAAAGGCATCATCAGCACGACCCATGCCCAACCCAACAGCATTGATTGGTCAAAAGCCACTAGCCCCAATACCGCAAGAAAGAACCCGAGTGGTATGGCGCCTGCATCACCCATAAAGAGCTTAGCGGGAGGCCAGTTCAGCCACAGCAAGGGCAGACCACACATAGCCGCCCAAGCGCACCACTCAACCCAGCCGGGGTTATCAGAGAGACCAAAATGGGCCATCAAACCCAATCCCACCGACACACATAAGAGCTGCGCGGGCGCTAATCCATCAGCGCCATCCATAAAATTGAAAAGATTGATGCACCAAGCAACACCCACCCCCACCGCAATCAAAGCAACACCCGACATAGGAGATTCCTGGAACATCAGCCAAGGCGTCAGTAAACCCACCGCCAAATAGCACAGCAATCGCAAACTGCTGGCTAATCCCCAGCGATCATCGATCAGTCCAATCACACTTAGCAGCGCGAGGAACACGGCGACAATCTGCGCGCCGTCTACCGGGGGCCCCAAGGCCACCAGTGCAGCCAACAAACTGACTGGTACGATCCCAGCGCCGACCACGGTCGGCTGGGCATGGAGGCCTCGATCAGTCGGATGGTCCACTAAACCCCAATAAGGCGCGACTTTAAGATAAAGCAATAATCCTAATGTGGACGCAACCAGCAAGCACAGAAGGAGCATCACAAAGATGATTCGGCCAGACAGAGAGAGTCCAGCGTCCATTTTGGCTGCCAACCCGAAATGGATGGCTGAGCACCAATCCAATAATGCTGAGTGAGTGCCCGCCAGGTCACGCCGGGCTCCAATGCGCCACGCCAATCCAAAGCACGCGCCCCGCAGCGACATAACCACTCGGGCGTCATTCCCCAGCATCTGCCGACGGACAGTGCTGAGGAGATCCGCGCCGCGTCGTATTGCTGCCCGTCGGTGACGGCCAACACCGTTGAAGGCGCTGTTCTCGGCAAAGACTGCGCCGCACGATCGACAATCAGCTCAATTAAGTCGGGCCGGCTAACCAAGCATCGATTCCCCACCGCAGGGAGCGCGGCAGGCCACCAGCGCATCAGATGAGCGAGTCTCGCAAGATTTGCCGTGAGCTCTTTATCGTAGATCAGTGCGGGCCGGATGATAGTTAATGCTTGTTCGTGACGCTGGCAGATCGCTTTGAGTGCGATCTCCGACTGCCATTTCGATGCGGCGTATCCATCGTTAGGCTCGGGATAGAGCGTGGCATCACTGTCTGCGATATGCGCCGCAGCCGGCACCGTATTGAGCGAGCTGATAAATAGAAAATGAGGCACGCCCATACGACCGGCAGCATCAGCCAGCTGCCTCGTTGCCTGAACATTGACTCGCTCATAATCTGCCCGACTTGCCAAACGATGCGCCAAACCACCGCAGTGAACCACGCAAGTGACGTCGCGAAAAAGCGCCTCAGAAGGCATGCTGGGACTGTCTTGATCGTAAAAGCCCCAGTCATGCTCCCAGCCCGAAGGCGCCTGTCGTCCTGCGACGCGCGCTTTCAGGCCACGAGTGTGGAGTGCGGCGCACAGTGCTCGTCCGAGATAGCCGGTTGCCCCGGTCAAGAGGAGCACGGTGCGCGCTCCTTCATGGCATTACTGTAGGCGGATGACATCACGATTTTTATCAATCGTGGCCTGACCAATGCCTTGAACCGAAGCCAACTCTTCAATCTGCTCAAATGGCCCGTACGCCTCTCGATACTCAATAATGCGAGTGGCCTTAGCAAGCCCCACACCTTCTAGCGCTTCTGCCAACGATTCTGCAGTAGCGAGATTAATATTGACGGGCGTTTCTGCAAACGACGTCATGGGCAGAGCGCCAAAGCACATCACCATGAGCCCCATTACACAAGCTCGTAGGGTACGAGGGAAAGCGTCATTCCGCCGAGACTCCAAAGGTGTCGGCAGTGACCGGACTTGCGCTAGTGACAAAAATTGCGTCTTCATATTACGTGCTCCATAAGTTGATCATCAGTGAATCCCCGTAGTGGGATACTGAGCAACTATGAAGATCGCCGTGACACCGGGACAGATCGCCGACCGCAACCATGCTTTAACGACTAGCATTGATGCTTAATGATTCAACAATCTGCGTTGCCGTCGTGGCCGGATTGTGTGCTTGAGTAATCGATCGACCTACAACCAGATGGGTTGCCCCCGCCTCCATTGCGCCGCTAGGGGTGAACACGCGTCGCTGGTCTCCTGCATCGTCTCCCGCTTGTCGGATTCCTGGCGTCACCAACAGAAAACCAGGGCGTTGATGCTGTGACAAAAGCGCCGCCTCCGCCGCTGAACACACCACACCATCTAACCCCACTTTTTCAGCGAGCGCAGCCAGCTCACGAACCCGATCGATCGGCTCTGGCGGATAAATTCAGCCAGATCGTCGCGCTTCTCGCCCGCCAGAACCGTTACCGCTATCAAGTAAGGACGTTTAGTAAAACCCGACAGCGCGTCCCGCGCAGCGGACATCATGCGAGACCCGCCAGAGGCGTGCACATTCACCATCCAGACACCCAATTCAGCTGCTGCCGCCACAGCACGACCCACCGTATTCGGGATATCGTGGAACTTAAGATCCAGAAAAATCTCAAACCCCAAATCTTGCAACGCTAGGACAATACTCGGGCCGGCCGCAGTAAACAGTTCTTTTCCCACCTTTAAACGCACCATCCCTGGGTCTAGCTGTCGCGCAAGGCGGAGTGCTTCTTCTGCGGATCCATAGTCGAGAGCAACGATTAAAGGGCTGTCCAGTAAGGGCTTTTCACGGTCAGACATGAGCATCCTGTGGCACGGCGCCTAAATAATGAATTGAATCCCAATGCCGACATCCCGGGCAACGCCAGTGACGGGATTGCCCTGTAAAGCCACAGTGATCGCAAGCGTATCCCTGCTTGTTTTGCGTCAACTGCTCGAGAATACGTCGCTCCGGTTGATCATTCTCCTCTGGCAGACCGCTCAGTAAAAGCGCAGCCGCGACAGCAACGGAAGGATTATCCGCTAAGGTCAGTCGCAAGAAATGGTCAGCTGCGGCTCGATCTTTTTCAGCTTCCAATTCGGCGGCGAGCGTCAGCGCTAACAGGGGGGCAGGTTGTTGCTCATAATAACGCTGGAGCACCGCACTGTAAGCACCCTCGCCGGCTTGATCCGCGCAAATTCGCGACAGCAAGTCCAGTAGCTCGGGCGTGCAGGTCCGGCCGCTGGCCATGATCACCTCAAAATGCCCTAGCGCCTCCTTCGATGACCCTTCCAACAGTGACGCATTAGCCAAGCCCATGCGCGCCCGTAAGTCATTGCCATTATCGCGCAGCGCATCGTGATAGTACTGCCGCGCCGAGGATGAATCCTGCGCCGTGATGGCCGTCTCAGCCTGCTCACAAAGATAATGGCAACGCAATTGATGGACAGACTGACCATGTCCTGCCGCCAAAGGATCCTCTGACAATGACAGCGCGATCAGGTTCTCTGCGGTAACCACTGCCTCTGACCATTCGCGCTGTGCCTCGAAAACCTCGAGTAAATGTCGCTGTGCCGTCGCATTCAGGTCTGGTGACTCATCGGAAAGATCTCGCAATAGTTGCTCGGCTCTGTCATATAGACCAGCAGCGATAAAGTCACGTGCCAATTCGAGATGGACTTGATGCAGTTGCACCACCGTTAGGTGAGAGCGCGCTAATAAATTTTGATGAATACGAATGGCACGATCCACTTCTCCGCGTTTTCTCAAAACGCTACCCAGCGCAATGTGGGTATCTAAGGTTTCAGGGATATCCTGCTCGCCTCCATGCTAGTGTCTTCCTCCTCCCCGTCGAGCAAGAAATTAAACCCGCGATAAAAATGCTCACGCGTGTTGCGCGGGCATCATCCATTCTCAAGCCGCCTCGAGCGAGTGTCCAACCTCCCGCGACAGCAAGCACTAATAGCAGTAGCAACAGCGCATTATTAGCGATCATCAGCGTGACCCTTTTGCGTCTCCAACAGAAGCCGGTCGTACCGTTTACGAAGACCACGAATTGTGGCTGCGCGACGAAGCGCAATCAGCGATCCGGCCCCCAAGCCAAGCAACACACCCACCCCCAGCGCCAGCAATAACCAAATCGCGATAGACTGCTCAGGTAGTTGAAACAGCAACAAATCCAGCGGAACTGCTTGCGTGTTCTGCAACGCAAAGAGGCCTCCCGCGATAAGGGCAGAGAGAGCAAACAAGACGGTCAGACATTGTCTTAACAACCGCATCGTCAGAAGCCAGACTTAACCGCCAGATTGACTCGGTCTCGCAGCTCTTTTCCGGGCTTGAAGTGAGGGACATGCTTCGCGCGCAGATCGACCGAGTCACCCGTCCTCGGGTTACGCCCCTGGCGCGGCTCACGGTAGTGAAGTGAAAAGCTGCCGAATCCGCGGATTTCGATCCGTTCACCTGACGACAAGGTCTCTGCCATTTGGTCTATCAGTAGCTTCACCGCCAGTTCCACATCTTTGGCACTTAACTGGCTCTGACCATCCGCCATCAACTCAATCAGCTCACTCCGGGTCATCGTTTCGTCTCTCCGTCACTTCGCGCCATTCTCGCCGACCCCAAACTTATTGACAAGTCCTTCATTTTCATGCGGTTTTAGCGCCCCACCGTCTCACGTATCACGCATAAAAAAGGCCGGCAAAAGCCGGCCTTCATTAGAGAGCTCAAACAACCTCACTGATCGTCCATCTGCGCCTTAATCAAGTCACCAATAGTCCAGGCGATGATGATTCATCCTGCTCTTTCAAGGACGCAACGGCGTCTTTTTCGTCGTCGATGTCTTTCGCCTTGATGGACAGGCCCAAAGCCCGGCTCTTGCGGTCAACGTTGATCACCTTCGCCTCAACCGAATCGCCAACATTCAGTTCAGAACGCGCATCATCGACACGATCAAAGCTGATGTCTGCAGCCTTAAGATAGCCATCCACTTCGTCAGAGAGCTTGATAACCGCTCCTTTAGCATCGACCTCAGTCACTTTGCCTGTCACCAAGCTGCCACGATCATTATCGCTCACGTATAAGGAGAACGCGTCCTCTTCCAACTGCTTGATGCCTAACGAAATGCGCTCGCGCTCAGGATCGATCGACAGGATCACGGTCTCGATCTCGTCACCTTTCTTGTAATTACGAACCGCCTCTTCTCCCGTCTCATTCCAGCTGATATCGCTGAGATGCACTAGGCCATCAATACTACCCTCTAGCCCGATGAAGATACCGAAGTCAGTAATCGACTTGATGCTACCGGAGATCTTGTCGCCTTTGGCGTGATCGTCAGCAAAGGCATCCCATGGATTGCGGGTGCACTGCTTGATGCCAAGCGAAATGCGTCGTCGCTCCTCGTCGATATCGAGGACCATCACTTCGACTTCATCCCCTAATTGGACGATTTTCGATGGATGGACATTCTTATTAGTCCAGTCCATCTCCGAGACGTGAACGAGTCCTTCAACACCCTCTTCGATCTCTGCGAAACAGCCGTAATCGGTCAGGTTAGTCACTTTGGCTACGACGCGACTGCCCTCTGGATAACGACCCGTAATTTGCACCCAAGGATCTTCACCCAGTTGCTTCAGTCCTAGTGATACGCGGTTACGCTCTCGGTCAAATTTGAGGATTTTGACATCGAGTTCTTGCCCCACTTCTACAATTTCGCTGGGATGCTTGATGCGCTTCCACGCCATGTCGGTGATGTGTAGCAAACCGTCGACGCCGCCCAAATCGACAAACGCACCATAGTCTGTCAGGTTCTTCACCACGCCTTTGACCGATTGGCCTTCCTGAAGATTCTGCAACAGTTCTTCGCGTTCGGCGCTGTTAGCAGATTCCATCACGGCTCGACGCGAGACTACGACGTTATTGCGCTTCTGATCGAGCTTAATAACCTTGAATTCAAGCTCTTTGCCTTCAAGGTGCGTTGTCTCTCGGATAGGACGAACATCGATCAACGATCCAGGCAAAAACGCCCTAATCGAATCAATATCAACCGTGAAGCCGCCTTTAACCTTGCCGTTGATCACGCCGATGACCACTTCATCAGCGACATGCGACGCTTCCAGTATTTTCCATGCCTCGGCACGTTTGGCTTTCTCTCTTGATAACTTGGTTTCACCAAAACCGTCTTCGACCGTCTCGAGGGCAACTTGAACTTCGTCCCCGATATTAAGGCTGCATTCGCCATTGGCATTAGTGAACTGATCAAGGGGGATCACCCCTTCGGATTTCAGGCCCGCGTGAACGGTCACCCACTCGTTATCGATGTCGATGACAACACCGGTAACAATTGAACCGGGTTCCATATCGAGGGTTTGGAGGCTTTCCTCAAAGAGTTCGGCGAAGGATTCGCTCATGATGGTGTCCTACAGTAACGGGGCAACGTGCACCCCTTCCAGCTACTAGACTTAGCCGGGTTTATTGTCTCGACGCTTCGGCGGAGTCCAGCCGTTTCTCCGAAGCCTCTCCCATAATCGCTCTGGCGCTGACCAATTCGCACACTCGGCCTAATACCTCACCTGCAGACAACGCGGTGCTATCGAGCACGATGGCATCGTCAGCCGGTACCAAAGGCGAAGCTGATCGAGATTCGTCCCGAGCGTCACGCTCTATAATGGCCGCCAGAAGGCGCGCGAGACTAACACTCTCCCCACGACCCTGCAACTGATGGTAACGGCGCTCTGCTCGGGCCTCCGCACTGGCAGTCAAAAAGATTTTCAGATCAGCACTCGGAAATACAACGGTGCCCATATCTCGGCCATCGGCAACCAAGCCCGGTAATCTTGCCAGTTCCCGCTGTCTCAGTAGCAAAGCCTCGCGCACTTCCGGTAATGCGGCGACCGTCGACGCACTGATGCCACCCTCCTCGGAGCGGATCTCACGGGTGACATCCGCTCCCGATAACCAGACGGACACGCCCTCGACGCCGGGCTGAAAGGCGACATCTAGGCTCCGGGCAACAACGGCCACTTGCTGTGCCTGATCGAGTGGGACGCCGCCGGATAAACACGCCAGCCCTACGACCCGATAGAGCGCACCACTGTCCAACAGATTCCAACCCAGAGTGTCCGCCAGGCTTTGTGCCAAGGTGCCTTTACCCGCTCCGCTTGGGCCATCCACGCAGATGACAGGCGCTTCCCCTGCAGCCGCTCCTGTCATGATGCCGTCACAGACAGCCGCAGACCCGCGTTAGCCGCTAATTCAGCGAACCCTGGAAACGATGTCGCGACGTGAGCGCAGTCTGTCACAATGATGGGATCAGAGGCACGCAAAGCTGCCATCGCAAAACTCATCGCAATGCGGTGATCGTGATGCGTCGTAATCACACCGCCCGGGCCGGGTCGCCGACCACGGTGATGCCGTCTGCCAGTGGTGGCCACTGGCCCACCCATTCCGTCAGGTGGCGATGCGATCACTTTCCTTGACACGCAGCTCCTCAGCACCTCGCAGCACCGTTACGCCCTCAGCACAGGCCGCTGCCACTAAAATCGCGGGCAGTTCGTCGATGGCCAAAGGCACTTCTTCAACAGGAATATCGAGATGCAGGGGGGCATAACGAATACGAAGATCTGCCACTGGTTCACCGCCCACGGTGCGCGCTTGACTGACTTCGATATTGGCACCCATCGCCCGCAAAATCGTAATAACCCCATCGCGGGTTGGGTTTAAGCCCACATGTTCCAGAATCAAATCCGAACCGGGCGCGATTGACGCGCCCACCATAAAAAATGCCGCGGACGAAATGTCCGCGGGAATATCAATCTCCGTGCCACAGAGAACGCCTCCACCTGCCACACTAATCACGCCCTTTTCGCGACTGACGCTGTATCCAAAGCCCGCCAACATGCGCTCCGTATGATCGCGTGTGGGCGCGGGCTCGGTCACACTGGTGCGACCCGACGCGTACAACCCAGCAAGCAAAACACTGGATTTAACTTGCGCACTCGCAACCGGCATATCGTAATGAATACCGTCCAAAGACCCCGTCCCCTGAATATGGAGTGGCGGGCACCCTTCGCGCGAATCGATCGACGCGCCCATTTGGGTCAGCGGATTAATGATCCTGCCCATGGGGCGGCGCAACAGAGACTCGTCTCCTGTCAGCACAGTATCAAACGACTGCCCCGCCAAGAGCCCCGCCATCAGTCGAATACTGGTGCCTGAATTACCGAGATCCAGCGTCTTCGAGGGTGCCTGAAGGCCGCGCAGGCCCACACCCTCAATCGTCAGCCGACCGGCTTGCGGATCACTGATTTCCTTCTCCAGCTTGCGAAAGGCCGATAGCGTCGCCAGGCCCGCCGGGCCCGCGCCGAGCACGCTCACCGAGGTGCGGCCCTCTGCAATCGCGCCGAGCATAATCGAGCGATGCGACATCGATTTATCGCCCGGTACACGAATGCGCCCTGTGAGCTTGCCTCCCGGCGCCAAAGAAAACTGCATTAGGCGGAGGACTCCTCGTTCTTGAGAATCGGGTTTAGAATCCCATCATGCCCGCGCCGCAAGCCGCGGCAGTCGCTGAACAACGCCTCTAAAGCAACGCCGTCGCGCTCTGCGATCAGCGTCCTCAACTGGTCATGCTCCCTCGAGACTGCATCCATTGCCTCTAATATGGCGTCTCGGTTGGCCAAAGCAATGTCGCGCCACATTATCGGGTCAGAGCCCGCTATACGAGTCATATCCCGCAAGGCACCACCACCGTGTTTCATAGGGTCTAACACGTGGCCGCCCAGCATTGCCGTTAGCGCATACGCCACCATATGAGGCATGTGGCTGCTGGCCGCCAATGCCGCATCATGGTCAGCCACTGACATTTGCGTGACCCGCGCGCCCGCGGTCACCCAGAGCGCCTCGACCGCTGCGATCGCAGTCGACTCAGTGCCCTCCACGGGGGTCAAAATGACCTCTCGTCCTTGAAAAAGATCGCTATTCGCCGCCTGCACACCACTATTTTCGCTCCCCGCGATAGGATGCCCCGGCACAAATTTCGGGTAGAACGGCTGCGCCGCGTTAACGATGGCGCCTTTGATACTGGCCATATCAGTAACCACCGGTTGTCTCCCCTGAGTCGCGTGGGCCAGGACTTCGGGTAACAACTTTGCCGTGGCAACGGGCGGCGCACCAATGACGATCAGATCAGCCTCGCTGATCACCTCAGCTAAATCCAGCGAGAATCGATCGATCAATCCCAGTGCCTGCCCGCGCTCTAGCGAGGGCGCACGAGGCCCCCATGCGATGATTTCCGCCCCCCATTGTGACGCCTTCAGCGCACCGGCGAGAGACCCCGATATCAGGCCCAACCCCAAAAATGCGACGACTGGATCCTGATCAAGCGAGGCCGTCAAATCGGTGCCCGAGGGTAAGAACCCAGTTTCTTCAGCATGATCGAATGCTCTTCAATTTGGGCCACCACCTCTGATAAGACGCTGTCCCCAAGATGTCCCTCACATTCGATATAAAAAACATAGGTCCATTTTTCTGTCTTCGAAGGTCGCGAGTCAATGCGAGTCAAACTGATACCTCTGTCCTCAAAGGGTCTGAGCAACCCCAGTAACGCACCAGGACGATTGCGTGCAGACACTAACAAAGACGTTTTGTCGTGACCACTTGGCGGCACTGTCTCTCGACCTAAGACTAAAAATCGGGTGGTGTTATTCGAACTGTCCTGAATAGCACTCGCCAGTTGAGTGAGCCCATAAAGTGTCTCAGCGAGTTCCCCAGCAATCGCCGCTGTATCGCTCGACTGGCTCGCTCTGCGCGCCGCTTCACCATTACTCGCTACCGCTTCTCGAGCAACATGGGGCAAATGGCTGTCTAACCACTGACGGCATTGACCCAAGGCCTGCTCATGTCCCATCACTAATGTCAGCGACTCCAGTGACACCCCCTTTGCTGACAGCAGGTGATGCACGACGGGCAATTCGATTTCTCCGCTGATTTGCAGCGGTGACTCGAGGAAACAATCTAAGGTTTGCCCCACCATACCCTCTGTTGAGTTTTCCACCGGCACCACGCCAAAGTCACAAGCCCGCTCCTCAACCTGTCGAAATACCTTGTGAATACTCGCCTGCCCTTCTGGAATCGCCGACTGACCAAAATGCTTCAAGGCGGCTGCTTGAGAGTAGGTTCCCTCTGGCCCCAGAAATGCAACAGACAGTGGCTGCTCCAGCGCCAGACAGCTGGACATCACTTCTCTAAAAATAGACGCCACGTGATCACTGGCAAGTGGGCCAGGATTGCGCTCTTGGATCGCGCGTAAGACCTGCGCCTCGCGCTCAGGTCGATAAAATTGAGGCAGTTGTTCTCCTGGCAGAGTCGCCTTCAATTTCACCTCTGCTACTTCTTGTGCGCAACGCGCTCGCGCACTGACCAGATCCAGCAACTGCGTATCGATGTCATCGATACGATCTCGAATTTTGCCTAGCTCGTCTTCAGGGCTCATAGCATTTCCCCTTACCCGCCTTAATTATCCGTGGCGCTGCTCAAAATGCCGCAAGAAATCGCACAAAGCATCGACCGATGCCTCATCAACCGCATTGTAAAGGCTCGCTCTCATACCACCGACCGATCGATGGCCCTTTAAATTCAGTAATTGGGCCGCGTCAGCTTCTTGTAAAAACACGTCGTCCAGCACAGCTTCTGCGAGTGTAAAGGGCACATTAATCAACGATCGGCTCTTCACCTCAACGGGATTACTAAAAAAATCACTGGCATCAATCAAGTCATAGAGCTTGCCCGCCTTGCGGCGATTGATCTCTTCTATGGCCGTCAATCCCCCAAGTTCTTCTAGCCAGTCAAACACCAAGGCCGCCAGATAAATGGCAAAGGTGGGTGGCGTGTTATGCATGGAATCGTTATCGGCAGCATTCTGCCAGTTCATTGTTGAAGGCGTCTCGGAGCGAGCTCGGCCCAGTAAGTCGCGCCGCACGATCACCACGGTGAGTCCCGCGGGGCCTATATTTTTTTGGGCCCCCGCGTAAATCACCCCAAACTGATCCACATCGATAGGCTGAGACAAAATGGTAGACGACATATCGGCCACCAATGGCACCTCCGACTCAGGCACATAAGAAAATGCCAAACCCCCAATCGTCTCGTTGGGACAGTAATGCAGATAAGCCGCCGACGGATCTCGTTGCCATTCAGACGCCTCGGGAACCGTCGTAAACTTTTGATCAGCTGAGCTTGCGACAAGATTGACCGGCGAGTATCGCTCACCTTCGGCATGGGCTTTTTTAGACCACTGACCCGTCACAACTTGATCAATCACCTGCCCAGCAGCACTTAAATTGAGCGGCACTGCAGAAAACTGTGCAGAAGCGCCCCCCTGCAGAAACAAAACTGCGTAGTCATCTGAAATCGCTAAAAGCCGGCGCAGGGTGGCCTCAGCGTGCTTCGCCACGGCCACAAATTCTCGGCTTCTGTGACTCACCTCCATCACCGACACGCCCAAACCTAACCAATCGGTCATCTCTGCTCGAGCTCGGTTCAGTACCGCTAAGGGTAACGCTGCGGGTCCAGCGCAAAAATTGTGGGCGCGACTCACTCTGCTGCGCCCTCTTCCTCCTCGGAATCGACTGCACCACTGATCGGCGCACCTGCCTCCATCGTGGCAGCGATATCAGGCGTTTCTATATCGTCCTCCGTGATCCGACTGACACTGACTAACACCTCCCCGTCGCGAGTACGAATGACCCGCACACCTTGAGTATTGCGCCCCTGAACACCCACTTCTTCGATCCGGGTGCGCACTGCCGTACCCTGATTAGAAATCAGCATGATCTCGTCGCCATCCCAGACCTGCTCGGCGCCCACAAGAGGGCCATTGCGGTCCGAGGTCGTCATGCCGATGACCCCTTTCGTCCCGCGGCCCTTTACGGGGAACTCACTGGTTTCGGAACGCTTTCCATAGCCATTCTCACTGACCGTCAAAATCTTACTACCCGCCTGTGGGACTACTAAAGAAATGAGCCGGTGGCCATTGCCTAACCGGATACCCCTTACCCCACGAGCCGTTCTGCCCATGGCGCGCACGCTCGACTCAGCAAAACGCACGACCTTTCCCTCACTGGAGAAAAGCATAATATCTTGACTGCCATCAGTGACTGCCGTGCCCACGAGTACGTCGTCAGGATCCAACTCTATCGCTCGCAATCCCACACTGCGCTGACGAGAAAACAGACTCATATCGGTTTTCTTCACCGTGCCATTTGCCGTTGCCATAAAAAGGAAATGATCCGTCTCATAGCCTTCTATGGGCAGGATCGACGTGATCCGCTCACCCTCATCCAAGGGCAGCAAATTCACCATTGGCCGGCCTCTTGCAGTGCGGCTCGCCAAAGGAATATGGAAGACCTTCAGCCAATACACTTTGCCGAGATTGGAGAAGCACAGAATGGTCGCGTGAGTGCTGGCAATCAGCAAATGCTCAATGAAATCCTCGTCCTTGACCGCCGTGGCACTTTTACCCGTACCCCCTCGGCGTTGGGCCTGATAATCCGTTAACGACTGTGTTTTACCGTACCCACCATGAGAAATGGTCACGACACGATCTTCTTCGGTAATCAGATCCTCAACGGTAAGATCATGAGCCGAATCAGAAATTTGCGTGCGACGCTCGTCACCAAATTCCTCAACGACCGCCTCCAACTCTTCTCGAATGACCTGCTTGAGGCGATCTGGATCGCCTAAAATATCGAGGTAATCCGCAATTTCAGCAATTTTATCTGCGTACTCTTGCAGTAACTTTTCGTGCTCCAGACCCGTCAGGCGATGCAATCGCAAATCGAGGATGGCTTGCGCTTGAACGGGCGACAAGTGGTATCGCCCCTCTAAAACGCCGTATTGCTCAGGTAATTCATCGGGACGGCAGGCATCAGCACCCGCTCGCTCGAGCATCGTCATCACATCCCCAGGGACCCATGACTGGGCCATCAGCCCTTCTCTTGCATCGGCAGAAGTGGGGGACGATTTGATCAAGTCGATGATGTCATCGATGTTTGTCAACGCAATGGCGAGTCCCTCTAAAACATGCCCCCGCTCCCGCGCCTTTTTCAGCAAATACACCGTCCGCCGGGTAACAATTTCTCTCCGGTGACGGACAAACGCCTCTATCATCTGCTTTAAGTTCAGTATCTTCGGCTCACCGTCTACCAGTGCCACCATGTTGATACCCACGACAGACTGGAGCTGCGTCTGCGCGTAAAGGTTATTCAGCACCACATCACCGACCTCGCCACGGCGCAGCTCAATCACAACGCGCAACCCGTCTTTATCGGATTCATCGTGACTCTTTAAGGTCTGCATTGTTTTCTTCTAGCTCAGCGATGCGCTCGATCAGTTGCTCGACTTCGTCTTCTTTACTAGAACTAGCGAGACTCTGCTCTGACTGAAGAAGGTCTGTGCGTAGGCGTCTAGCAGTGCTTTCGAGTTCTGCGATACTTTTTTTGGCTTCGCTAACTTGGCGTTGTGTGCGACTTACTTCTTGACGAGCAGATACTGATCTCTGGGTCTTGCAGTGTTGCCAGGCAACCCGCTACCACCTCCCGTAAGTTGTGCGGGGGGATGTTCGTCGCCATACCAACGGCAATACCCGAGGAACCATTGACCAGTAAATTAGGAACGCGGGTCGGCAACACCACGGGGATTTGCTCTGTGCCGTCGTAGTTGTCGACAAAATCGACCGTTTCTTTATCAAGATCCGCGAGCAACGAGTGCGCGATTTTCGACATGCGAATTTCGGTGTAACGCATCGCAGCGGCAGAATCGCCGTCAATTGACCCGAAATTACCCTGTCCATCGACCAACGGATAACGCAGGGAAAATTCCTGCGCCATGCGGACAATCGTGTCGTAAACCGCAGAATCGCCATGGGGATGATATTTACCGATCACATCGCCCACGACCCGCGCTGACTTTTTATACGCTTTATTCCAGTCGTTATTGAGCTCGTTCATTGCAAATAAAACGCGGCGGTGGACCGGCTTCAGGCCATCTCGAGCATCGGGCAGTGCCCGCCCAACGATCACGCTCATGGCGTAATCCATATAGGATTGCTTCAGCTCATCTTCGATTTTGACCGGGAGAATTTCCCGAGCCATTTCTTGCGTATTTTCTGCCATTCGGCCTACTCAATTGGGCGAAATAAGAGAGCCAAGAGCGGCCCCCATCCGTAGGCGACAGTGTACCTAATAACAAGCTTCAGAGCGAATCGTAAGGGCCCGGGAGACGCCACTGAATCGCCACACATCGGGGTATACTTCCCAGCGGAAAAAGGAGCTCCTATGTCCGACTTTGATACTGTTTTGCACCCCGACCATGTGGTGCCTATTATGCCTCGGCGCCAGGTACTCTCGGACCACAGCGTTGCGCTAAAAGGGGGTCAAATCGCCGCGATTCTGCCCCGGTCAGAGGCGCTACTCATCGATGTTGAGCACACTCGTTTGCCGGGCTGCGTACTCATGCCGGGACTCATCAATTTGCATTGCCATTCCGCTATGTCGCTACTGCGCGGTTATGCGGATGACTTATCGCTCATGACGTGGCTACAAAACTACATATGGCCCACCGAGCGCGAGTTCATCAGCCCGGATTTTGTGCGTGACGGATCCGACCTCGCCCTCGCAGATTTACTGTTGGGAGGCACCACAACACTCGCGGATCATTATTTCTTCCCCGACGTGACCGCCGCATCCATTGACCGCGCAGGTTTACGAGGACTGCTCACTTTTCCGGTCATTGATGTCGAAACCGGTTGGGCACGCAACGCGGAGGAGGGTATTAATCGAGGGTTAGCATTGCGTGATGACTATCGGGATCACGATCGCATTGATATTGGGTTTGGGCCTCACTCTACCTACATGGTGAAGGAGGAGACGCTGGCCAAAGTTGCCGTGCTAGCCGACGAGCTAGAGGCCTCTGTGCAAATTCACTTACACGAGAGTCGCGAAGAGGTGCTCACTGCAGTGGAACGCACCGGCGTCCGTCCCGTTGATTTGCTGGAGCGTCTCGGATTACTAGGTCCACGAACACAGTGCGTACACATGACAGCCATGGGCGAGCAAGACATGGATACGGTCGCCAAATATGGCGCCCATGTGGTCCACTGCCCCCGGTCAAACCTCAAGCTTGGCGTAGGCATATGCCCAGTGCAGCGCCTGCTCGATCGCGGCATTAACGTCGCGCTGGGCACTGATGGTGCGGCCAGTAGTAATCGACTCAGCATGCTGGCAGAAATGCAAACCGCGTCATTGATTGGCAAGACACAGCATGGCGACCCTACAGCGGTCGATGCTTGGACAGCCCTAGAAATGGCGACATTAGCGGGCGCGCGGGCGCTGGGAAAAGAGGACACGCTTGGCAGCATAGAACCGGGCAAAGTGGCGGACCTCATTGCCATTGATGTCTCTGCGTTACCACTCTCACCCAACCATAACCTCGCATCCAGTCTGGTGTATGCCACCAGTGGACAGGAGGTGTCCTGGAGCTGGGTTGCTGGTAAACCCCTCATGCAAGAGGGCCGTCTGCTGACACTCGACTACACTGACCTGATGACGCGAGCCGAGCGATGGTCTCAACAACTTGGCACCTTTCGCAAGACACTGGAGTCTTAGCCTTATGTCCACCCCTGAAAATGTTGATTACGACGAAATTGCTAAATTCGAAAAACTGGCGTCACGTTGGTGGGATCCCAACAGTGAATTCAAACCATTGCATGACATCAACCCTTTGCGCGCAGGCTGGATTGATGAACGAGCGGATGTACAAGGTAAAACCTTACTGGATGTCGGCTGCGGCGGCGGCCTGCTGTGCGCCTCTTAGCGAGTAGCCCATGCTCATCGAGCCTTCGGTGGATAGGTAGATACCCGTCCCGTGCGCCGCGCCGTTGAGAGCGGCGTTGACGTCGCTTATCAACTCAGCACTGCAGAGGCGTTGGCTGAAGCGCGCGAGGGGGACTTTGACGTGGTGACCTGCCTAGAAATGCTAGAACACGTGCCTGATCCCTCGACCGTCATACAGGCCTGCGCGGACTTGTGTCGACCCGGTGGCGATTTATTTTTTTCGACGATTAATCGCAATCCAAAAGCATTCCTGTTTGCCATTGTGGGCGCGGAATATGTACTGAACCTGCTCCCCAAAGGCACTCACGAATATGCGAAGTTTATTAAGCCCTCAGAATTAGCGCGTTGGATCAGAGCAGCCGGATTGGATATGCAGGAGATGGTGGGTATGACCTACAATCCGATCACGCAGCACTATCGCCTCACCCCCGACGATGTCTCGGTGAATTATCTGATTCGAGCACGCAAACCGTGAGCGGTAATGTGCCACTCGCGGTGCTGTTTGACCTTGATGGCACCTTGATCGATACCGCGCCTGAATTTGTGGCCATTGGCTTGCGGCTCAGGCAAGCAGCGGGTTTACCCGCCGTCGCACCCGAAGCCATTCGCAGGCGTGTGTCAGACGGCGCCATTGGAATGGTGGCTGCGGCACTAGAGATCGCGACTGCCGACCCCACCTTCGAGCAGTGGCGCCAGCGGTTTTTAAACGACTACGAAAAGGGATTGGGTCAACACAGCGAACCCTATCCTGGCCTTCGCGCACTGGTGTCAACGCTGGGGGTAAACGGCATAAAGTGGGGAGTCGTGACCAATAAACTGTCGCGCTTTGCGCAGCCACTGATGGAAAAAATGGACTTCAACCCCCCCGCCGATATCGTCATCACGCCGGATGATGTGAGTCACCCTAAACCCCATCCCGAATCACTCATACTGGCTTGCAACCGACTCAACTGCCCACCCGATCGCAGCGTATTCGTCGGCGATCACCGTCGCGACATTGAGGCCGGTAAGGCGGCTGGCTGCGCTACTATAGCCGCCGCTTACGGCTATCTTGCCGATGGGGAATCGGCAACAGCGTGGGAAGCCGATGCCATTGCACATAGCAGCCTAGCGCTGTCACAGATGATTGAGAACCAGCTGCAATGAGCTTTTTACCCCCTCAATGGCAACCCTCTAATACTGAGCTTGCTAACAAAACCGTATTGATCACCGGAGCCGGTGGTGGCATCGGTCGTGCTGTTGCGCTGGCCTGCGCGAAAGTCGGCGCCGAGGTGCTCCTGGTAGGTCGCAATGAAGCTGGGCTTGAAGCCGTCTACGATGACATTCTGAGCGCAGGAGGCCGCGAAGCCGGCATCATTCCACTTGACCTCAATACCACTGACGCCGCCCGCTACGAGGCCCTTGCTGAGCAACTGACAGAAGCGGACATCAGTTTAGACGGGCTGGTTCATAATGCGAGTGTGCTGGGGGAGCGCCGATTATTAGCACAGACCTCACCGGCAAGTTGGCAGGAAGTCATGCAGGTCAATGTCTCATCGACTTTTTTACTCACGCGCGCGCTGATGCCGTTGCTGACGCACGCAGCACCCTCCTCCATTATTCTGACCAGTTCTGGAGTCGGGCGGCGGGGTAAAGCCTATTGGGGCGCCTATGCGGTATCGAAGTTTGCTACCGAGGGGTATATGCAGGTGCTGGCAGATGAGTTGAAAGCCACCAGCCAGATCCGAGTGAATAGCCTGAATCCGGGAGCCGTCAATACCAAGATGCGGCGGATGGCGTATCCGGGAGAACAACCTGACACCAACCCGTCGCCTGAGGCGCTCACCGCTCATTGGGTTTATTTGCTCAGCGACGCCAGTCAATCATTACAGGGCGAGACGTTGAGTGCGCAGGACTAATTAGTGTTCCCAGCGACCCCGCCTGCCTGTCAGTCGTTTGCCCTTACCCGAAAACCGGTCACGCCGTTCTTGTTCTTTTTTGGTGACACTCGCCACGTCCCGGGTAGGCACTCCCGCCATCGCGTAAATGACGTCGACATCGCGTTGCGGCAGCTCTAAAGATTGCCCTTTTTTTAGTTTTGAGGGCAGGAAAACTTCGCCGTAGCGTACACGCTTTAGGCGAGAAACGGTCGTCCCTTGGGATTCCCACAGCCGTCTGACTTCGCGATTTCTCCCCGCCATCAGTACGACGTAGAAGAACCGATTGATCCCATCACCCCCGCCTTCCTGAATGTCTGTGAAACGCGCGGGACCGTCGTCGAGCTCTACCCCACTTTTTAACCGCTCCAACATCGGTTCGTCGACCTTGCCCATTACCCGCACCAAATACTCGCGTTCAATCGAGCTCGATGGGTGCATGAGCGCATTGGCTAAACCTCCATCAGTGGTGAACAACAACACCCCCGATGTATTGAAATCCAGTCGGCCTACCGAAATCCATCGCCCGCTTTGAAGACGCGGCAGACTGTCGAAGACGGTCTTGCGACTCTCAGGATCACTGCGTGAACAGACCTCTCTCTCAGGCTTATGGTAGAGCAACACACGGACCTGATTCGCTGGCTCTCGGGCAAGGAGTTTGTCATCTAAGCGAACCGTCTGCTTTGCCGTGACGCGATCACCCAGTATCGCGACCTTGCCGTCTAACTTCAGACGACCCCCTTCGATCCACTGCTCCATCTTTCGGCGCGAGCCAAAACCCAGATTCGCGAGAACCTTATGAAGCTTTTCACCTTTATCTGCGGCGGGTATCGCCGCAGCGTTAGGACGTTTCGGGGGCTGCTTTGGGCGCTGCTTCGCCATCGCCTACCGTCTCCAGTTCATCGGCAGCACCATCAGTCTGGCTGCCTGAGGTCTCAGATGACTTCTCATCATGTGGGACGTCATCATTCGGGACGTCATCATTCGGGACGTCATCATTCGGTAGGTCACCATTCGGTAGGCCACCATGTGGGAGGTCGTCATTTGGAAGGCTATCGTCTGCTACCTGGGGCAATTCCAAACCCAACTCACCTGACAAATTGTCGAGCTCCTTAATTTCGGCCAACGGCGGTAGTTGGTCCAGCGACTTTAAGTTGAAATAATCAAGAAACTGCCGCGTAGTGGCATACATTGCAGGTCTACCGGGGACATCCCGATGACCTACAACGCGCACCCATTCTCGCTCTAGCAGCGTCTTAACGATGTTCGTGCTGACCGCGACGCCGCGAATTTCCTCGATTTCACCGCGGGTTATGGGCTGACGATACGCAATGAGCGACAAGGTCTCCATTAATGCACGTGAATATCGTGCGGGGCGCTCTTGCCATAACCGGGCGACCCAATCTGACAAGTTTTGACGGACCTGAAATCGAAAACCAGACGCGACTTGAACCAGCTCATAACCGCGGTCCTCACAGCGCTCTCCAACGATCTTAATCGCACTTCGCAACTCGTCGGTGGACGGCCGTTCATCTTCTTCGAACAAAATGGCCATGCGCTGCAGCGACAGGGGCTCCCCTGCCGCAAGCAAAGCACCCTCGAGAATTTGCACCAAACCCGCTTCCATGTTCACTCCGACTTTACCTTGATGTGGATTGGGCCGAATCCCTCTGTTTGGACTAATTCAATCAGGGACTCCTTCATCAACTCCATCAGCGCTAAGAACGTGACGACGACGCCCAGGCGTCCCTCTTCGGGTCGAAACAGCGTCACAAAGGGGACGAATCCATCGCCTTTAAGCGTCTCTAGAACCTGCGACATCCGCTCACGCGTCGACAAAGATTCTCGCTGGATCTGGTGGCTCTGATACATCTCAGCGCGACGCAATACCTCACCCAGCGCCAGCAGCACTTCGCGCATATCGACCTCGGGCAGCGGGCGCTCCGATCGAATGTCGGGTGGGGCGGCAGAGGCTTGCCACAGCTCGCGCTCTAAACGAGGTAGCGCCTCAAGATCTTCCGCTGCTTTCTTGAAGCGCTCATATTCTTGCAAACGACGGACCAGATTGGCGCGCGGATCTTCCTCATCTTCTTCATTTTCATCCTCTGGGTATAGCGTGCGTGATTTAATCTCAGCAAGCATCGCCGCCATCAACAAGTATTCGGCTGCCAGCTCGAACTGCATGGCATCCATCAGTTCAACATAACGCATGTATTGCTCGGTGATCTGTGCCACGTCGATATCCAATATATCGAGATTTTGTCGACGAATGAGATAGAGCAACAGATCAAGAGGTCCCTCAAACGCCTCTAAAAACACCTCAAGCGCCTGCGGTGGGATATATAAATCTTTTGGCAGCTCGGTCACTGCCTCTCCTCGCACCATCGCGAAGGGCATTTCGGCTTGCTCTGGGCGAGCAATGACCGGTTCGGGCGCAGCGGCCACCATCTCATGGGACCCACTTTCCTCCGTGGGATTGGGCGATTGTTCAGGGGATTTCATCACGGTTCGAGTATACCCTTAGGCGACCTCAAAGTCGCTGACATCACCCAATCCGCGTCTGAGAATGACGGGCAGCGAGGCGGTCAAATCAATGACGCTGGTTGGTTCTAAACCACAAAATCCACCGTCAATCACCAGATCCACGTCATGCTCAAGTTGCTGACGAATATCATGAGGATCAGATAGGGGTAGATCCCCGCCGGGTAGGGCCAAGGTAGCGCTCATCAGAGGCTCGCCGAGCGCGTGGAGTAATGCCTGAGGAATCGGATGATCCGGCACTCTTAACCCAATCGTCTTTCGCTTGGGTTGAACCAGCCGTTTGGGGACATCGCGTGTGGCCTCGAGAATAAAGGTAAATGGCCCCGGTGTTGCGTGACGCAGTAATCGATACACGGCATTATCAACGCGAGCATAGGTGCCTAATTCTGAGAGATCGCGACACACCAACGTAAAGTTATGGTCGTCTTGCAAGGCACGGATCCGGCGGATCCGCTCAACCGCTCGCTTATTTCCCAGTTGGCAGCCCAGCGCGTAAGCCGAGTCTGTAGGGTAAACCACAACCCCTCCTCCCTGAATAATCGCCACCGCCTGATTGATAAGGCGCACCTGCGGCGTCTCGGGATGAACCGCGAAAAACTGGCTCATATCACTGCCTCGTACGCATGGGGGGCACTATCCTCACAGCGCTTGTGCTCCGTCGGTCGCTCCAGATACCGCTATCAACAACGTGCCCTATAGCGAGCGCATTTCGGGTGGCGTTAGCGTTATCTATAGTGTTTCCCAAACGCCCATCCCCTCCGGAATCTCTGCGATGCTCACGCCCAAACCCGCCCCATAAGGCGAGTCACGATGAAAATCTGAACCAACAGAAACACGCACGTTGCGGTCAGAAGCCAGCCGCCACAACTGCTCTACGTCACCCGCCTTGGGCCGCCCATTAATCACTTCAATGGCACCCCCTCCTGCTTCACAAAACGCATCGGCCAGCGCGCGTAGGCGCGTCGCTGTCATGCGGTAATGCAGTGGGTGAGCCAGCACTGCCACTCCCCCAGACCGAGTGATCACCTCAACGGTATCCTGAAGACTCGGCCACAAAATAGAAATATCTCCTGGCTTGCCACTGCCGAGAAATCGTTTGAATGCTTCCTGCTCACTGGCCACGTGCCCTGCTAACACCATCCAACGCGCGAAGTGTGGACGACCAATTTGCGCATCTCCTGCAACCGTCAAGGCGCCCTCAAGCGCCCCCTGCATACCCGCGCGTTCAAGACGGTGTGCAATACGCTCGGCACGGTCTTTACGCGCAGCATCCAACACCACAAGGTGCGCTGTCATATCTGCTGCCTGCACCTGAAAACCCAACCCCACAACATGAATGCCGACTCGGCCCCATTGGCAGGATAGCTCCACACCACTGATCAGGTCTAAGCCGGGCGGGCTCTCCTGATAAACGCTGAGATACCCTCGTACCGTATCGTGATCCGTCAACGCGAGGCGGCTAACACCTTCTTTTGCGGCTCTCTCTGTGAGATCCGAAGCAGAAAGCGCACCATCAGAAGCGGCACTATGTGTGTGGAAGTCTATCAAGGCAATCTCTACACTGCGCCCAAACCAGGTGGCAATCCGCCCGTGAGCTTAGAAGGAGAGCGAGATTGTCTAACATTGCAACAGCGAAGGCGAGCGCTAGCACGCTGAATCAGACGACTTCATGAAACAAATCCTAGAATTCCTGCCCATAGTGCTATTTTTTGGCGCCTACCAGATGGACGGCGAGACGCTGACAGCGGGGGCTTGGTCGCATACCTTCGACGGTCTTTTCAGCGCCACTGCGGTCTTGATGATCGCCACCACCGCGGTCTGGCTAATCATGCTAACCATCACGCAACGAAACGATAAGCGGCTCATGTGGATGATGGTGGCGGTCGTCGCTTTTGGAACCGCTACCCTAGTGCTGCGGGATCAACGATTCATTCAGTGGAAACCGACAGTCTTTAATTGGGTGTTGGCCGCGCTATTTTTCGGCTCACAGTTTGTGGGTAAGAAAACCTTGCTGGAACGACTGGCGGGTCAACAGTTGGTGCTCAGTGTGGTCATTTGGAAGCGCCTTAATGTGCTGTGGGTGACAAACTTTGTCACCGTTGGGGCACTCAACCTGTACGTAGCCTACCAATATGAAGAAGCTTTTTTTTAAAGCTACAAATTGTATTCCAGTATTGGTTTCATATTGCTGATGATGTTGCTCACGGTAATGATCGTGGCACCTCATTTGAAATCGGAAGCCCAAAATACTGACCCAACACGAGATTCGTCATGACACTATTCACCATCGCTCGACGTGCCGCCGTCATGCTGCTACTCCTATCATGCTGTTGGGCCACCGCCCTCGTGGCTCAGGAGACGCGGTACATCAGCGATATGGTGCTGGTTCCCGTTCGCAGCGGGCCGGGATCTGACTACCGCATCATCAACCGAGGGTTACCCTCCGGTACGGTCCTAATCGTTTTCGGGCAGAGCGATGATGATGAGTGGATTGATGTGGAAAGTCCGGGGGGCACTAGGGGATGGATACGCGCACAGTATCTGCAGGCGGATCCGCCTGCGGCGCTGCTGATCAACGACCTACGAGTGGAGTTGGAACAAATCCGGGGCGAGCAAAATCGATTGGTTAATCAACTCGACGCCAGCTCATCTGAAGCAGACAAAGCAGGTAGCATGGTCGATCAGCTTGAGCGCGAACTCGACACGACTCGCGTTGAACTCACTGAAATAAAACGTGTTTCAGCGGCAGCGATCGAGCTAGATCTGATGAACCAGCAACTGGTCGCGGAATTAGAGTCGGAAAGATCCGAAGCAGATTTGCTGCGCTTGGAAAATGTGCGCTTACGCGAACGTATTACCAATAATCAAATGCTTGACGGTGCTTTCGCCGTCCTACTCGGAGTCATTTTGGCCGTGATTGCCCCACGACTATGGCCCAGAAAAAAACGACAAGACGGTTGGTCTTAATCAAGGAGAACACTATGAATTCATACCTTACTCGCCTGCGCTCACTGTGCGCTCTGCTCGTTGCCTTGTTGCTGAGCATCGGGGCTCTAGAGGTCTTTGCTGACGAGTCGCTGAACGGTAATCCAAAAGTACTCGTGAAAACGACAGACGGTGACATTACTGTTGAGCTGTTTGCAGATAAATCACCGATTACCGTCGAGAATTTTCTTCAGTATGTCGATGATGGCTATTATGACGGCACCGTATTTCACCGGGTCATCAGCAACTTTATGATTCAAGGCGGCGGCTTTACCTCAGCGCTCGAGGAAAAATCGACCCGAGCCCCCATCGCGAATGAATCTCGCAATAAGGTGCACAATACTCGCGGCACGCTTGCCATGGCGCGCACGAATGACCCCGATTCTGCGACGGCTCAGTTCTTCATCAATCAACGTAGCAACTTACGACTCGATTGGACGCCCAGTAGCGAGGGTTATACCGTCTTCGGCGAGGTGATCGAAGGCATGCAAGTCGTCGATATCATCTCACTGTCGGACACGGGTCCGGCGCCTGCTAAGACCGCTGGTGGTGTCACCACTTTTCAAGATGTTCCGGTCAAACCCATTTCGATTTTATCCATTAGCCGTATCACGCCATGACGCAGCTCAGCATCAATCTCAATAAAATCGCGCTGATTCGCAACGCTCGTGATACGAAACATCCCGATCCCTGCGAGTTCGCAGCAAGCGTGATTCAGGCAGGAGCGCACGGCATTACGGTGCATCCCAGACCAGATCAACGACACATCAGAGCAGAGGACTGCCTCCGTCTGGGCGATATGGGCGGCACCGAACTCAATATCGAAGGCAACCCCTTTGCCGCTGCACAGTCCGCCCCGCGTGCAGGCATTGGGGATTATCCCGGGTTCTTGGCATTGATTGAACGCATCCGCCCTGAGCAGGTGACGCTAGTGCCAGATAGCGATGATCAACTGACTTCTGATCACGGCTTTGACATCATTCGTGATGGAGATCGTTTACGCCCTGTTGTTGAGCAATTGAAGGGCTGGGGGTGTCGAGTGAGTCTATTTATGGACCCCGATCCCGCACAAATCAGTCTGGTGCGTGCGCTCGGCGCTGACCGCGTTGAGCTGTACACCGAAACCTACGCTCGCGCCCATGAGTGCGGCGAACACAGACCGTCACTCACTCAATTTCAGGAGGCGGCAGCTGAAGCGACGCTTCATGGCTTAGGTATCAACGCGGGGCACGATCTTAATCTGGGCAACCTCCCTGACTTTCATATTGACGCGTTATTGGAGGTATCGATAGGGCACGCTTTTACCATTGATGCGCTGCGCTATGGTGTGACCGATGCGATCAGTCGTTACCTGCAGGCTTTGGACGCTGCCGGACGCCCCTGACGGCCTCGCGACAAGCTCCCCTTTGAATTTCACAGCAGACCCACAGCCGCCTTACCTGGTCCCTCACTCGAAAGAACCCATTCGATTGCTCTACCGGGATGAGCATCTGCTCATTGTCGATAAGCCCACCTTACTGTTGAGCGTACCCGGGCGACATCCTCTCAATCACGACTGCCTGCTCAACAGACTGGACCGACAATATCCAGGCGTAAGCGCAGTCCATCGCCTTGACCTCGATACCTCTGGCGTGATGGTCGTGCCTCGGACAAGGGCAGCGCTATCGGAACTGGCTAGACAATTCCAATCAAGACAAATCGACAAAACCTACTTCGCTCGCGTTGCGGGCTGCCTGTCGCCAGATACGGGCGAGATCACACTGCCATTGACGCGGGATTGGCCCAACCGGCCAAAGCAAAAGGTGTGTTTCACAAGTGGGAAATCCGCTGTGACTCGATGGCGCGTGGTGGCGAGGGAAGACAAATCGACGGTTGTCAAACTCTTCCCTATCACGGGCCGATCACATCAACTGCGCATTCATTTGAAGGAGATTGGGCATCCGATTTTGGGCTGCGACTTTTATGCGCCGGAGGAGGTGCTGAATGCCTCACCGAGGCTGTTGCTCCACGCGACCAGCATCGCCTTTCATCACCCGGTTTCCGGTCACAAACTAACCGCCTACTCTCCACCGCGATGCATTTACGCCGGCGCATAACAGATCATTTTTAGGAGCGCTCTGGATGCATTACCATACGCCCCATCTTGCGGGGGAGAATCGTGTGATTTCCTATAACCAAGCGGATCGAGAAATGGTTGTGGTGGTTAAACCCAATCATTCTGCGACCTGGCACCAGAATTTATGGCTACTCGCGGCGCTTGCCATACCCTCGCTGGGCGCAGGCATTGGTTTTGCCCTAGCGGGTGCTTGGCCGATTCTGCCGCTAGCGGGCTTAGAGCTGACAGCACTTGCTGGCGCACTGTACTGGGTCAACTGGAAGCTCGAGTACCGACATGTCATTCATTTAAACGCCGATACTGTGATAATTGATAAGGGCTACTTTGTGCCGAAACGAACCTGGCAATTTACGCGGGCAGACGCAGCACTGAGAGTGACACCGGAAACTCACCCCTGGCAGGGACCTGAGCTCTGCGTTCATGACAAAGTTTCCGAAACGCCAATCGGAGATTTTCTCAATCGCGAGGAATCTCTTGAGTTATTGGCAGTGCTGAGAAAAGAACTGCCCATCAGAACACACAGCAACGCCAGCGCCATAGACGCCTAACTTAATGAGGGACACCGCTATCCAAACACCTGACAGAGCAAAGGTAGGCTTCATTTCACTGGGGTGCCCTAAGGCCTTGGTTGATTCAGAGCGAATCCTCACACAACTCCGTATCGAGGGTTATGACATCACCCCTCAATACGAGGATGCCGGCGTCGTTATTGTGAATACCTGTGGGTTCATTGACGCAGCAAAGGAGGAAAGTTTAGAAACCATCGGAGAAGCGATCAGAGAAAACGGACGGGTCTTAGTCACGGGGTGCATGGGTCGGGGTGATGATGCCGATGCGATTCGGGCAAGGCACCCGAAGGTGCTCGGCATTAGCGGTCCTGCCGCTTACGAAGAGGTCCTGAGTACGGTTCGTGAGGTGCTGCCACAACATCACCAGCCCAACCCTCATCTGGACTTAATACCGGCTCAGGGCGTAAAACTCACGCCCCGCCATTATGCTTATCTCAAAATCAGCGAAGGCTGCAATCATCGCTGTCGCTTCTGCATTATCCCCAATCTCCGGGGCGACCTAGTGCAAGTCGTCCACCGCGGGCCATCTTACGAGAAGCAGAGGGTCTTGTGCGAGGCGGGCGTCCGTGAGCTATTGGTAGTTTCTCAGGATACCAGTGCCTACGGCATGTCGATATTAAAATACCAAACTGATTGGGTGCATGGTCGCTCCGCTACATTACTGATTTAGAAAGCCCGTGAATCTGGGCCGAGCTCGGCGTCGTGGGTGCGGCTCCACTATGTCTACCCCTACCCACACGTACGCAAACTTATCCCCCTGATGGCAGACGGGTTGATGCTGACCGTATCTCGATATGCCGCTTCAACACGCAGCCTCGCAGATGTTCTTGAAACGGATGGCACGCCCTGCCGCTGCGTCGAAGACCCTCGACCGTATTGCAAAATGGCGGGACATTTGTCCTGACCTCAGCATCCGCTCTACCTTCATTGTGGGTTATCCGGGAGAGACCGAAGAAGAGTTTGAATCGCTCCTGACCTTTATTGATCGTGCTCAATTGGATCGTGTTGGCTGTTTTCAATATTCTCCCGTCAAAGGCGCCGCCGCGAATGAGTTGCCCAACCCCGTTCCCGAGGCAACCAAGGCCGCACGGTGGGAGCGCTTTATGGCATTGCAACAGTCGATCAGTGCGGCCAAATTACAGCGAAAAATAGGGTCCACTCAGACCATTTTGATTGATCAGGTCACAGACGACGGCGCAATCGGCCGTACTTTTGCTGACGCCCCTGAGATCGATGGCGTGGTGCATTTACCTGACATTACCGACTTTTCACCGGGCGACTTAGTCGAGGCAGAGATCTCCGCGGCAGATGACTACGACCTCTGGGTATAGCGAGACGGAACTGCCATGAATATTGTCCTGCTGAAACCCGCCGATTGGATCGATGACGACACCGTTGTGCTCGATGACCGACGTCATCAGCACATTGTGGCCGTACTCAAGAGTCAGCCCGGACAAGTCTTAAAAGTGGGGGCGCTGGGCGGTCAACGTGGACGCGGCACTATTTTAACGATCGACGACAAAACGGTTCGGATCCATGTGCAATTAACATTGGCTGCGCTGCAGCGACATCCATTTGACCTGATCCTCGCGTTACCCCGCCCAAAGATGCTCCGTCGTGTCTTTCGCACCGCCAGCGAAATGGGCGTCGCGCACTTGCATCTGATTCACAGCGCCCGTGTCGAAAAAAGTTACTGGCAGAGTCCACTGCTGAAAGCCGACCGCATCACCGCGGCACTGGAGGCTGGACTCGAGCGCGCCGGAGACACCCTGTTGCCCGAGGTTCACCTGCATCGGCGATTTCGACCCTTTGTCGAGGATATCCTGCCAACTCTCGCGCAAAACCACCCGTGTTGGATAGCAGACCGCAATGCGACTCAAGCGCTACGAGATGAAGCGAGGGCAGGCTTGGTGCTATTGGGCCCAGAGGGCGGTTTTATCCCCTTTGAGATTGAGCTTGCCAAATCTGTCGGCGCCATGTGCCGACACCTTGGTGAGCGCACGCTGAGCGTCGACACCGCAGTCGCTGCAGCCCTCGCGCAAGCACTACCGCAGCCAGTCGGCTAAACGACCGTCGCATCCGTTGCCGCCACACCGACCCCGACTGCACAGCTAACGCCCGTTCCACCCATACCGCAATAGCCGGCGGGGTTTTTATGGAGATATTGCTGGTGATAATCCTCTGCGTAATAAGAACAGCGTCGCCTCACAAATTTCGGTCGTGATCTCGCTGTGACCTGCCTGACTCAGCGCTACCTGATAACTTTGTTGGCTAGTCAAAGCCGCTGATTTTTGGGATTCAGTCGAATAATAAATACCCGACCGGTATTGAGTACCCCAATCATTTCCCTGGCGCATACCCTGCGTAGGGTTATGGTTTTCCCAAAAAATAGTCAGCAGGTCTTCGTAAGTCATCACTGCAGGATCGAAAATAATCCGTACAACTTCATTATGCCCGGTCCCACCCGAGCAGACCTCCTGATAGGTCGGGTTGGGCGTCAGCCCGGCGGCATAGCCCACGGCCGTAGTGTAAACCCCCGGCTGACGCCAAAAGAGTCTCTCCACGCCCCAAAAACACCCCATACCGAACACCGCTTCTGCCAAACCCACTGGATAGGGTGGTTGCAATGGCACAGCCAACACCGCGTGGCTTTGGGCCACAGGCATGAGTGTGGCCCTACCCGGGAGAGCAGTGGCTGCGTCAGGCAGCGCGTGTTTACGTCGTAATTCCATCCATTTCACCCTTTTACCCCTCACATTTGCGGCAACATTCGCTTGCTCAGGCAATTTTGCTGAATTTTTGTCATAATAGCGGGCTATTTTAACAACTGACAGTAAATCCCGTCTCTGGAATGAAGCAGATCAAGACATCGCTGCATGCACCAGTAAGTTGCACAACAACAGGGGACGGGGGGAAATAAAATGAAAACAAAGACAACTAACAACACCTTCAACGCGGAAGACTTTTCAAGCCGAAAGCTACTGGATCTGGTAGACGAAGCGCCCAGTAGGGGGCGACATGCGCTCGGTCGAGACGCACTTCAGGCCGTCATCTCCGAACTTGCCAGCCGGCGGCATTATCTTCAAGAATTGCGCGATCGCGGCCTGCTAGCGCCGCGTTCTTCTGTTTAGGCACGTCGCATTCCCAAGGAGATCAGTCAGCCAAAAACTCAGGAAATTACCCGCTTTCTGAGTAAAACGCGTGCGATCAAGGCCATTACTGCTCGCCAAAGTCGCATCATTTTTGCACTCGACGCCACGGCCAGCCGAGAGCCCACATGGGATCAGGCACGTCGATTACACAGTGAGTTATTTTCGGCCGCGCTGAACGAGCAGACATTGGCGATACAGCTTTGTTACTACCGAGGCCTAGGCGAATTCTTTGCTAGTCATTGGCTGACACAAGCTGGAGCATTGCTCGATCAAATGAGTTGCGTCACCTGCGAACCCGGGGCAACTCAAATTGGCCGGGTAATTCACCACGCCCTTGAGACCCACTCTGCCTCCCAGCCGTTACGAGCTGTGATCCTGGTCGGTGACGCCTGCGAGGAGTCGGCAGCGACTTTAGCCTCCTTGGCGGGTCGATGCGCCATCAAAAAAATACCCCTCTTTCTTTTTCAGGAAGGGCGCGACGCACACACTCGGGCCATCTTTGAACAACTGGCGCAATTAAGTCACGGAGCTTATGCGCCGTTTGATGCAAGCAGTGCTGATCAACTCCGCACCCTACTGGCTGCCGTGAGCCGATTTGCTCAAGGCGGTATCGCGGCGCTGCGCCGATCGAACACGCGCGGCGATCGAACACTGCTGTGCCAACTCGAAAAAACGCCATAACGGTTCACCAAAACAGATAGAATTACAGCCGCTCATACGTTCATCACAGGAGGCATAACCACCGTGCCAAGAGTTATTCTGCTCCTCGTCATTGTCTTCACGCTGGTCGTATTAGTGCGGCGTGCACAACAGCAACCCCCGCACAAGCGGCGTGCCGCGTATCTACAAATCATCGTCGGTAGCGCGGTGATTGGCGTCGTTATCCTGACCTTGATGGGCAAGATGCATTGGGTCGGCGCTGCGTTGACCGGTCTGTTGGTGGCAACTCGGCAGCTGTTCCCTGTATTAGTGCGCCTGCTCCCCGCGCTGGGCGGCTTGCGCGCATCTGGCGCTCGACCGTCGAGTAAGCAATCCGAAGTCGCATCGCGCATCATCAAAATGACACTCGATCACGACAGCGGCGAGCTCAGTGGCGTCGTATTGGAGAGCACCTTCAAGGGATGGCTCTTAAACGAACTCAATCGACAACAACTTGATGAGCTGCTGAGCTACTGTCAGCATGAAGACACCGACTCTGCTCAGCTACTGGCTAGCTATCTTGAACAGCGTTTCTCAGAGGATGCGCAAGACCGCGAAGAGACTGACCGTGGAGGGGAAAACGGCGCTTCCCCATCCAGCCGTGCGGAGGCCCTCGCGGTCCTGGGATTGCAAGATGATGCAACCGAGCAGGACATTATTGCGGCCCACAGAGCACTGATTCAAAAGTGTCATCCCGATCGAGGCGGCAACGATTATCTGGCCGCAAAAATTAATCAAGCGAAGGATCAGCTACTCGGCTGATAGGCCCGCCAGCAGACAGCACAGCTCCGACGGCCACTCGGTTATTCCTTCGCTGATGCGGTTTCACTAGTTGGTTGCACTGACATGGTTTCACCGAGATGATGCCACTGACCTGACGTATCGAGACTGTTCGGCTCGGCGGATTGATTACACTATTTGCTCGAACTATGTCTTAGGCACTATTTGATGACACATTTTCATGTATGACAGTTTGGAGACACGCTAATGAGCGGTGCATTTGTTATTCGCAATCAATTGGGACATTACTGGAGCAAGCCGGGCGATTGGATATTGGGTGACCGCTCCGCCCAGGTGGCCTTTTGGGAGCACCATGACGAAGCGGTCAACATGCTATTTGAACTGGGCTCCAAAGATACTGCGCTCCGTGGCGATGTTGCGCTGTGTGGCATAACCAATAACAAACCCACGGACCTCGAGATCAGTGCGCATCCCACACCAGTACCCGCCGCACAAAGCCCAGACGAAACGCTTGAAAGCGAAGCAAATGAATTATTAGCGCTCGCCATGACTATTGCACTGCAAGGAGCGCACCGGGTGAGAATTCTACTGTTTTTAGGCACCAATATTGCCGTCTTAGTATTAGTTAGCCTCATTTTTAATCTGCTGGGTTTAGAGGGTATTTTGGCTAACAACGGAGTTGACTTAAATCTAAGCAGTCTCCTAATTTTCTGTGCACTATTTGGTTTTAGTGGCTCTTTTATTTCGCTGCTACTGTCCAAATGGATGGCCAAAAGAAGCACCAGCGTGCGGATCATCACATCGGCTGAGTCTCGCGATGAGCAGTGGTTGCTCGAGACGGTGCAGTCACTTGCCAAAGAGGCCGGTATCGGTATGCCCGAGGTCGGTATCTTTCCGTCTGATGCGTCCAACGCCTTTGCCACTGGATGGAATCGCAATAACGCGCTCGTTGCCGTGAGCACAGGCTTGCTTCGACGCTTCGAACAATCCGAGGCACGGGCGGTGCTAGCACATGAAATTGGACACGTTGCTAACGGCGACATGATCACACTCACGTTGCTGCAAGGTATTGTGAATACCTTTGTCATGTTTTTTGCCCGCATCATAGGCCACACTGTCGATCGCGTCATTTTCAAAACGCAACGGGGTTACGGTTTCGGCTATTTCATTGTCACGATTCTGGCAGAAATTATTTTGGGCATTCTCGCCAGCACCATCGTGATGTGGTTCTCGCGCTTTAGAGAATATCGAGCTGATGAAGCAGGTGCTCAGTTGGCGGGCAGTACTAATATGATCGCCGCATTACAACGTCTCAAGGCAGAGCAGGGTCTTGCCCAGGATCTGCCGGGCGAGATGACCGCATTCGGTATTCGCTCAGCGAAAGGCTCAGGTCTAACGGCACTACTCAGATCGCACCCGCCCTTAGACGACCGAATTCTGGCGTTGCAGCGTCAATGAATGCCCTCACCTGGGTCATCACCACACTCCTATGCGGCGTCATCGGCGCGTTCTCGGCATCCTCGCATGCGGACGAGACCATCAACTATCTCAGCTTCGCCACGGAGGACGAGGCCAATACCACTGAAGTCTTTCAGCGGGCGAGTCCCGCTGTGGTTTTTGTGACGTCGAGTGAGCTTCGGCGTCAACGCTTCTCCCGCAATATTATGGAAATTCCCCGTGGGGCCGGATCGGGTTTTATTTGGGATGCGGCTGCCGGTCTCATCGTCACCAACTATCACGTCGTCGCGGGTGCAGATCGACTGGCCATTACGCTACGCAATGAGCAACAGTATGCGGCAGAAGTAGTGGGTCTTGCGCCGGAGCGAGATCTCGCTGTGTTACGTATAATAACGCCACCCGATGGACTCACTTCGTTGCCATTGGGGAACTCATCCGAGCTCTCCGTAGGCCGCAAGGTAATGGCGATTGGCAATCCCTTTGGGCTGGACACCACACTGACGGTTGGCGTCGTCAGCGCTCTCGATCGGGAAATTAAGTCTCCAAGCAACCGCGTTATCCGGGGGGTGATTCAAACAGATGCCGCTATCAACCCAGGCAATTCAGGGGGCCCACTACTGAATTCGCTTGGACAGCTGATCGGCGTCAACACTGCCATCTATTCTCCCAGTGGCGGGAGTGCCGGCATCGGCTTTGCGATTCCGGTCAATACCGTAATCGAAGTGGTGCCGCAACTGATTGCCTACGGAAAAATCATGCGACCCGTATTAGGCGTCGAGTTAGCGTCTGACCGCTGGCTTAGACAATTTCGCGTTGAAGGCGTACCCATTGTGAGAACCTATCGTGGGTTCCCCGCCGAAAGCGTCGGCATGATTGGTGCACGCAGAGGCGATCGGGGTGAAATCATTCTCGGAGACGTTATCACCCACATCGAAGGAAAACCGGTTACCAGTAACGATGAGTTTCTGACGGCAATGGAACAGCATCGCGTCGGGGACACGATTGCGGTCACTACCCTACGCTTTGGCGAGCAAAAGCGCTTTACCATCGAGCTATCAAACGCGCAATAACCCGCCGCTAGGGCTTGTAGCGCACAGGCCAGCTAGTGGCATCGATCGACTCTTGCGGCAGTGAATCACAATGAAACTGAGGCGACTTACCCGCTGCTAATTGCTGCTCATAATCTTTGAGTAAGTGCATCGCGATTGGGTACAGGGCCCACAATGCCAGTAAATTCGTCAGCGCCAACAGCGCCATGGTCAGATCAGCAAACCCGAAGACAGTGCCGAGATCCTGCACCGACGCCCAAGCGATCATCACTAAAATACACAGTCGAAAAACCGTTACTGCATGGCGCCCCAAACGATCGAAATAAGCAATGCTGTTTTCACCCAGGAAACTATTGTAGGCAATCGTCGTCGTCGCAAATAACACAAGCGCAATACTCACCAAGGCTTCGCCTACAGGCCCCACGTGCTCGGCGACCGCCATCTGGGTCATGGCCACACCGGCCACCGATTGACCCTCTGACGCGAACGCCGATGACATCATGATGATGAGCGCTGTGGCGGTGCAGAGCACAATCGTATCGATAAACACACTCAACGACTGAACCAATCCTTGGGATATCGGGTGAGGCACATCGGCTGCCGCCGCCACATTGGGCACCGTGCCGAGCCCCGCTTCATTTGAAAATAGTCCTCTTCGTGCGCCCTGCGCTAATAGCTGCCGCCATCCCCCCTCCAAAGGCCTGTTCCAGACCAAAGGCAGACGAAAAAATGAGCCGTAGCGCCTCGGGAATCTCTGAAACGTTCATGACCAACACCACGATAGCGAGGGACAAATACCCCACCACCATAAAGGGCACCACGACCTCAGAAACTCGGGCTAATCGACGAATCCCGCCAAAAAGAATCACCGCCATCACCAGCGTCATCACAGAACCGCTCACATGAACTGGCACCCCAAACGCAGACTCAATTGAAGTCGTCACGACGTAGCTCTGCACCGCGTTGAAGCCAAAGCCGACCGTAAAGAGCAGCAACAGGCTATAAATCACCGGTAATACCTTCCAACCCAGACCGTAACGCATCACGTAAGCAGGCCCGCCTCGGAACGTTTTGTCTGCTTCACGGCGCTTATAAAGCTGAGAGAGCGCACACTCAAAAAGACTCGTGGCCATGCCCAGCAACGCGATCAGCCACATCCAGAACAAGGCACCCGGGCCACCCAAGGTAATCGCCACGGCAACACCCGCAATATTGCCGCCACCCACTCTCCCCGCCACACTGACAGCAAGCGCTTGCAAGCTCGAAATACCGCGCTCGCTACCTTGCCACTCGATGGAAGAAAATACCGCTAGAGTGCGTTTAAACAGCCTCAGCTGAACGCCCCGCGAACCGAGCGTAAAGCGCACGCCGATCGCGAGTAACACGCCAATCAAAATATAAGACCAAAGCCAGTCCGTCACCGTCATCAACATGGCAATCAGACCAAGCCAGAAATCAGAATAATGGCAACCGCAGGCACCGCAATGAAGCGCGTTAACCACCGCCAAACACCATACCAGTTGGCGTCGTCAACCAACTCATTCTCGCTGTGCTTGCGATGCATGAACCACCCAGTAAACAAGGCCACTAATAGGCCCGCCAGTGGCAGCAACAATTTATCGTAAAGCGCTTCCGTGAGCTCATTGAAATTCATGCCCATCAGCTGAACACTCTCCCACACGTTGTAGCTCAGCACTGAAATGACACTGAGGGTGGTCACGGACCCCACTACCAGCAGCGCGCTCTGCTGACGCGAGATGGCCAATCGTTCTTTGGTCCAACTGGTCACGCTTTCCAACAGCCCGACCATCGAGGTCACACCCGCTACTGCTAACATAATGAAAAAGAGCGCTGCGAAAATGGCTCCCCCTGGCATTTGCGCAAAAGCAACCGGTAGTGTCTGAAAGATCAAACCAGGGCCACTCGCCATATCAAGACCGAAATGAAATACCGCTGGAAAGACCACAAAGCCCGCTAACAACGCAATGAGTGTATCTGCCATGACGATGGTCGCCGCACCCCGCGCAATGGAAAAGTCTCGAGGCAAATAAGCACCGTAAGTCATCATCCCCCCCATCCCGACACCGATGGAAAAAAAAGCCTGCCCGATTGCAGCGAGAAAAGTCGCGCCAGTCACTTTGCTAAAGTCTGGCGTGAACAGCCATTGCAAGGTTTCGACAAAACCTCCGGCAAAATAGTTGTAAATACTCAGGCCAATTAACAGCGTAAACATCAGCGGCATCATGACCGTCACGGCTCGCTCAATGCCTGAAGTGATGCCCGCGTAAATAATGGAACCCACGATGACATTGCCCACCAGGGTCCACAACATCATCGATTTATTATCCGTTAGCAGACCTGTAAAAGTCGCCTCGGCAATACCGGCATCAAAACCCGCAAAACCCGCCGACAGCGCACGCGCAAGGTACCAGAGCACCCACCCCACAACCACGGCGTAGGTGATAGCGATCGTGTAAGCCGTCGCCACGCCCATGCCACCCACTATGCTCCAGCCTTTGCCGCGACCAGACTCCGCCGCCACGACCGCCATGGACCGAGGAGGGCTGCTGCCGCCACGTCGACCGACCAGTAATTCTGCCATCAAGCACGGAATCCCAATCGCCACCGCGCACAAAAGGTAAATCACGACGAAAGCGCTCCCGCCGTTTTCACCGGTCACGTAAGGAAATCGCCAGATATTGCCGAGACCGACGGCAAAACCCACTGACGCCATCACAAACGCAAAGCGGCTAGACCACATCGTATTGCCTGCTGCTACCATCTAATGGACTCCTGAATACGCTGATTCACTCAACGGTGCGTTACGGCATACCAATAAACTCTTCGCCATGACGGCTCCCCTCAGCGACGTCGCCGACAAAGACACCCTGCACGATCGAGAGGAGACTACGTCATCCCACTATCAACGCATAGCGTTAACCTCAGTACTGCCCCGTCAATGACACACTGAATCCGTCTTGAGTGGGGGTCGCTATCATCGACATCGCCTTACGAAAGGCGTCATCGCGCGCCACCGGCCCCGTCGCCTCGACTGCGATCTGATAATCCATCGCTGTGGCAGATACATTTCCCGACAGCTCCAACGATCCGGCAATCGTTTTAAGCGCCCCTACCGTCCCCACACCCACGGTATCAGCGCTAGAAAAGTCGATTTGATAATCGCCAAGTGGGATATTACCCGAGCGTGCCGTCCATGCGCCTCGTAGCAAGCGCACAACACCTTCAGAGTCCACAATATGACCCTCATCGATCGCAATCTGCGCAAACTCTCCGGACAAGACACCCCCTAAGTAAAGCGGAAAAAACGCCTTGAATAATTGCGTATCGACGTTAAATGCAGCGTCTTGGAGCACTATCGATCCGCCTAGCCGATAACCCAATTGTGCGCGCAGCGCCTGCTGCCCCCAAACGCTCGACAGCGATAGCGGTGCCCCCCCCAGTATTCGCCATGGTTGGAGTCGCCATTGCACTCGACCAAGCATCAGTGGCTGCTCGTCGATCTCGATCCAAGCCCTTGCCGCACGACCAGACCAAATCGTTCCCGATACGCCGGTCAACGTCACGTTGTCAGGCAAGACACGCGATATCGCGCGCGCTGGAATCTGTGATAACAGTAATGCCACAAGAACAAAAACGGCCAAGATACGCCAGTATCGTGTTATCCAATCCATCAATCAGGTGCCCGACACTCTCAGCGTCGCGTTGACTCCACCATTATTGCCCGCGCTGCTAATAGAACCATCAACCACGACCAACCCAGATGAGCCCTCGATTTGCTCAAGCAATTGCAGCAACCCGTCGAAGGCTATCCCCTCAAACCGTATCTGCACCTCTCCTCGACTATTAGGCTGAAGACGCTTTACGGGCAGCCCCAAGGTCTCACTCAACTGACTGAGTGTCCGGGTTAAGTTGACCTGTACGCCACCCCCATCGGCTCGCAGCGCCGCCAATTGCTCAACCTTCAGATCGATCCGGGATAACGTCGAGGCTAACGCTTCATTGCCTGCCGTTAAGCGCTGCCGCCGTCCATCAAGCTCGACGAAGATCACTTGTATAAACACCCACACGCCCAATACGGCGGCCAATATCATTAGGGCCATCTGATCTCTCGCAACGAGTGATTGAAACCATTGCCGTATCACGGTGTCTTCACCCGCAGACGCGCCACCACGCCGTCGCTGCGAGCGTTAGAATTTTCTAACTGGGCACTGAACGACTGTGCTTTCAGCTGCTCACGCACCTGCTCAACCGACTCGAAATTTGGCGCCGACAAACTCAATCTCAGATCACCTTTGCCGCTGTAATTAAGTGCCGTCAATTGAATACCGTCGACCTGTTGAATAGCGGTGAGCAACCCGACGATGATAGGCGTGAAAGCGCTTCTTTGCGTGTTAGCGCCAAATTCTCCCAACTGTCTGTTGAGCTGCTTTTCAACATCAACGACTGCACCCCGTGGATTAACCCGACGATAACTCGCTTGAATCGCCTGACGAAGTTCGAGGTCTTCTGCTTTGAGCATCTGATAATCTGCGACTGACAACCCTGTTTTTAAAATACAGGCCACCATGAGCGCGAGTGCAACACGCTGCCAGACTGCCCACCATCGAGCCAATGGTAGACGGGGCGCAAACTCACCCTGGCGCAAATCAGGCCCCGGTGGATGAGAATCGGCAAGCAGTAAAGCCTCTGAAAAACCGCCCTTCCTCCACTGAATGCGTCTTGCAATGGGGCTGGAATGGTCGCTTGAGCCAGTGCTTGATCGGCTGTGTAAACAATCAACGTTTGCTCCTGAAGCCCGATACTCGCCATCAAATCAGGGAGCAAGGCGTGTTCAATACGTCCTCCCTCTGCCTGGCCCCACCGCACCACAGCATGCTGCTCTTCAAAAACCACGGTGCATTGTCCGGGCGACCACGGCAAACACAGTGCCTCAGAAACCCATGGCACATTCTGAAGAGAATCGGGGAGCTCTTCAGACCAACCAGCAATCGTTGCACGACCCACGACAGCAATACTATGCACATCATCATCGACTTTGAGCGCAGCGAAGTGCAACTGTGCGACGTCCTCCAGCAGTGATTCCTCTAACATAAATGGCAAAGCACGCTGAAGATGCTTAACCTCTTCAGGCGCGACCGATAACGTCAAAGAGCGCACTGCGTCAGCAGGAAACGCAACACAAAGGTTGTCGGGTAATGTGGCAACAGCAGGGTCAAACCGCTGAGGCGCATGACCAGAGCGAATCAGCAGCCCTTCTCCCTGTTGCCACCGCATAACGTTCAGATTGTTATTGAGTTGACTCATCATGAGCGCATGTAACGCGGCCGGCACCGATTGGTTCAAAAGGACAGTCCGCATCATAGCTCGCCCTCAGATCTAAAAACAGCGACCGTCGTGTCAGTCTCTCGGTGCAGCACTGTGAAAAGATGTCGCTGTCGATCAAGTAGCTCTACCGACGCATCCAAAAGAAACCAGTCACTGCGGATATCGAGTAACGGCTCGAGTTCAGCGGACGACCTGCCTGCCAGAATAGGATCGGCGAGTAGGTCTGCGACCTGAGCGATACCGCCCTCTCGTCGACTTTCCACCAAGCGCTCTGCATCGATGACCGCCAGCGGCGCCCACTGATCGTCAGCATTGAGGGTTCTCAGTACTGGCAATGGCGCGGTGAGAATATTCAGACGCGTATTACGCTCTGGCCAGACTGTCACCAGTGGTGCTAACGCCTGATAAATCTCAGGTGTCATCCCTCGCACTGACCGTAATTCGCTGACGCTGGCCAGGCTCGATTAGCAGGTAAGTAAGGAAAGTCAGCATATCGGTACTCATTGACCTCGGCGCCATTTGGGCGTCGATTCGCATCGCGATCAATGAAATCGCTGATCGCCTCGGTCAATGCCATCGCCTCATCTAGGGGCAATGACGCCTCATCGAGTGCCTGCAACAGGCGGATCAATAGTTTTTGAGTTGGCGTCCAGCGACCCGCTTCATCACCCGAGGTCTGACCTACCAAATCGTTTTGTTGCCTCGACTGACTAGCAGGCTCGCTCTCGCCTCCGGCACTCGCACTCTTTGATTCGCCATCGCTAACCCCTTCACCCCCAGAGGGTGGGTTTTGCGTGGCAGGATCACTCACAAGCATGTTGAGGTTGATGCGCCCCTGTAGATCGGTTAATTGGCCCGTCATCCACCCCCCCGCATCTAAGGGATAAGGGGTTGCGGGCTGCGCCCATAGCTCGCCTAAATGATCAGCGGCTGTTGCGCTGCGCGCGTCGAGCAAATGGTCGGCCTGCAATGCCAGCTTCGCCAATTCTTCGGCACCGATTAGATAAGCCCAAGCCTGCTCAGAGAAAAGCTGATTCGTGCCACGCTGAAGTGCCAAGGAGAACTCTCGTTGCAACGCGACCAGCAGCGTTGCCGACAACGCAAAAACCAGCATGGCAATAATCAACGCCGCGCCCCGCTGAGATCGGCTAGCGTTAAGAGGACGGCAGCACATAAAGCCTCCTTATCTCGCCCGCCCTTGCCAGCTCCAGCACAATCTCGATAGCAGCCGGGGTCGACAATTCAAGGCCCGGTTGCGATACGTCCAAGACCCAATTGTCGCGCCAGTTGCGATCATCGATCACGTCATCGCGATCGCTCTTCAACTCAGCAATCGTCGGCAAGAACCGCACCTCAAACCTCACCACGTCATCCAGCATCGCAGTCTCGATTGCCTCTGTGCCTGGCGTTCTGTCTAACACAGGAAAATGCGCTCGCCAGAGAGCGTCGTCCTCTATCCACCAGCGCACGCGCTGCAACGTGCTGCGTGGCGCACCAGTTGAGTTATGCCAGCCTGCTCGCGTCAAAGTGAGCGGGTAACGTGAGAGCACACCCCCGCTCAACGCCGGTGCCCGTTGATCAAACTCGTCGACTATCGGTCGATTGACCACTTGACGAATATCACGCGACAGCAAAGTCAGCGATTGATTAATCTGCTGTGCTCGAACCGTCGCACTGCGCACGCTCTCGGCACCAGACAGGGCTGACGACAAAGCACTATATGCCACCACCGAAATCAGCGCGGTAATGGCCATAGCAACCAGCACTTCTATCAGCGTGAAGCCTAAGCTGATTCGCCTAACGCCCACGATTCGCTCGCGCCACAGTCAGGTAGCCGTCCAACACATGTAAAGGCGTGGTGAAACCATCTTCACTGTCCGAAACAGTCACTTCGTAGCGAAAAAAGCCTGGAACCTGAGTGCCTTCACTCTCACTCCACCAGTACCAAGTGCGGCCCGCCATTTCCTCACTGCCCGTAATCAGGCCAGTTTGCAGCGTCCCTTTCGCGGCCGCGACCAAGCGCAACTCAGCAAGTCGGTTTGCTGCAATCCACTGCGCTTGAATACGATCTTGCAAGTAACGCGTTCCATCAAGCTGCTGGGATAAAGTGAGCAAGAGTGCAGGGACCGCTATCGCTACTACTGCCAACGCCACCATCACCTCTACCAAGGTAAAGGCTCGATAGCGAGATGGTCGAGATAAGCGGTTACTCCTCAATGCGTGGCTCCCCATTGGGCAGCACGTTCATACGCCCCAATAAATCCCACTCGAGTCGATACAAAAGTTCACCGGTGAGTTCATCGAGCCATTCGATTGATCCCGGTGTCACTTCGCCTCCCGCCCACATGATAATTTGTGGTGCCGTTTTGAGTGTCGGATCATAGACTGGGATCTCGACGCTGGGCTGACCTTCTAAATTCAGCAGTAGCTCAGTGCCTGCCATAAAAACAAAAGGCACGAACACCTCTGTGCCGGCACGGGGCGACGCCCAACCCTGATCAAAGCGCCGCAACCAAATACCCTGATATCGTGTGTCTCGAGCGGTGGAATCAAAGGTTATTAACAACCCATGATCGGCGGCAGACAGTTCCGCCTCATCACCAGAAAACGACAGTAAATTTGCGAGATAGCGAACCTCGCCCTCCAACTGTAATTCTGCACCGCCACGCCCAACATTAAGACTGACCACCCCGGTGAGTAATACGATGACAAGTATTGCCACCAGCAATTCGATAAAGCTAAACCCACGTAGCGTGAAAGAAGACATACCCGAGAGTGATGTGACGGCGACGCCGCTACCCCTCACCCTCTTTCCAATTACCGATGTCGGCGTTTTGATTCTCTCCCCCAGGCAAGCCATCAGCACCCAAAGAGTAGATGTCAGTCTCGCGATATTCGCCAGGAGAGAGGTATAAGTAAGGGCGTCCCCACGGGTCTAGTGGTAATTCTGACAGGTAGCCTCCTCGCTTAAAGTTGCGCGGTTCCGGTGCGAGCGTACTCGGACTCACCAATGCCTCGAGCCCTTGCTCTGTGCTGGGATAAACATAATTATCCAGGCGATAAATTTTCAGTGCCGTTTCAATTGACTTGAAGTCAGCCTGGGCTTTTTGAATCCGAGCGTCGTCAGCACTGTTGAGTACCGTCGGTGCGACCACACTAATCAGCAGTCCCATAATGACCAGCACTACCAGAATCTCAATCAACGAGAAGCCTCTCAATTTACTCACTGTTTATCACCTCACCATCGTATTCAGATCAAAAATGGGCAGCAAAATGGCGAGCACTATGGTCAGCACCAGGCCCCCCATCAATACCACCATTGCGGGTTCGAGTAGTCCCATGATGGCTCCCAGCGTCATTTCGAGCTCACGCTCTTGGTTGGTTGCTGAACGCTCCAACATTTTTTCTAGATCGCCGCTGGCCTCACCCGACGCCACCATATGAACCATCATAGGCGGAAAAAAAACCTCCTGTGACAATGCGCGACTCAGGCTGGACCCCTCTTGCACTTTGACAGACACCGTCCCACTTGCCTGTCGCATCACCAAGTTGGTCATGACTGACCCTGCGATCCGCAAAGCGTGTATCAGGGGGACACCGGACGCCATTAAAATACTCAGTGTTGACGCGAAACGAGCGCTGTCGAGCGCGACGAATACACCCCGTAAACCAGGAATCCGCAATAAAAGTTGGTGCCATTTTTTACGCCGCTGGGCATCTTGAAGGGCTCGCCGAAAAAGCCATATCGACCCTACCAAACCGATCAGACAATACAGCGCGTAGTCCCGTAAAAAATCACTAAGCCAAATCAAACCAACGGTCAGTGGCGGCAGCGCTTTTTTGCTGTGCGCGAAAATACCGATCAACTCAGGCACAACAAAAATCATGAGTGCAGCAACCACCGCTATCGCCACAGCAATTAGCACGATGGGGTAGATGAGCGCCATCTGAAGTTTTTGAGCGGTATGCTGGCGGGTCTCAGTATAATGTGCCAACTGCTCTAGCACTGGAGCAAGCTGCCCCGCCTCCTCTCCCGCGTTCACCATAGCGCGATACATTTCTCCAAAGGCTTGCGGGAATTGATTCAGCGAGTGTGCCAAGGTGTGGCCCTCCGAGACCTTAGAGCGGATCTGTAACATCATCGATTTCACAGCAGACCGGCGGCTTTGTTCCGCGACCGCTTGTAAGCACTCATCTAGTGGCAGCGCCGAAGCGACCAACGTGGACATTTGGCGCGTCATCAAAGCCAGCTCTCCAGCGCTGAGACGGCGATTGCGCAATCGAAAACGACCGGACTCTCGAGTACCTGACGCACCCAGAGCCACTGTTATCTCAACTGGGCGTAACTGTTTTTGTCGCAGCACACTCCGAACCTGACGGTCAGAGTCGCCCTCCAATACGCCTTTAACCAGCTTGCCTTCACTGTTGAGCGCTTGATAACGGAACGCAGGCATACCGCTAATTGACCGCTGTCACGCGAAGCACTTCTTCTAAGCTTGTCTCACCACTGATAATCCGCTGGCGTCCGTCGGCTTGAATGCCGGGGCTCTGTTCGCGAGCAATGCGCAGCAATGTCTGCTCGCCATCCCCTCTGTGAATCGCCTCCCGCAATTCGTCCCCGATGACGATCGACTCATAAATACCCATCCGTCCGCGATAACCCATCATATTGCAGTGTTCACAACCACGGGGGCGATAAAGCACCGCTGGCCCATCAGCCATCGACAAACGTTCCCGCTCGACTTCATCAGGCTCATAAGGCTGGCGACACTCAGTGCATAAGAGCCGCACTAAACGCTGGGCCATCACACAGAGCAAACTAGAGGACAGTAAGAAAGGCTCTACTCCCATATCGCGGAGACGCGTGACGGCACCAATCGCGGTGTTGGTATGTAAAGTCGATAGGACAAGGTGGCCAGTCAATGACGCTTGCACGGCAATTTCCGCTGTTTCAAGGTCGCGAATTTCGCCCACCATGACAATATCTGGGTCTTGGCGGAGAATAGCGCGCAAACCGCGAGCGAAGGTCATATCGACCTTTGTATTGACCTGCGTTTGCCCCACCCCTGGCAACATATACTCAACGGGGTCTTCAATCGTCAGAATGTTGCGTGACGTTTCATTGATACTCGACAGGCCTGCATATAACGTTGTGGTTTTGCCAGATCCCGTGGGTCCCGTCACCAAAATAATGCCGTGTGGACTCGCTAACGCACCGCGGTAGGTCTGATCGACCTGCTCATTCATGCGCAATTCACTCAGGTCCAACTGTCCCGCCTGTTTATCCAGTAGCCGCAACACGACTCTTTCACCAAATGCAGAGGGGATCGTGGACATGCGGATATCGATACCATGACCTGCTATTCGCACGGAGATTCGGCCATCTTGTGGCACTCGTTTTTCAGCGATGTCGAGTTTAGCCATCACTTTCAGGCGTGATACGAGCAGCGGCGCCAGCATCCTTTTCGGTGAGAGTATTTCGGTCAATACACCGTCAATACGATAACGGACACTCAGCCGTTCCTCGAAGGTTTCAATATGGATATCGGAGGCTTGCTCCTTCACCGCCTGAGACAAAATGGCGTTAATGAGACGAATAATCGGCGCATCATCCTCTGCATCCATCAGATCCCCCAACTCAGGGAGCTCATCCACCAAGCGCGACAGATCAATATCGGAAGAGAGGTCATCCGCCATCTGTGCCGCTTCGTTTTGAGTACGCTGGTAGGAAACGGTCAACCTCTGACGAAAAGCAGCGTCATCTAATGCCTCGAGGGAGAATACCTCTCCCGTATAACGACGCACCTCAAGCAGCACTTCAGGGGCCATAGGGGCAACGTAATACAAAATGAGAGCCCCGCTGGTGCGCTCCAGAAGCACATTACGGCTTTGCGCAAAGGTAAAGGGTATGCCCGATACGGGCCCGCGTGGCGGGGGGTCAGAGAGTGCTTGCGTCGCGAGGGTTGATTCCGTCATGTGAGGTCACTCGCCCTCTGCAGTATCCAACGGCACTTCAGGCAGCTGCTGTATCTGCTCTTCCCAAGTGGGTAAGACCGGCAAACTCCCATCGTCCAGAAACATCAGACCTCTCTCTCGACGCTCCAGCTGCTGGTCACGAATGAAGCGATATTTTTCAGCCGTCGCACCTGCCAAATCTTGGTCGTCTCGGATAATCGTCGGACGAATAAACACCAACAAGTTAGACTTGGTTACCGACACAACGTCATTGCGGAAAAGCCGACCCAGCAGGGGGATATCTGACAATAGCGGTACTCCCTGCGTTGAATCCTGAACGTCTTCTTTGACTAATCCACCCAGTACTAAAATATCGCTATCGTTTGCCAGTACTTTGGTTTCAATTTTACGCTCGTTGGTAATCACATCAGAGGCTGCCAGAATTTGTGCCGAGATACTCGATACCTCTTGAACAATATCCAAGACGACTGAATCACCCTCATTAATCTGCGGCGTCACTCTTAAAGTAATACCGACACTCTGACGCTCTATTGTCTGAAAGGGGTTTGACGCACCATTAGCAGAGCCCGTATTCGTGTAGGAACCCGTCACAAAGGGCACCTCTTGCCCTACGGTAATAAACGCCTCCTCGTTGTCGAGGGTCAGCAGACTCGGCGTCGATAAGATATTCGCATTCCCTTGGGTTTCGAGTGCATTCAGAATGACCGTCATGGTCAGCGATTCATCCACCATACCCCACCCGAGCGTCGCCCCCGGTGTGCTGGCCAATGCGCCCGCTACGCTCCGTGTATCAATCACTTCCGAACCGTTATCAGGCAGCAGCGCGCCGGCCAGTTCTGCGTTACGCCTCTGTTGAGCGCTGCTATTGCTGATATTACCGCCATAAAGGCCGCTATCATTGGCAAACAGCCACTGCAGTCCTAATTCCTGCCCCTCTGTCATTTCCATTTCGACAATGATGGCTTCGATCAAGACCTGCGCACGGCGGATGTCTAACCTCGTGATGACCGATTCTAATGCGGCCATTTCGTCGGTGTCGGCAGTGATGATGAGGCTATTGGTGCCAGCATCCGCTTCAATGGTTGATTCGCCACCGCCTCGTTGAGTACCTCCCGCCTCTAGACGCGCGATATTTTGCATCACGCGTGTCAACACCTCTGCCGTTTCAGTGGCGTCGGCGTACTCCAAATAGACCACCCGAACATTGCCAGATTGTTCTAACGGCGAGTCGAAATAAGCGACCAATTTTCGAATACGCTCAACGGACATTTCGTCGGCAGTGACCACCACACTATTGGTGCGTTTGTCCGCAACCAGGATCACGTCTTTATTAGCCTCAGCCCCCTCGCCCTGCCGCGCTTTCTCAAGCGTATTGAGCATACTGACAACATCTTCGGCCACGCCATACTTGAGTCGGATAATTTCCGTTGTTTGAATCGCGGATCGATCCATCCGCTCAATGATCTCGACAATACGGCCAATGTTGGAACGAATGTCCGAGATGATGATGGCGTTGCTCGGCGCATAGGCTGCCATGTGCGCCTGCTGCGGCACTAGGGGTCTTAACACAGGAATCAACTTAGCCGCTGATATATTATCAAGCCGAATCACTTGGGTCACATATTCGTCATTGCCCAGTAAATCTTGATTTTCTATCAGCGGCACAGGCGAAGAGCGCGCATCTTTGCTCGGGACAATCCTCACGACCTGTCCACTCCTCACTGCGGTATAACCTTGCACATCAAGGATAGAAAGGAATAGATCGTAGAGTTCTGACTGCGTGACGGGTTTAGACGAAATGACCCGCACCTCCCCCTTCACATTTGGATCCACCACCATAGTGGTGCCCGTGACATCGGCGACAAACTTAATGAACTCTTGAATATCCGTATCTTTCAGATTGACCGTATATTCCTGCGCCGCCAAATTGGGCGTGACCAACAAAAAGATGGCCGCCGTTACGCCGCGTAATGTGCGCAAGGAAAATACGGTAGAACGATTTTTTATCACGGTCATCCTATCAACGGTTCGTTAAATCGACACTGATTGTCACGTTGCCACCCTCTCTCGTCATATCAAATGTCGCTTCAGTGGCCTCTTTCATCAGCGTGTATAATTTTAGCGTGTTAGTCGTGTCACTCAGCGAAAGGCCGTTAACCGCCGTCACCACATCGCCAGTCTTAAAACCCAGCGCGTCAAAAGCTGCACGCTCTTGGCTGGGACTGATGCGATAGCCGATGATCGCACCATCGGCCTGCACCGGCGAGACCGTTAACAAACTGGCCAATGACTCAGGCTTCTCGTAGAGCGCCCGTCGGTAACGTTGGGCGACTTCGCTTCGCTCAGCCTCACTCGCGACCGGCGCTCGCGCCTCAGGCCGAGGTACAGTGAGTGAACGATTAGACGGCGTTGCGGGTCCTGCTCTCGATGGTGTCGTGGGCACTAGCAGACCCACGCCCTCATACAACGTTAACAGCTCATAAGTCCCATTGTTATCGATGACAATGATTTGTGGCATTACTTTTGCCAAAGTCACTTGACCAGAAGCTGGCAAACCATCCCCAACGGCATAGACCCGCTCTGCTCCATTCGCTCTGATCACCGCACTCCCCAAGCCGTCCTCTGTCGAGGCCACAATCCCCGTTAAGGTCAAAGGCAAACGCGTTTCTGCCGCATTTCGCTCTATCCCATCACGGTTATCCGGGGGTTCATTGGCCCCTGGGGAAGCGTCTAGCTCGTCTGGGATCCCTCCAAACACACCGGACCCAATGACCGCACTGGTATCGATGGCTACCAATCCGATCTGAGCAGAAGACCGAGGTGGGTTCAGTGCCAAAGCGGGTACCGATTCAATGGCACTGCCCCGCCAGGGAATCCACATTAATTGGCTCACACTCAAAAGAGACCAGAGCACCAGAAGAATAATGAGCACGTCTTGGATCCGCTTCAAGGCAACAGGATCGCGCGCGAGCCGCTGCCAAATGCGACGCAAACGCATCTCGGCTGACGCCATCGTTCCTTGAAATTGCGCTTTCCATCTGCGCTGCTCAACACTCTTCACAATCTTGCGCTACGTCCCGCTATTCTTCATCGATCATCATACGCTTTGGGTATCAAAAATACTCGCGTTACGCCCCAAGAATACCGTTACGAACAGTACGGTTATTCGCGAAAGAACAAGGTTCTAAGCAGAGAATTACCCCAACACCTAACTTTGAGATTCAATCTGGTTGTGCTAGATTTATCGGACCTGCGGGGCGGCACACGCCTGAGATGCCTAATCGGCAAACCCGTTGAACCTGAACCGGATCATACCGGCGGAGGGAACAGGTGGCATGACGCTTTTGTCCCATACCCCCTGCACTCGTCTCCGCTCAGCTCAGCTCTGAGGAGAGACCATGTTACCAATGATCATTGCCATTTTCACCATGCCGACCCAATCTGATTCGACGGGCGACTCAGCCGGTGGCTTCACTGAATGCCTAGGTAACGGCCACACCAAGCTCCAGCCAGCAGCTCGCAGAGTGAGCGTCCAAGGTCGGAAGTATTCGTACCTGTTTGGGTTCATTGGCCTACTGAGCTGGACCGTGGCCGAGGGTTCCACGGGCGCTCTGGAAGAAGTTACCGTCACAGCGACCCTTTTGACTGAGGCCTCCCCCGCCCGTCACCGATGCGGTGAAGACGCTGGCGAACGCGGCGCAGTCCACCTCGAAAACATGATCTCTCTGGCTCCTAATATCGCCAGCTCTTCAGGTGCGTCTCGCAATCGCTTTTTTCAAATTCGCGGCATTGGTGAACGCAGTCAATTTGTTGAGCCAATCAATCCATCAGTAGGCGTTCTGCTCGATGGCATTGATCTCAGCGGCTCGGGAGGCGCGTTGACGCTCTACGATCTCCAGCAAGTCGAAATTCTGCGCGGGCCTCAGGGTACTCTAATGGGGGCCAATGCATTAGCGGGGCTCATCGCACTTCGCAGCACAGCCACTGATAGTGCGACACGCGAGGCAACCGCAGGCGTCGAAAATAACGGCGGTAGACAAGTCGGCATGCGATTGGGCGGCACACTTGGAGACGGCGTGAGCGGACGAATCGCCGTTCAGCAATTTCAAAGTGATGGTTTCGTCGACAACCAATGGCTAGATCGAGACGATACCAATCAGCGAGATGAGCTAACAGGTCGAGCAGCGCTCCGCTGGCAGGCCACAAAGCACGCCCTCGAAGTCGCTGCGTATTACACCGATATCGACAACGGCTATGACGCTTTTTCATTAGACAACACCCGCTCAACGCTCTCTGATGAGCCGGGCGAGGATGACCTCACCTTAAAAGCGGCCCGTTTGAATTGGGAGTACCGCGGCGGTGCATACGACAGTCTGCTGCAAATGAGTCATGCCAAGACGCTCAGCACCTACAGCTATGACGAAGACTGGAGTTATGTCGGTATTGCTCCCGGCTGGGAATACAGCTCCTTTGATCAGTACCGCCGCGATCGATCCATGAGCAGTGCAGAATGGCGGCTGCAATCGGACGTCCCAGCATCGACCCGTTGGGCGCTGGGCGTGTATGCCCGAGAAGAAAGTGAGGCGCTCCGCCGCGATTATACGTACCTCTCTTCACCCTTTCATAGCGATATCGACACCCTCACCACCGCGCTATTTGGGCAGATTAACCATGATATTAATGCTCAGTTAGCCGGCTTCGTGGGTGCCAGAGTGGAGCAGCGCGATAGTGACTACGTCGACAGTGTGGGTGTTGATCATTCATTTGATCTCTCCTACTGGACCGGTCGAGCTGGTCTCATCTGGCAATACCAATCGGACCAACAACTCCACGTGACCGTGTCTCGTGGCGCCCGCGCAGGGGGACCCAATGCACAACTCCTCGCGAGCATTGATGCACTCCCGGAGGCAGGCCAAGGCACACTCTCTGGGCTCGGCACTTTTGACGAAGAGACACTCCTTAGCCTGGAGCTAGGCTGGGTGACGTTCTGGCCCGAGTATCAACTTCGCTCTCAACTCACCCTGTTTGCAATGGATCGACAGGATCAGCAAGCTAAGGCGTCACTGGTCATTCCTCGGAGCGACGGTAGTACCGCCTTTATTGACTACACCGACAACGCAGCGGGTGGCAAACACCGAGGGCTCGAATGGGAGGCGACTTGGCGCCCCTACGAATCGCTGACGTGGAGGGCGTCTATCGGCCTACTGGATGCTTATTTCGATGATTACATCAGTGCAACGGGCGAGGATTTATCGGGTCGATCACAACCACAGGCACCCGAATGGCAGTATTCACTCGGTGCGACGTGGGCGCTACACCAGCGCGTCTCTTTGCACCTCGAGGCAGTCGGTAGCGACGATTATTTTTTCTCAGATCGGCATACTGTTCAGGCGCCAGAAAATCATCAAATCAACGCCAGTCTGTCGGGTGAGCTTCGCTCATGGCAGTGGACACTCTGGGCCAGAAATTTGACCGATAGCACCACGTTTACGCGAGGGTTTGGTACGTTTGGCAATGACCCACGCAAAGAATACCGGCTTGAAGCCTACCGACAATTTGGAGAACCTCGTGTCGTGGGTTTCACACTACACTATCGTTTTATGGAGCGCCCAAAATGAAACTGACTGCCGAATTGAGCGTATATCCGCTCCGAGAAGATTTTAAAAACGTGGTCGAGGCGTTTATTAGCGAATTACTCAAGCATGAGGACATCGTCGCCGTCACGAATTCAATGAGCACGCAAATCAGTGGCGAAGACACCGCTGTTTTCGCCGCTATCGAAAATGCACTGCGCACCAGTTACCAGCAATTTGGGCATCAAGTACTCGTAGCAAAATTCATTCCTGAACATTTTGCCGACATTGGTCCATTAACCTAACGTGAATGCGGTAGAGATCTGCGCCGTTTTACTGGCGCTGGCTTATGTCATATTGGCCATACAGCAACGACGAATTTGCTGGCTTGCCGCCATTATCAGCGCCATGCTGTATGTCCATATTTTTTGGCAGGTCGCGCTTTATTTAGAGGCGCTCTTACAGGTGTTTTATATCGTCATGGCGTTGTACGGCTGGTCTGCTTGGGGACGTCATCAGCCGCGTGATCACAGCCATAACCATAACCACAGCAAGAGCAAGAGCAAGAACAAGAACAAGAGCCAAAGCCAAATTCAAACCTGGACCGGACAGCAACATCTTATCGCCTGCACCGCGGTCATCAGTCTGAGTCTGATTTTGGGGTGGGGGATGCAAACATGGACTGACGCTGCCCTACCTTTTTTTGATGCGGCAACAACTGTTTGCGCATTACTCGCCACCTGGATGGTGACGCAAAAACTGCTCGAGAATTGGCTTTACTGGATCGCAATCAACGCCGTTTCAATCGGTTTATATTTGGCTCGAGATTTATCACTGACCGCTGCCTTGTTTGTTGGCTATGTCATCCTCGCGATAGTCGGATATCGCACTTGGCGGACACAATGGTTACGGCAGCAAACCGCTTAAGCGAAGCGCTGCGCAACTGGGCAGACTGGGACTTGAGGCGCCGCTTGCGGCGGCGGCGCCACCCAGTGCTGTGGGGAGCGGTGCGGCCATATCCTGTTTGAACTGCTCGATCAGCCATCGCTGGTAGCCCGTGTTCGCCGCAGACCCACCAGTGAAGTCGAAGGCGCCTTCACTGGTGAAGTCGAGATCTGGTCAGCCGCCGCGTCAGCGGGTATCGCACCCGCGCTGGTCTATGTCGACCTACCAGCAGCAGGCGGTTATCTGCGAGCGCGCAGGGAAGGCGCCGCACCCCATCACTGGGGCAGCACTCGGTCAGCTGATGTGTGCTATCCATACCCTGCCGAAGGTGAATCGCCGGCTAACACTTCGTGCTGATGCCACATCCTATCTCTCCTCAGTACCCGCTGAACAACGCAGTGCTTGGCAATCCATCGTCCATAGTACTGGCATGGACCAAGCCTTTTCACTGCTTGAGCAAGATACCGATTACTTGTGTCATAACGACCTCACTGTCGGTAATCTATTAGCTCAAGGCGATCGGCTTTTCGCCATCGATTGGGAGTACGCCGCCATGGGCAGCCGATATTTTGACATCGCCATTGCGATGACTGATCTGCCAGCGGCGGAACAGCCGCTGTTGGCAGAGCGCGTCTTTGGGCAATCACTCTCTTTCACACTATTGACTGCAGGACGCACTATTGCGGCGCTCATGACGGCACTGTGGCAGCATCGATTTGATCCTAGTCAGGCGCCCGATCCACGCAATGACGTGTCATGGCTGCCCCGGCGATGAGCCAGACTTGGCATGTACTGGGTGCGGGCGCGATTGGCGGCTGGCTAGCCTGTGAATTGCAGACAATTGACTGTCCGATCACGTTGTTGAATCACCGTGACACCGAACCAACACGTCGGCTGACGCTGAGTAAAGCCGCGAGTGCTGCGCCAAACAAAGCACCCATCTCGTTCACTTTTGAGCAAGAGCCCGTTTCGCAGGCATCAGCGATTTCCGCCTTGCTGGTGTGTACCAAAGCCTGGGCAACGGAAGCTGCCGTGAGATCCGTTGCCCATCGACTGTCTAAAAATACGCAAGTGGTATTGCTGGGTAACGGGATGGGGCTCGCTGAGTGCGTTCTCCCACTGATCGGAGACGCTGCCCTCATACTGGGATCGACTACCGCCGGTTGTCTCAGGAGCGACCGGAACACGCTGCATTTATCGAGCGTTGGCACCACCTACCTCGGCCCCGCCGGGGCAGATTCAAATCCACCCGCGTGGCTACCACTCTGGCAACGCAGCCTAACGCAGTGTCACTGGCAACCCGATATACGCTCGATATTACTGGCCAAAACCGCCGTCAATGCGGTGATCAATCCCCTCACAGCGATTCATCAGGTGAAAAACGGCGCTTTGCTAAAACCTCAATTGCTGAGCAGCACTGAGGCCGCCATCACTGAAGTACAACGCCTATTGACTGCGGCGGGTGAAACGGCGATTGCCGACGCGTTACCGAGTCGAGTCAAAGCTATTTGTCAGGCCACCGCAGCAAATGATTCCTCGATGAAAGTAGATCTAACCCGTGGTGATCCCACAGAAGTTGAGTGGATACTGGGCTGGCTATTGACGCATTTGGTTACTGAGCCACCCGCCACCCCGGTATTGCAGGCTCTCTACGATGAGATTCAGGCCACAGAAAAGGTGAGGCGCTCTGCTTCTTAGCCCAAAAGGTGTCAGTGTTAATCAAAAAGCACTGGCGAGTGCGCTCAGTCCCTTTGCTGGCTCAAGCCAGTGGCGCCTTACAGGAGCGCGAACAAAGAAATGGCGACGATCCACACGGCGGTGGCACGACTGATCGCTTTCTGCGTGGTCTCCACCACTTCAACCACACCAGTGGGCGTCTCTGCGGCACTGAGATCCAAATGCCACGCGCGCGCAATGCTAAGGGAGAGCAGCGACTGATTGGAGTAGGTTTTATCAAACGCTTGGTCTGTCAAAAGACTGCGGCTTTTCTCGAAGTCACCTAACAGCGAAAAAGTCAGTAACACCACGCGGGCTGGTAACCATTCTAACAAGGCTACCGCAGACTGAAATTGGCCATTTGAGCGCACATTCATGAGGTCAATAAGTCGGTAACCAACCGCGGCAAAAGGCCCTAACAGGCAAAAATACAATACGGTCGGAAACCAGCGGGCAAAACCGCGATACCCGAATGCCCGTAGCGCCGCATCAGGCAACGCAATGCCCTGCTCGGGAAGGGCATTTGGCTCCGTGACCAGCATTTCTGCACCGTGAAGATCGCCTACGCGAGCGCGAGCCAAAAAGCGCTGTAAATCCGTTGGGTAATCATCTCGCCCAAAAGCAAAGTACAACAAGGCAACAGACATCAACGCCTCGCCCAGCTCCCCCAGAAAAAAGGCGAGCACCGAGAAAAGGAATAGAAAAATCACTAGGAGTACCGCCACCCGCAGTGCGAGCGACAACGGCGGATCCAAAGCCAATGCATCGATCCTGCGCATCATTGGATCAAACCAGGTATCGCGATGCAGAGGGCCACCGCCGCCAAATAAGGCAAACAGCCCCACTGCCACAATAAACACCAAGTATGACACTACCCCTGCTCTCCTTTTACTGCTCCTAGCAACTGCTTTAACTGCAACCAGTCGAAAGCTGGCCCAGGATCTGTTTTACGCGTCGGCGCGATGTCTGAGTGGCCCACAATAGCATCGTGCTGAATGGCCGGATATTGATTTCGCACCGCCCGAATTAACTGCGCCAGCGCCCGATACTGCGGCACCGCATAGCGCTCCTCATCACAGCCTTCTACTTCGATACCAATGCTGAAGTCATTACAATTTGAGCGGTGTTCCCAGCACGACTCCCCCGCATGCCACGCCCTGTCGTCGGTCGATACAAATTGCACTATCTCCCCGTCGCGACGAATCAGAAAGTGAGCGGAAACCCTTAGGTGGGCAACTTGAGAAAAATAAGCGTGATCGGCGGGATTCAGTTGGTTGGTAAAGAGCGCCTCGATGTAAGGGCCACCATACTCGCCCGGCGGCAACGATATGCCATGAATGACAATCAACTCTGGTGATACCTCGGTGGCTCGCGCATTGAAGTTGGGCGATGGCACTGGGCGCGCGCAGGCCAGCCATCCATTCGCAAACTTCCATTGGTCACTCGAGGTCATCACGGGGTAATCTTATCGCACCGGCGAGGGTTGCTCCCCTTTTCGGTTATTTTTTTAAGCAACATGGACAACACCATGATCAGTGCTCAGTATATTTCAGAACGCGTCCAACAAGCCCTTGCTGAAGATGTGGGTGAAGGAGACATCACCGCCTCATTGATCGCGCCCGACGCCCTCGCCAGCGCAGACGTGATCACGCGTGAGGCGGGCGTACTGTGTGGCAAGGCGTTCGCCGATGAGACATTCCGGCAAGTTGACCCGCGTTGCAGCACGGTTTGGCTGGCGGCGGATGGAGACCCCCTTGATGCGGGCGATACCCTGTTTCGCGTCACCGGACCCGCTCGTGCGCTGTTAACGGCTGAGCGGACAGCATTGAATTTTTTACAAGCGCTTTCGGGCACTGCCACCGTGGCAAAAGACTACGCTGACCGCGTTGCACATACTGACGTGCGATTACTTGATACACGAAAAACGGTGCCCGGATTGAGGCTCGCACAAAAATATGCCGTCGCCTGCGGTGGCTGCTATAACCACCGTATTGGATTATTCGACGCTTTTTTGATCAAAGAAAACCACATCGCTGCCGCGGGCGGCATTCGCGAAGCCATCGTCGCGGCACGCCACATCGCTGCCGACACACTCATCGAGATTGAGGTAGAAACGCTGGAAGAGCTAGACACTGCATTGTCTGAGGCACCGGACCGCATCATGCTCGACAATTTTTCCCTTGCCGCACTGCGAGAAGCGGTCGCTCGAACTGCAGGTCACGCTGAATTAGAGGCCTCAGGTAATATTACGGATCACACCCTCGTTGCCATTGCAGAAACGGGAGTCGATCTAATTTCCATCGGCGCATTGACCAAACATATTCGCGCACTGGATCTCTCCATGCGCATTGCCTGACCCTGCCTTCACCCGGCGCTGCCAACCGTCTATGACGATCACTGCTCCGCCTAAAGCGCCACTTGAGGCCCAATGAGCACACCGTTGCGATCAGCGTAAAGCCAATCGCCCGGGCAAATCGTCATCTCACACACCGTTAAGGTGATATCGCGTTCGCCAGCGCCACGCTTCTCCGTTTTGACCGGACAGACTCCCAAGGCTTGCACACCAATATCGATATCATCAATCACCTCTACGTCGCGAATCGCGCCCAAGACGACAACACCGGCCCACCGATGATCAGCGGCCAGTTGAGCGAGCCGATCTCCCAGCAATGAACGATGCAAGGCACCTGCACCATCCACCAGCAACACCCGCCCCTCCCCCGGTTCTGACACCGCCTCAGCGACCCGAGAGTTATCTGCGTGACAAGCAATCGTTGATATCGGTCCCGCAAAACACTGTCGCAATCCAAACTGCCGAAACTGCAGTGAGAGATGTTTCAGCTCAGGGTGGAGATCCGATAAATCTGGCGTCGTGAAGATCGTCATGGGATCACAGCCAATCGAGGGCAAAATCGGTCAGGCTATCCCCTGAGACTGCGATGGCACCGGCGTGTGCCCGCGCGCGTGGGAGTAACCGCTCCATGTAAAATAACGCAGTGGCGACTTTGCGCTCACAAAAAGTAACCCGGTCACCCCCAGCCGCGACCTGTGCCGCCACTTGCGCACCCCGTGCCAGCTGCCAGCCACCAAATAGGTAACCGGTCTGCATCATGTAATCGAATGACCCACCCAATGCGGCAAAGCGATCCTCGGGCAAGATGGCCAGCAGTCGCTGCGTGGTACTGACATGATCTGCGAGCGCCGCGGCAAGACACTCGCCGATAGCAGCCAGGCGGGAGTCAGCATCGCCCTGTAATCGCGTTGCCAGCGATCGGATCTCGCCTTGAACCGCCTCCATCGCGGCACCGTTGTCTCGCCCCAGCTTGCGGTTGAGCAGATCGGCGGCCTGAATCCCATTCGTTCCCTCATAGATCGGCGTAATCCGGACGTCACGGAGATATTGGGCTGCACCCGTTTCCTCCACGTATCCCATTCCGCCATGGACTTGCACACCCAGCGAGGTGACCTCGATACCGAGCTCCGTCAGCCAGCCTTTGATCACCGGGATCATCAAATCGATGCGTCGCTGCGACGACTCCCGAGTCTCTGGCGGCCCCGCATGCGCCAGATCCATGGTGACCGCCTCTGAGTAGGCAAGGGCTCGCATGGCTTCGTTCAGGGCACGCATTGTTAGCAGCATGCGCTTCACATCGGCATGCTCAATAATCGGCACATTGCCTTGCACCCGCTCTCGCGCATAAGCGACCGCCTTTTGGTAAGCGCCCTCCGACGCACCCAATCCTTGCAAACCGACCTTTAACCGCGCCTCATTCATCATGGTGAACATGCAGGCCAGCCCCTGATTTTCTTCTCCGACTAGGTAGCCCAAGGCACCGTCATTGTCACCATAAGCCATGACACAGGTCGGACTCCCATGGATCCCTAACTTGTGCTCAACGGAGACGGGATAGGCATCGTTGCGGGCTCCCAGCGCGCCGTCTGCCCCCACCAAAAACTTGGGGACCAGAAACAGAGAGATGCCGCGACTGCCCGCGGGGGCATCGGGTAATCGAGCCAATACCAGATGAACAATGTTCTCCGTGGCGTCGTGATCGCCCCAAGTGATGTAGATCTTTTGACCGAATAATCGATAGTGGTCTCCGTCACGCTCAGCACGCGTTTTCATCGGACCCAGATCAGAACCTGCGCCGGACTCAGTCAGATTCATGGTCCCCGACCACTCGCCTGAATAAATCTTTTCCAAGTAGGTGGCTTTCAGCTCATCATTGCCGTGTGCGGCGATCGCCAAAGCCGCACCAGCGCTTAGAAAAGGCTCCAACGCAAAGGCCATATCAGCGCTGTTCCACATTTCGCAGGCGGCGGTGCCAAATAGCTCGGGCAAGCCTTGCCCACCCTGATCTTGTGGCGCACTGATGCCGACCCACCCGCCGGCTCCCAATTGCCGAATTGCCTCACCGTACCCCGGTGGAATCGTGACGGCTGCGTCGCTGCACCGAGCCGGATGCGTGTCGCCAACGCGGCGCAACGGCGAGACCACATCGGCGGCGAACTTGCCGGCTTCGTCGAGTAAAGCGGTGGTCAGCTCGGTCCCCAACCCCAGATCAGCGTAGTGAGGGAGCGGCCCCAAAACGCTGCCCACGTCCAGTACGTCGTCGATTAAAAACTGCATGTCTTCGGTGGGAGCCCTGTACATAAGGCGTGTCCTCGCGTTCATATTTCGTTGATTTACGTGGCCATTATTACCAAAGGGCCCCCATACGGCAAAAGTATGGCCAAAGAGTTACAATTCACACCGTGAATAACGCTTACGCCGCCGTGGGTAGTATATGAAAAACCTACACCAAATTGATCTAAACCTGCTGGTTTACTTAGAAGTCTTGTTGCGTGAACGAAATGTGACGCAGGCGGCAAACCAACTTGGCCTCTCTCAGCCCGCCATGAGTAACGGACTGAGGCGTCTCAGAGCCCTTTTCGATGATCCGCTACTCGTGCGAACCTCTGAGGGGATGAATCCTACCGAGCGGGCACTCGAGCTGGAACCACTGGTTAAAGAAATCCTTTTAGGTGTCGACCTTGCCATGCAACCGGCGAGCGAATTTGCCCCGGGTGAGGCACAAACGGTGGTCAGAATCATGGCCAGCGATTATGCCGAGTCGACGCTTTTCCCTGCGGTACTAGCGCAGCTCAGAGAACACGCGCCCGGTATCACCCTCGATATTATGAATCCTTCAGACGTGAGTTTTCTTGATGTTGAGCGGGGTAAAGTTGATTTGGTGATCAATCGATTCGACCAGATGCCCCAGTCGTTCCACCAAATCACCCTTTGGGAGGATAGCTTCTCTTGCCTGCTGAGTCCGGATAACCCCATCCTCGACAATTTTTCCCTCGAGAGCTATCTGCACGCCAATCACATTTGGGTGAGCAAAACGGGTATGGGGGTAGGCGTGGGCGTTGACCCCGATGATGTACAGCGCCTCGGCTGGGTCGACAGCGCCCTTGCCAAACAGGGAGAGAAACGTCGCATTCGCGTCTTTACTCGACATTACCAAGCGGCCATGACGCTGGCAGAGCAAAACGATCTGATTGTAACCCTGCCCACCCGCGCGACCTGGCTCAAACGGGATAATCCACGTGTGGTGGTCCGCGACGTGCCGTTTGAGATCCCCGCGCTGGAACTCAAGATGGCATGGAGCCCACTGCTGCATAACAACGCGCCCCATCGCTGGGTACGCCAATTCATCACCGGTATTGCTCGCTCGCTTCACAGCAGCGCGCCGACAGGAACATAAGCGCTACGAATAATCCCTATCGCTTAAACCCCTGTCCGCACTGAGAGTGAATCAGTACAGTAACGCCCTCACCGCGATTGCCATATCACTGGATTGGACTGGACGTACTGGATTGCGACTGGATTGAGAACTGGGTTAAAAGCCATTGGAGTTTGACTATGTCCGAGAGAATTGAATGCGCCGGCCTGAGCATCGATGCCACACTGCACGCGCTGGTAACCAATGAAATAGCACCCGGAACAGGCGTTACCGCCGAGCAATTTTGGCAAGGTGTGGCCGATATTTGGGCAGATCTAGGACCTGACAATACGCGGCTACTCGCAGAGCGAGACGCGCTGCAGTCACACATTGACCAGTGGCATCGCGACCACCGCGATGCGCCATGGGATGTGGCGGCCTATCAGGCGTTTCTCACTGACATTGGCTACCTCTGCCCGCAGCCCGAGCCCTTTCAGATCAGCACCGAGGGCGTCGATCCTGAAATTGCCCAGATCGCCGGCCCTCAACTGGTGGTGCCCGTGATGAATGCACGCTTTGCGTTAAATGCTGCCAATGCACGATGGGGCAGCCTTTACGACGCACTCTATGGCACCGATGCCATTGCCGAGACCGACGGCGCGAAACGTGGCGGCGCCTACAATGCGGTCAGGGGCGATCGCGTGATCGCCTGGGCTAGGCGCTTTCTCGACACACATTTTCCAGTCGATCAAGGCAGTCATCAGCAGGCCGCCGCTTACGCCATCGTGGACGGCGCTTTGGTGATCGAGCAGAGTGACGGGTCGCAGGCTCAATTGGTGGACGCGTCGCAATGGGTGGGCTTTACCGGGAATCCCGCCACGCCCGATAGCATTCTGCTGAGACATCACGGTCTGCATGCCGAAATCCAGATCGACCGAGGCCATCCGATTGGCACAACCGATGCCGCGGGTGTGAAAGATGTTTGCTTAGAATCGGCTTTGACGACGATTCAGGATTGCGAAGATTCCGTTGCGGCGGTTGATGCAGAAGATAAAGCGATTATCTATCGCAACTGGCTGGGGCTGATGACCGGCAAGCTCACGGATACCTTTAAAAAAGGCGGTGAAACCGTCACGCGTCGATTACAGCCAGACCGGTCATTTACGCGTCCAGATGGTAGTGCGCTGACCTTGCCCGGCCGCAGCTTGCTGTTTGTGCGTAACGTCGGTCATTTGATGACGAACCCCGCCGTGCTCAATGCGCAGGGAAATGAAATCCCTGAAGGGTTTATGGATGGCCTGTTCACCACTTTCTGCGCGCTCCACGACCTGCGTGGCGATAGCCCGATGAAAAATTCTCGAGCCGGTTCCATGTACATCGTCAAACCCAAAATGCACGGTCCCGATGAAGTCACGCTGGCGGTGAATTTGTTCAGCCGCATCGAGGACCTGTTTGGGTTGACACGTAACACCCTAAAAATGGGCATCATGGATGAAGAGCGGCGGACGACCGTCAATCTCGCAGAGTGCATTAAACGCGCGTCTGAACGAGTAGTCTTCATCAATACGGGCTTTCTTGATCGGACGGGGGACGAAATTCATACCAGCATGGAAGCCGGCGCCATCACAGCTAAAACAGCAATGAAGGCGGAGACTTGGATCACCGCCTACGAGGACTGGAACAAATTTTTTAGCCTGTGGACTGCAGGGTAAAGCGCAGATCGGAAAAGGCATGTGGGCCATGCCTGACCTGATGGCAGAGATGCTAAACACTAAAATAGGCCATCCACAGTCGGGGGCAAACTGCGCCTGGGTGCCCTCACCCACCGCAGCCACGCTCCACGCAACCCACTACCACACCATTTCTGTCTCCCAAGTTCAGGGCACGTTGGCCGGCAAACACCGCCGCTCACTGCCCGAATTGCTCACCGTCCCCCTCGGCGATACCAGCGGCCTTTCAGCCGACACGATTCAGCAGGAACTCGACAACAACGCGCAAGGCATCTTGGGTTACGTGGTCCGCTGGGTGGAGCACGGGGTCGGCTGTTCAAAGGTGCCCGACATTCACAATATTGGATTAATGGAGGATAGAGCCACCCTGCGCATTTCCAGTCAGCACATTGCCAACTGGCTGCATCATGGGATTGTGAGCGAGCAACAAGTCCGAGAGACCCTCACCAGAATGGCGTCTGTGGTCGACGCACAAAACCAAGCAGATCCCAGCTACCAACCAATGGCTGCCGACCTGGCCGCCAGCCACGCCTTTCAAGCCGCGTGCGAACTGGTCTTTGAAGGCACCCTGCAGCCCAATGGCTACACCGAGCCGGTTTTGCACCGACGTCGGCTGGCCTTTAAAGCCCAGGCGTAAAGCGGGCGCAGTACTAAAAGCTACCTTGCCGCGCTGGTGACCCGCGCTGTTGAGCCGTCTTAGACGGCTCGATTGGCCTCTGCTTCATTTCAGACAACTCCCCTGTCTCATCTCGACCAGAGGCGATACTGCCTCTGGCATCGCTGACACCGACACCGTTTTTCTCACCACGGAATTAGACGGGTGATTAAGGTACCTATTGCTCATTTTTGCATAATGAAATAAAAGTCGCATTATGCGAATAAATGCGTTAGGTTGAAAGTGCTAGCATGGAAAAGCAGCCTGCCGGCTTGGCATTGCAGCATGCAAACCAAGGGCAGGAAAGATCCCGTTTCTAAGGAGAGAGACATGCAAAAACAACCACAACAAGGCTTTACGCTCATCGAACTGATGATCGTCATTGCGATCATCGGTATTTTAGCTGCAGTAGGCACTGCCGGCTTATGACACCTACACCAAGCGTGCGAAATTTACCGAAGTGATTGCGGCCGCTGCACCCTACAAAATAGCGATCGAAATCGCGATACAGACAGGTGCTACTGGATGCACGACAGCTGCCAATTTGGTGCATGAAAAATGTGGTATTCCAGCAGCTCCAAGCGCTAATGGGGCCATGGCGTCGGTAACGGTTGCGGGGGGGATAATCACGGCAACGGGTACTGCTGACGTAGATAACGCAACGTACATACTTAAACCAAAAGCGCTCTCTGCCCCTGTGATTTGGGAGAAAGACGCAACAGGCAATGTGAGTACCTGCATTGCAGAAAGCCTGTGCTGATCACAACACACTATTAACCATCAAACGGAGTCCGCTCCCTTTGGCCTCTCTGAGAGCTACGCGGCCTGTGATGCCAGCGCGAACGATCCTTAAAAAAATCGGATGTCGCCGCAAGCTACCGGGATGCGTTGCCTCATTAGGGGACACAAAGACAATGTCTACCGGCTTGACCCTCTGATAACGACAGAGCTACACATGAACGCATCTGCTCACGCCAACAGCGTTAAAACAAAGCATCGATCACCCCGTAACGCGCCTCAGATGCAGGTCGCAGCAGTGTTGATCGCTCCGGGCGCGGTCTTATCGGGTCGAGCCCAAAAGGTCACGCATTGCCGTTTGGCACAATCCTGCGCAACATGAACGCACCCGTCCCACAAACGACTCGATCGAACATCCGAGGACTGGCTGGGCGCTTGGTGGCCGATCGTGTACTGACAGCCGCCCAAGCCACCATTGCCGAAGAGGATGCCAAAGCCACGGGCGTCTCCCTGATGCGCTATCTCATCGACACCCTCGCTATCGACAGCCGCGCGCTGGCGGAGCCCGCTTCGGCTGAGTTTGGGCTACCGATATTTGACCTAACCGCGATGAACCGCGACATGCTGCCGAATCAAAAAATCGATGCCGCACTTATGATGAAATATCGCGCCGTGCCGCTATTTCACCGCGGTAACTGTCTGTTCGTCGCGATCTCTGACCCGATGAATCAAGCCGCATTAGCAGAGTTCAAATTTGCGGCAGGCATCAATACCGATGCCGTATTAGTGGAGGACCAGGCGCTCAACCGTCTTATTGACGAACTCGCCGAGCAAGCTGGCGGCTTTGATTCTGATATGGCCTCACTCGGCAACGACGGCGAATACGATCTTGAGATCAGTGACGGTGCGCTCGAAGACCTGACGTGACCGACGCTGTGGACGACACGCCGATCGTCAAGTTCGTCAACAAAGTGCTGCTGGATGCCGTAAAACAAGGCGCCTCAGATATACACTTTGAGCCCTACGAAAAAGATTACCGAGTGCGGTTTCGGACCGACGGGATGTTGCGCGAGGTGGTAAAGCCACCGCGCAATTTAGCGCCTCGCTTAGCGGCGCGACTGAAGGTGATGTCACAGATGGACATCTCCGAGCGGCGCGTGCCTCAAGATGGCCGCATCAAGATGAAACTCTCGCAAAAGCGTGCGATCGACTTCCGCGTGAATACCCTACCCACCCTCTATGGCGAGAAGATCGTACTGCGAATCCTGGATCCCAGCTCGGCGCAGATCGGTATCGATGCACTCGGCTATGAAGCAGATCAAAAGGGACTCTACCTCGAGGCCCTGCACCGACCCCAAGGGATGATTTTAGTCACCGGACCCACCGGCTCAGGCAAAACCGTCTCGCTCTATACCGGTCTCAATATTTTAAATGAACCCGAACGCAATATTTCCACTGCTGAAGATCCCGTGGAAATCAATATGCAGGGCATCAATCAAGTGCTGGTAAACCCCAAAGTGGGGCTCAACTTTGCCGAGGCGCTGCGCTCCTTTCTCCGCCAGGACCCAGACGTCATCATGGTCGGAGAAATTCGTGATCTGCAGACCGCGGAAATTGCCATCAAAGCGGCTCAGACCGGGCACTTAGTGATGTCGACCGTGCATACCAATAATGCGGCCGAGACGGTCACACGACTCCTGAACATGGGCATACCGGCTTTTAATATTGCCGCGTCGGTGACACTGATCATCGCGCAGCGACTCGCCCGTCGCCTCTGCAAGCACTGCGCCGAACCACAAACTACAGTGCCTGAGGGTGCGCTCTTAGAGATGGGATTCACCCTCGAACAACTCGTCAATGCAACCATCAAACAGCCCGTTGGGTGTGACCAATGCAAGGATGGTTACAAAGGGAGGGTCGGCATTTACGAAGTGGTCCGAATCACCAAACCCCTTGCTGCCGCCATTATGGATGGCGCGAACTCTATTGAACTAGATCGCGTGGCGCGCGAGGCGGGCTTTGACGACCTCAGACAATCGGCGCTGAAAAAATGTGCCGATGGACTGATCAGCCTGAAGAAGTCAGCCGGGTGACAACGGACTGATCACCACCATCCCACATGAGTGGAGCGAGACAATGACAACAGACAGTATTGTATTTGTGTGGCGCGGCACTGACCGCAATGGACAACCCTCCGCCGGCGAAGAAATGGCAAGTTCTGCCGCCATGGCACGCGCGCAACTGCGCAGACAGGGCGTCACCACTAAAACCGTCAGAAAAAAGGCTAAGAAATTCACTCTTTTTGGGCCAAAAAAGATAACGCCTGCCAATATCGCCATCTTCACGCGACAACTCGCCACGATGATGAAAGCAGGGATACCGCTGGTTCAGGCCTTTACGATTGTCGCAGACGGCACCGAACACGACGGCATGCGCAAGCTCATTAACGACTTACGTACAGATGTGGCCTCCGGCATTAACATTGCTGATGCATTGAGTAAGCACCCGCGACAATTTGACGAACTCTTTTGCTGTCTGGTCGCATCTGGCGAAAATTCGGGCACATTAGAAACCATGTTAGATCGTGTTGCCACTTACAAAGAAAAAACCGAGGCGCTCAAGGCAAAAATAAAAAAGGCCCTCACCTACCCGACGGCGGTCGTTGTGGTGGCTATCGTGGTGACGGCTATTTTGCTGGTCAAAGTGGTCCCTCAGTTTGCCGAGACATTTCAGGGATTTGGTTCCGAGCTCCCCGCATTCACCTTACTGGTAATCGCACTCTCAGACTGGGTCCAAGCCTGGTGGTTGCTCTTATTCATTTCTTTATTGGTCGCCGGTTATCTTTTCTCACAGGCCAAACAACGGTACCAGCGGGTATCGGACTGGGTCGACGCACTGTCTCTCAAACTGCCTATTATTGGCACGATCGTCCACGACGCGGTGATTGCTCGTTTTTCTCGAACGCTGTCGACCACCTTTGCCGCTGGGGTGCCACTGGTTGAGGCCTTAGATTCTACCGCCGGTGCGGCGGGTAACGCGGTCTACGCCCGCGGTATTAGGCGTATTCGAAACGATGTCACCGCCGGGCAAGCGCTCACCGCCTCGATTCGATCCACCGACTTGTTTCCGGTCATGCTGTTACAGATGATCGCCATTGGCGAAGAATCAGGATCACTTGATGATATGCTCAGTAAAGTCGCTGATCATTATGAGGCCGCCGTGGACAATGCCGTAGACAGTCTGAGCTCACTCATGGAGCCGCTCATTATGTCAGTGCTCGGCGTATTGGTGGGAGGGCTGATGATCGCGATGTACCTCCCCATTTTTATGCTGGGATCGGTCATTTAAATGCCTTTCACAAAGCGGTAAAGGCCATGCCTCTTCTTTTATCAGATCCTGTTCTTTTATCGCTCACCTGCGGCGCATTAGGGCTGATCATTGGCAGTTTTCTCAACGTTGTCATTATTCGCCTGCCGCGCATGATGGAATCGCAATGGCACAAAGACTGCTGCGAACTGATGGATCAACCGATCCCGGCCGATACCCCACTCACTTTGGCCCACCCCAGGTCGACCTGCCCCCAGTGCGGCGCTGCCATCCGGGCATGGCACAATATCCCCGTGTTGAGTTGGTTGGTATTGCGCGGACGCTGTGCTGACTGCAGTGCCACAATATCGATCCGCTATCCACTGATCGAGCTGATCACAGGAATATTGTTCGCGGCGGCGGCTTGGCAATTTGGTTATAGCGCAGAGGCGCTCAGCGCACTCATACTCATCGCGTTTTTGATTGCATTAACCGGCATCGATCTCGACAAACAACTTCTCCCAGATTCGCTCACCCTGCCGCTGCTGTGGCTGGGGTTGGGCGTGAATTTATTTCAGGTCTGGACCACCTTACCCGCCGCCGTTGTCGGGGCCATGCTCGGCTACGGCGCATTGTGGAGTGTCTATTGGGCGTTCAAGTTGGTTACTGGCAAAGAGGGCATGGGCTATGGTGACTTTAAGCTGCTGGCTGCTCTGGGCGCGTGGTTCGGCTGGCAAGCGATTCCCCTCATCATTCTGCTGTCATCGCTTGTTGGCGCGCTGCTGGGTCTCACGATCCTCGCGTTAACCCGTCAGGGACGCAACACGCCAATGCCATTTGGCCCCTATTTAGCAGGGGCGGGCCTGCTCGCCTTGTTTTATGGCGACACCCTTGTCGCACAGTATTTACAGTGGGTGAGCCCTTAGCATGCTGCGCGTGGGGATCACTGGCGGTATTGGCAGCGGTAAAACCGCGGTCACCGACTGGCTGGCTCAAAAGGGCATTACCATTGTCGACGCCGACGTGGTCGCACGGCTTGTGGTGGCGCCGGGTATGCCCGCACTCGCAGAGATCGCCCACACCTTTGGCGCCGAGTATCTCCTGCCCGATGGACAGCTCGACCGGCCCGCATTGCGCCAACTGGTCTTCGCGGACGAGCAAAAGCGGAAAATGCTGGAGGCCATCACTCATCCGAAAATACGAGAGGAGCTGGCGGCCCAGTTGCGAAACGCCAGTTCTCCTTACGTGGTGCTGAGCTCACCGCTCCTGCTCGAGGGTAACCAATCTGAGATGGTCGATATCACAGTGGTGGTCGATGTCCCGGAGTCGCTACAGATCGAGCGCACCATGGCGCGCGATCAAAACGATGAAGCGCTGGTCACAAAAATAATGGCCGCACAATGTGACCGGGAAACCCGATTGAGTCGCGCCGATATTGTGATCGATAACAGCGAGTGCCTCGACACGCTACACCACCGAACAGACGCCCTCCACCAAACCTTGCTGGCGCGAGCGCACCATTAACCCGCCAATAGCTTCTTTAGTATGGGCTGATTCGCGGCGGGAAATGGCCAGTCAATCAAATCAGCAGGCTGCTGCCAGGCTAAGGGCTGTCCCTTCCATCCCCGACGGCTCACCCCGCCAGCTGGTAACGCGATAGACCGCTAAGCAGACGCATTGATCACCGTAGTCATGCTGCAACGTCATGAACGGCTCGCTGATGAGCACTGTCACTCCCAATTCTTCTTTCAATTCGCGCAGGAGTGCGTCAGTAATCGTCTCGCCGGGCTCTACTTTACCGCCAGGAAACTCCCATTTCCCCCCTTGGTGTTGCCAATCGGCTCGCTGGGCCATGAGGATCCTCTGTTCAGAATCGACCACGATTGCCGCCACCACCTCTACCCTCAGGTCCGATAGTCAGCATTGATCTTGACGTAGTCATAGGACAAATCCGTGGTCCAGAGCGATGACACCGCGGATCCTTGATTCAGGTTCACCTCGATTATTAAATCGCGATCTGCCATGGCTGCCTGACCCGCTTCCTCGGTATAGGAGGCAGCACGAGCACCCTCCTCTGCAATCAACACCCCATTGATATGAATTGATATGACACTGGTATTCAGGTCTCTACGCCGGCTCGCCCAATGGCCATTAAGAGCCTGCCCCAGTTGGGGTCTGAGGCAAACAGGGCGGTTTTGACTAAGGGAGAGTGGGCTATCGTCCGGGCTACCTGATCACAGGCCGCCTCAGAGGCACCCCCTTCGACACGCACTTCAACAAACTTAGTCGCCCCCTCGCCGTCGCGAACAATATCGTGCGCCAACTCAATCATGAGCGTCGTCAACGCATCCAAAAATAGTGCTGTAGTCGGTGACTCTGCCTCCAACACCACAGACGATTGCCCGGTCGCAGACAGCGTGACCGCATCATTCGTAGACGTGTCACCATCGACACTAATGCGATTGAAGCTTGCGGCAACAGCGGTTCGCAACAGGCTGTCGAGCAAAGCCGGCGCGATTTGAGCATCCGTCCCAATAAAGCCCAGCATCGTAGCCATATTAGGACAGATCATTCCAGCGCCCTTGGCCATTCCCGTGATCACACAGGTTTGTCCACCTAGGTCGATCGAGACACTTCGCAATTTAGCTCGCGTATCCGTCGTCAAAATCGCGGCGGCAGCGCGCTCCCAATTGTTGTCGCACAGGTCCTCCGACTGCGTGAGGCAATGCCCGCTTGATCAGCTCAGCCGAGAGCGGCTCGCCGATCACGCCTGTCGAAAAGGGCAGCACCCGGTCACTCGCCGATCCGGTTAACTCCGCCACCGCTTGGCAGGACTCAAGTGCGACCCGCTTGCCAGGCTCGCCGGTGCCCGCATTGGCATTACCCGTATTGATTAACAGCCAATCAGTATGGCCTTGGTTCGCCTGGCTGTGTTCCGCGGCAATCAGCACCGGAGCGGCACGAAACGCATTCTGTGTGAACACCACTGACGTACTCGCGCCGGACGCCAACGAAACCAGTACGAGATCATCGTAGTCGGCCAGTTTAATCCCGGCCTGTGCAACGCCTAATCGTAAGCCCGCCACAGAGTGGATCATCGGCACCCCTCATTGCACGCCATAACCATCGGCCGCGGCATCATTCTATGCCTTACCGCAACATTGCTTATACTTTTTTCCGCTACCACAGGGGCAAGGATCGTTACGGCCTACCTTGGGTTCCATCCGGGTCATCGGCTGTGGGGGCGGGGCCTGCGATGGCGCTACTGCAGAGGGATCAGAGGCTACTGGGTTCGCCTCAGCATGCTCAAACGCCATACTTTGTTTTGCCGCCGCTTCACGTCGGCGCTGCTCGACCGCCGCTGCCTCGTCCGCGTGCTGAACCTGCACGTGACTCAGAAAACGAATCACTTCATATTTCAGTCGCTGCAGCAGGCCCTCAAACAACTCAAACGACTCTCGCTTGTATTCCTGCTTTGGATTCTTATTGGCATAAGCGCGCAGGTGTATTCCCTGCCGCAAGTTGATCCATTACCTGAAGGTGCTCTTTCCACAACGTGTCCAGCACTTGAAGCATGATCTGCTTCTCTAGCTGACGCATTCCCGGTCCAACACCTTGCGCCTTTTCTTCGTAAGCAGATTGCACCGCCGCTAAAATCCGTTCCCGTAATGTCTCCTCGTGAAGGGCGTTATCTTCTTCAAGCCACTGACTGACAGGCATTGCCACACCAAATTCAGCCTCGAGCTGCTTCTCAAGCCCGGGGATGTCCCACTGTTCTTCCACACTCATTGGTGGAACAAATCCATCGACAGCGTCACTCACCACATCGGCGCGGATTGCGGCAATGGTATCTTCAATCTCATCATCCGATAACAGTTCATCCCGCTGTCGGTAGATAATCTGTCGCTGGTCATTCGCGACGTCGTCGTACTCCAGTAATTGCTTACGAATATCGAAGTTGCGGCCCTCGACCTTACGTTGTGCTTTTTCGATGGCATTACTCACCATTCGGTGCTCAATCGCCTCTCCGCGCTCCATGCCCATCGCCTGCATGAAGCTTTTCACTCGATCTGAAGCAAAAATTCTCATTAGGCTATCTTCTAAAGAGAGATAGAAGCGCGAAACACCCGGGTCGCCCTGACGACCCGATCGCCCTCTCAGCTGATTATCAATCCGGCGAGATTCGTGTCGTTCCGTCCCGAGAATATGCAACCCGCCCGCAGCAATCACTGCATCGTGGCGCACTTGCCACTCTGCGGTCAGCGCTGCTCGCGCAGCGTCGTCAAGCGCCTCCCCTTGCCCGGCAAGCTCAGCCTCTAAATTGCCGCCCAACACGATGTCAGTACCCCGACCCGCCATGTTGGTCGCAATCGTCACGATGCCCGGACGACCCGCTTGGGCAATAATTTCTGCCTCCTGCTCGTGATACTTTGCATTCAATACTTTGTGCGTAATATCTTTGCGCTTGAAGGCCTCGGATAATTCCTCGGAGGTTTCTACCGACGCCGTGCCCACCAGAACCGGCGCGCCCGAATCAATACAGGACTGCACATCGTCAATGATCGCATCGAACTTTTCGTCGCGGGTCAAATAGACCAAATCGTTCAGATCATCCCGAAGCATCGGGACATTGGTTGGGATCACGATACAATCCAGACCATAAATCTGTTGGAATTCGAAAGCCTCGGTATCGGCAGTGCCTGTCATTCCCGAGAGCTTGTCGTAGAGCCGAAAGAAGTTTTGAAACGTAGTAGACGCGAGCGTTTGGCTTTCGCTTTGAATATTCACCCCTTCCTTCGCTTCAATCGCCTGGTGTAGCCCCTCCGATAAGCGCCGACCCGCCATGGTGCGGCCCGTGTGCTCATCGATGAGAACGACCTGGCCGTCTTGCACAATGTATTCCACGTCACGCTGAAACAGCACGTGTGCTCGTAAACCTGAGTGAACGTGATGCAGAAGCCCCAAGTTTGTTGGGGCGTACAGCGAGTCGTCTCCCTCTAACAGCCCAGCGTCTATCAGCATGGCTTCGACTTTTTCGTGCCCCGCTTCGGTTAATTCGATGCTGCGCTGTTTCTCATCAACCGTAAAATCGCCCTCTTGCTCTTCTAGCTCGGGCGTCAGCTTAGGAATCAATTGATTAATCGCCTTGTAGAGTGCTGAACTGTCCTCTACCGCGCCCGAGATAATCAGTGGCGTGCGCGCCTCATCGATCAGGATAGAATCCACCTCATCGACAATGGCAAACGCAAGCGTACCCTGGTTTTTATCTGCCCGACTAAAGGCCATATTGTCCCGGAGGTAATCAAAACCAAACTCGTTATTGGTGCCATAGACCACATCGCAGGCATAAGCAGCGCGCTTCTCCTCCGGCGTTTGACCCGAGCGCACCACCCCCACGGTTAAACCCAAAAACTCGTACAGTGGACTCATCCACGCGGCATCTCGCTGAGCGAGATAGTCGTTCACGGTGACCAAATGCACGCTGTGATTGGGCAGTGCATTGAGATAGGCAGGTAGCGTGGCGACGAGGGTTTTACCCTCACCCGTGCGCATTTCAGCAATTTTTCCTGCGTTCAGTGCCATCCCGCCGATTAACTGCACATCAAAATGCCGCATATTCAACGCGCGCACACCGGCCTCTCGCACCGCTGCGAACACCTCAGGCAGTAATTGATCGAGTGTTTCGCCCGCTTCAAGTCGGGTGCGGAAGGCAGCCGTTTTTGCTCGCAAGCTGTCATCATCGAGCGCCTGCATTGCCGCCTCAAGGCTGTTAATGCGGGTGACGACTTTACTCAAACGCTTTAGCTCCCGGTCATTACGGGTACCGAAGATTTTTTTCATGGTAGAGATCAGCATGGCAGTCTCACTGGTCAGTCAAAAGGGGAAATGCTTGGAAACGACACATCAAAGCGGCAGAGCGGCTGGTTTAACGATGGGTCCTGCGGACATAAGAGGCCGGATCAACGGCTCGTCCGTGTTTGAAGACCTCAAAGTGGACATGGGGCCCGGTCGACCTGCCAGAGCTGCCCATTAGGGCGATCACATCGCCGCGACGAACGAGATCACCTAATGTGACCAAGTTTTCTTGATTGTGTGCATAGCGAGTACTCACACCATCGCCATGAGAGACCTCAATCATAGTGCCGTAGCCGGCTTTCACGCCGCTCCAGCTCACAACGCCGCTCGCAACAGCAAGAATATCGGAGCCTTTACGGCCTGCAAAGTCAGCGCCGGTATGCCAAGCGCGCTTACCCGAAATCGGGTCAATGCGGCTCCCAAACGACGAGGATTGCCAGCCAGATCGTATCGGTCTTCCAGCGGGGGTCGACTCGGTTCTCAACTGCTCCGACGACAACAGCCCTGCCAGCACCTCGAACTGCACTTCCCTGCCGGCAAAATAATCCTCTAAGGCATCGTACTGCGTGTTGATCTCAAGGACGCTAGGCCCACTATCGGTCTGCAACGGCACCGTCGGACCACCCAGTGCCGGTGGCCCAGAAAAATCGAATTCGCCCAACTCAAGTCCCGCCAGCTCGGTGAGATGGTCGCCAAGGGCGTCAAGGCGTGTCATCTGTGTCTGTAACGTCGCCAAACGACGTGTCATGGCGATTAGCCGTGACTGCGCCTCAACACTTAGTTGCGCCAGGGCTTCTGCTCGCTCCGTCGCTTGCTGCTCGCGTATTGAAATACGAGACGACTGTTCCGATCTCACACCACCATCGAATCCGAGTTGATAACTCACTGCAACCAATCCCAGAGGGACACCAATGACACAGGCGGACAGCAACAACCACGACCACCTGCCCAGTTCCAGGGTGCGCGATGCGGCGTGGCGGTTAAGGAAAATTAACTTCAAGGTCGGGTATCGCAATAACGGGCTCGGAACTATGCCATTTTCAGGGGTTAAGTGAAACCGTTGAGCACCAACCTAAACCGGCTAAATTGCACTCAAACCAGCTGTAAACTGTGCGGCAATGGCCAATTTAGGGGCGACGGGCTTTCGTTTTCAAATGTGGCCCATTCCCAACTCTCTTGTTGCGCCAGCAGCGTCCGAACCAGTTGATTGTTCATCGCATGGCCCGATTTGAAACCATCATACTCAGCGAGTAACTGATGACCGGCGAGGTACAAATCGCCCATGGCATCCAAGATTTTATGCTTCACAAATTCATCGTCGTAACGCAACCCCCCTTCATTGAGGATATGGAAATCGTCGATCACGATCGCATTGTCAACGCTCCCACCTCGTGCCAAGCCTCGAGATCGCATGTACTCGAATTCATGTACGAACCCGAAGGTCCTCGCACGACTGATTTCTCGCACGAAAGTCTCGGTGTCCATGTCCAAGGTGACCCGACCGGTCTGCTCGCGGAAAACGGGATGATCAAAATCAATGGCGAAACTGAGCTTAAAGCCTTCGTAAGGGTGCAATGACACGGTTTTCTCGCCGTCGCTCACGGTAATGCTCTCAGTCACACGAATAAAACGCTTTGCGGCTGACTGCTCACAAATGCCCGCTGTCTGCAGTAAATAGACAAAGGGGCCCGCTGAGCCATCCATGATGGGGACCTCGGGGGCATCTAAATCGATATAAACATTGTCGATACCCAGGCCACACAGCGCAGAGAGCAGGTGCTCCACTGTCGTGACCCGACCATCGTCGGTACCAAGGCTGGTCGATAAATCCGTTTCATCAACCCCATCCGCCCGAGCGGGGATTTCCCGAGCTGGAGTTAAATCAGTGCGACGAAACACCACACCTGTATCGACCGGTGCCGGACTCAGTGTCATCGACACCTTGTCACCAGAATGCAGACCCACGCCCGTCGACTTTATCGACTCTTGTAAGGTTCTTTGCCACCGCATGGCGATTCCCCTGATCTAGAGAGGAAAACCTTACTAGGGCACGTTACTGCAATCCAGCCCTCACACCCTGATTATTCACATTCATCAGGGCTTTACAGACGATCACCCATCAATCAGTCCGCTTGGCGACGCAGAAACGCCGGCACATCGAATAACTGCTCATCCAGACCCTCATCCATTTTCAATGCAGTCTGGCCGTCACTGTTGCGCCTGCGCGCTGACGCCTGCCGGGGGGCAGATCGTAATCATCGTAGTCGGCACCGACGCCCGGTGGGCGCTTAGCGACGCTGGTATCGACCGCCGTCAGTGCGGGGCGCGCCTCGGCACTGCGGAGACCTGTCGCCACTACCGTGACTTTCAAGGTATCGGTCATCTCTGGATCAATGACCGTTCCAACCACTACGGTAGCGTCTTCTGAAGCTATATCTTCGATGGTCGCACCGACCTCAGAGAACTCACCCAGTGACAGATCTAAGCCAGCAGTGATATTCACCAGAATACCCCGAGCACCACTCAGGTCGATATCGTCCAGTAACGGACTATTAATGGCGCGCTCTGCCGCCTCTCGAGCACGATCCTCGCCGCTGGCAGTGACCCGTACCCATCATTGCCGCACCCATCTCTGACATCACCGTCCGGACATCTGCAAAGTCAACGTTCACCAAGCCGGGCCGAATGATGAGATCAGCAATGCCTTGCACAGCTCCGAGTAGTACATCGTTTGCTTCTTTGAACGCATCCAACAACTGAGGTGTTTTTACCCAGCACCTCGAGCAGCTTTTCGTTGGGGATCGTAATCAGAGAATCACAATGTTGCGCGATTTCCTTGAGTCCATCTTCCGCGGTAGTGACGCGCTTTTTACCCTCAAAACTGAAGGGTCGCGTCACCACTGCCACCGTCAAAATCCCAGCTCACGCGCTACTTCAGCAACAATCGGCGCCGCGCCTGTACCGGTACCACCTCCCATGCCCGCGGTCACAAACACCATATCAGTGCCATGTAGCGCATCGGCAATACGATCACGATCTTCGAGTGCGGCAGCCCGACCCACCTCTGGGTTAGCACCCGCACCGAGTCCCTTTGGTGATGCTCGCGCCCAATTGAAGCACCGTTTTGGAGCTAATATCAGAGAGCGCCTGCGCGTCTGTATTGGCACAAATGAAGTCCACACCGTCGACATGGTGATCTATCATGTGGCGGACCGCATTACCGCCGCCGCCGCCCACTCCAATCACCTTGATAACGGCACTTTGTGGTGCACTATCTACTAGTTCAAACATTATTTTCTCCCCGTTTTTAAAAAGACCCAAATCCGCAGGGCCCTGCTAAAGCTCTTTACTGTTAAAAATGTCGAAGCGAACCATTCCTTCACTCGCCCGGCGAAGCTCACACTTTGTAATGCCAGTTCCTGACGCTCCCGAATCCCACTTCGTACCTCCTCTGCGCCATAGAGGAGTAATCCCACTGCGGTGGCGTAAATCGGATTTCGAATAATGTCGTGCAATCCCCTTGCGTATTGAGGTGCACCTAGCCTGACCGGCATATGGAAAATCTCTTCCGCCAGATCCACTGCCCCCTCCATCTTGGAAGTCCCTCCGGTAAGGACAACTCCTGCAGGAATCAATTCTTCGTAGCCAGAGCGACGCAGCTCGGACTGAATGAGCGTGAATAGCTCGTCGTAACGTGGCTCAACCACTTCAGCCAATGATTGTCGTGATAAATCTCGCGGTGGCCGGTCCCCGACGCTGGGCACTTTGATGGTCTCTTCAGCACCAGCAAGCTGAGGCAGTGCACAGGCGTAGCGAATCTTGATTTCTTCGGCGTGCTGAGTAGGGGTTCGAAGTGCCATTGCAATATCGTTGGTCACCTGATCGCCGGCAATCGGAATTACGCCGGTATGCCGTATCGAGCCATCAGTGAAAATGGCGATATCTGAGGTGCCAGCCGCCGATATCGACGAGGCAGACGCCTAAATCGCGCTCATCCTCGGTGATAACGGAGTAGCTCGATGCCAATTGTTCGAGGATGATGCCATCCACCGACAAGCCGCAGCGCTCTATACATTTTTCAATATTCTGAGACGCGTTGACGGCACAGGTCACCAAGTGAACCTTGGCCTCTAGTCGCACACCAGACATACCGAGGGGCTCCCGAATCCCTGACTGATTGTCGATGACATATTCTTGTGGCAGCACGTGCAGAATTTTCTGGTCAGCGGGAATAGCAACTGCCTGGGCTGCGTCAATCACCCGATCAACATCTTGCTGAAATACCTCTTGATCTCGTATCGCGACGATCCCGTGCGAGTTCACGGAACGAATATGGCTTCCCGCAATACCGACATAAACCGAATGAATTTGGCATCCCGCCATGAGCTCTGCTTCCTCGACCGCTCTCTGGATTGCGTTCACCGTCGACTCGATATTGACCACCACGCCCTTTTTCATGCCTCGGGAGGGATGGGAGCCAATCCCCACGACTTCGATACCTCCATCAGGGTCGATCTCTCCCACCACCGCGACCACCTTAGAGGTACCAATATCAAGACCTACAATCATGTGTTTGCCGTCGTCATTGGCCATCATCCCTCTCCCCTACCTCGTAGTGGCTGCATTGCCAGTGCCGAGCGACCGAATGTCACTGCCGCACCATGCTCGTAGCGCAGATCAATCTTTTCGACCGTCTGAGTTGATAACTTATCGCTCCACAACTGTTTAAAGCGGGTCACCCGTCGCAACAATTCGTTCGCACCCAGTACAAGTTGCACGCCATTCATTAACCTCACTGACAATTGCCCTAATGCATCAATCGACAGCTCATCGATTGTGAGGACCCTCTGGTTCAAGCTGCGATGTCAGCATTTGGTAGCGCCTTGTCAAAGTCCCTTCGGCGCCGTCTGGGCCGCTGAGCAGAGGAAGATGCGCATACTGACCATCCTGCGTCGCAGCAAAGAATTGCCCCTGATGATTGAGATACCCGGTATCGCTCCAACGCGCTAATGGCCTCTGCTCAACCAACACCACCTCAATTTCTGCGGGCCATCGCCGTCGCGTATTGACCTTATAAACCCAGGGCAAGGACTCCAACTCATCACGCAAATCGCGCAGATCTGCAGCCATAAAGCCATCAGTAATCCGCGGCGTTAAACGAGCCTGAATCACCTCGGTATCAATGTGGCGGACATCGCCCCGCACTGTCAGTGTCTTAACCTGCTTCGCAGCCAACGCCGTCGAACCCTGATATAGCCCGACACCAGTTAGGGTCAGCGCACAACCCAACAACAGTCGATTGCACCAGCGCCGCATCGTCGATATCGCGTTAGCCGCTCTCCCGGCAGCCGGGCGCGCATCAGCCATCAAAGGATCAGCTTTGCGCATGTCTTACCCCCACACTGTCTGTATAAATGCGAGATAGCAGGTCCGCTAAGGAGAGCCCCGCGGCCTTTGCCGACAAAGGCACCAAGCTATGCGATGTCATACCGGGGACGGTGTTGACCTCTAACAAATGCCAAGCTCCCACCTGATCACGAATCACATCGACGCGACCCCATATTGTGCAGCCCACCGCGTGAAACGCGGACGACGCTAACTGAGAGAGCGCTGCCTCGTCATGATCATCTAAACCAGAAGGGCAAAAAAATTGCGTCTCATCAGAGCGGTACTTCGCCTCAAAGTCATAAAAATCTCCGGGGACTTCGATACGAATGCTGGGTAAGGTGTTATCTCCGAGTATTGAAATGGTGTATTCAGGGCCCTCGATGAACTGCTCAGCCAGCACTTCAGCACCATAGGTCACGGCCTGCTGATAGGCGGCCTCGAGTTCCTTTCCCGTGCTTGCCTTCGCCATCCCCAGCGAGGAACCCTCTAAGGACGGCTTCACAAACACAGTACCCAAATCAGCAATGACGGCGTCCCAATCGCACCTCGCTTCGAGCACTCGGAAATCAGGGGTAGGAAAGCCTGCACCCTGCCAAAGCACCTTGGTCCGTATCTTGTCCATTGAGAGCGCTGAGCCTAAAACACCCGATCCGCTATAGGGCAATTGCATTAACTCTAAGAGACCTTGGATAGTGCCGTCTTCACCTCCCGGCCCATGCAATAAGTTGAAGGCAAACGCGACCTCATTTAACTGTGTCATCCAACCCGCTACCGCGGGATCAATGGGTAAAACGTGTGCGCCGGCCTGCTCTAAGGCGTGCACAACAGTATTGCCGCTCTCTAGCGAAATCGCTCTCTCTGCCGAAGTGCCTCCCAATAGCACCGCAACTGTTCCGCCATCAATCAAGTTCTGATTCATGACAACACCTCAAGTCTCTCGGCCTGTGCGAGGGTTGCAGCAAGTCGGCCTATGTCGCCGGCACCCTGCATCAACAACACATCTTGATCTTGCAGCACCTCAATCAAGGTCTTCGCTAATTGTGTCTGGTCTGAGACGACGATAGGGTCGATCGCGCTATCGGTGCGTATCGCATTTGCCAAGCTGAGAGAGTCGGCACCTTTTATCGACGGCTCACCAGCTGAATACACATCGAGTAACACGAGTTGCTGGCCTTCACTCAATACCGAGACAAACTCATCAAAATGATCGCGTGTCCGGGTATAACGATGGGGCTGATAGACCATGACCAGTCGCCGGCCTACGAAAGCCTCTCGGACGGCCTTCAACGTCACCGCTAATTCGGTCGGATGATGTCCATAATCATCAATGAGTCGTGCTGAACCGGTTGACCAAATCACATCGCCCAAGTCAGAAAAGCGGCGTCCAACACCACTGAATTCAGACAGTCCTACTGCGATAGCCTGATCAGCAATATTAAGCTCAGAGCACAGTGCCGCCGCGCCAGCAGCATTCTGGGCGTTGTGAAGGCCCGGCATACCAATCGTCAGCGCCAAAGGTGTCGCACCAGCGGGTCGAATCAGATCAAAATGACTGCGTAGCCCATCGGCAGAGTAATTTTCCAACCGATAGTCAGCGTCTTGGTGCTGCCCATACGTCACCACTCTTCGTGTCAGATCAGGCAACAGATCCTGAACACCGGGATCATCGAGGCACATCACGGCGGAACCATAAAAGGGTAAGTTGTGGAGGAAGCCATCAAACGCTTGGATATAACGTGATAGGTCACCCTCATAGTGATCCATATGGTCTGCTTCGATATTGGTGACCAGCGCCATCATCGGCTGAAGATGTAAGAAAGAGGCGTCACTCTCGTCGGCTTCGACGACCCAATAACGCCCCTCACCCAAGGCCGCATTGGTTCCCGTTTTATTGAGCAACCCACCGATAACAAAAGTGGGATCTGCGCCTGCCTCGTCAAGAATAGAGGCGATTAAGCTGGTTGTTGTGGTCTTGCCGTGTGTGCCCGCTACCGCAATACCAAAGCGATAACGCATCAACTCAGCTAGCATCTCAGCACGAGGCACCACTGGAATCCGAGCTGTTTTCGCCGCAATGCACTCGGGGTTGTCCCTCGAGATCGCCGCCGACACCACCAGCACATCGGCGTGTTGAATGTGTTCAGCTTGATGACCGATAAAGATGTTAATACCCAATGACCGCAGTCGCATAATGGCAGTACTGTCAGAGACATCAGATCCTGAAACCGTGTAGCCAAGCCCCTTCAGAACCTCCGCTATGCCGCTCATACCAGCGCCGCCAATACCCACCATGAAGATGTGTTGGATCCGATCCATTGAGGGCACTGGGTTTGTGGGCTCAGTCATTCGCATGAGCCACCTCTGTGAGGACTGCCACCACTTCATCAGTGGCATTAGCCGTGATCATCCCCAGAGCGCGCCGTGCCATCTCCAGCAAACTCACCGGCGACTGAATCCATTGCTCAAGACGATCCGCGATGCATTCAGGCGTCGCGTCGCTCTGTGCCACCATCACGGCGCCGCCTGTTTCAGTGAGCACCTGCGCGTTACGCGTCTGGTGATCGTCGATCGCTTGAGGCAAGGGAATCAGTATGGAAGGTGTTCCTGTCGCCGCCAGCTCCGACACCGTCAATGCACCCGCTCGCGCAATCACCACGTCAGCCCACGCGTAAGCGGTTGCCATATCGTCAATAAAATCGTCTCGTTGGCATTGGGAAAATCGAGTTCCCTGCCATGCTTCGTCTGCGGCTGACCGATTGCTTTCTCCACATTGCTGCCAGACAGCTATCGACTCTCCCAGACCCTTGATCACTAGGCGATCGATGGTCGGGGGTAGAAGACGATTGAGTGGTGCGGCACCCAAGCTGCCGCCTAACACGAGCAAGTTCAGTGGCCGCTGCGCTGAAAAACCTGAGAGTTCGGCTAACCCACTGCGATCCACCTCACAGAGGTTGGCACGCACAGGATTACCAACGACACGGGCGTCGCGGCGTCGCGCAAATTCACCCGGCAAACCACACAGCACACGCTTTGCCAAGGGGGCTAACCATCTATTGGTGGTGCCTGCCACAGCATTTTGCTCGTGGATGACTAAGGGTGATCGCGTCAACCAAGCTGCCAGACCTGCTGGACCCGCCGCATAGCCTCCCATTCCTAGAACGATATCGGGTCGCACCCGCCAGATGATGTTCACCGATCGCCACAATCCACCGATCACCCTAACCAGGCTTCGCGCTCGATCAAAGAGACTTTTTCCTCGAAGACCCGACACGTTTAGGCAGTGCAATGGAATTCCGGATGCGGGCACGAGTCGATGTTCGATTCCTCGTTCAGTGCCTATCCATTCAACGGTCCAACCCTGCTCAGACAAAGCACCGGCCACGGCGAGCGCAGGATAAACATGCCCCCCCGTTCCACCTGCCGCAATCAATGCGCGATGGGCATTGTGACGTGTTGGCTCGACCGTCATACCACTCTCCGCGACACGATTTGATCAGTGCGCTGCTCTGGTCGGAGTTGCTGAGCAATACGCAACACGATACCCAGCAGGGCGCAGTTCATGATCAAGCTTGATCCGCCATAACTCACAAACGGTAGCGTCAAGCCTTTGGTGGGCAGTAATCCCGAGCTCGCTCCCATATTGATGAAAACTTGCCCGGCAAACATGAGGCCCAACGCCAAAACAAAGATAAGCTGCAAAGCCATTTCCCTCGGCCGCGGCACGCCAACCGGTCTGCATAATGCGCGTGATTAAGCCGACGAATAATAGAATCAGTAAGAGTGCGCCAAATAATCCCGTTTCCTCTGCCCATATCGAAAAGACAAAGTCCGTATGAGCTTCCGGTAAATAAAATAACTTCTGAATACTGTTGCCGAGTCCCACACCGAACCATTCCCCCCGACCGAAGGCGATGAGGGACTGCACTAATTGGAAGCCAGCGCCAAAGGGGTCTGACCAAGGATCTTGATAAGCGGTGAGTCGCTGTAATCGATATGGCGCACTGAACACCAACACCAAAAAGCCCAGCGCGACTGACGCGAGTAGCGCAAGCACGTAAATCAATCGAGCGCCCGCCAGAAACATCATCCCCACCACGGCACCCACGGCGATCACTGTGGCGCCAAAATCAGGCTCCAGTAGCAGCAAAAACGCGACGATACCGAGGATAAAAATCAGTTTAGCCAGCCCTTGCCAGTGATAGCGTACGGCGTCTTCTTGTCTGACTAAGTAGCCGGCGGTGTAGAGCAGCAGCGCAAACTTAGCGAACTCTGATGGCTGCACCGTAAATGCCCCCAGCAAAGGCAACCAGCGCTTTGCCCCATTCACCTCGCGGCCAATACCGGGCATGAGTACCAAGATGAGCAGTGCAAAAGCGATAAACAGTAACCACGGAGAGAGGCGGTTGAAGGTTTCAGTGGGAATCATGTAGCACAACGCAGCTGCTGAGAGGCCCAATAACAGATAGAGGGTATGGCGCTCAGCGTGATGCCATGGATTACCAAAGTGAAAGTCACTGTATTCGATCGATGCAGAAGCGATCGCAATCAAACCAATGCTGATCAGTGCGACACTGAACCCCAGTAAGAGCGTATCGCCGCTGTATCCTTGCAGGGGCGCGGCACGATTCATGCTGCCACCTCAAGTGCCGCGACCGCTGATTGAAATTGCTCACCGCGATCAACGTAATTGGCAAACATATCTAAGCTCGCACACGCCGGCGACAACAGTACAATTTGTCCAGACTCTGCGGCGGCGGCGGCCTGATCAACCGCGATTTTTAAGGTAGCAGCGTGTGCAAGTGATACCGCATTACTGAGGTGACGAGCGATATCCTGAGCCGCCTCACCAATGACGATCACCCCCGCGCAACGATCCGACACCGTTTTCGATAAGAGCGAAAAATCCTGACCTTTTCCCTGACCACCCAAGATCAACCAGATCTTACTGTCACTGCTCAGCCCATTAAGCGCGGCGAGCGTTGCGCCAACATTAGTGCCCTTACTGTCATCGATAAAGAGAACGCCATTTCGCTCAGCCACGAACTGACATCGATGGGGCAGCCCCCGATACACTTTCGCTGCCTCCACCAAACACGACAACGGGAGCTCGAGCTCTAGACCGATCGCCAATGCCACCAACACGTTCTGAATATTGTGCCGTCCGGGAAGCGTCAACTCAGCACTCGCCACCAGGGGCTCCCAGCCCCGACACAGCCATTCCGCTCCTTGCAACGCTCGTAAACCAAATTCACCTAGATCAGGCTCGCCCAAACGGCACCAACTGACTCGAACCCCTCCGATATCAACGGGACCGTCAGTGGGTCATCGCGATTTGCGACGACCCTTTTTGCCTGACGGAAAATGCGGTGTTTAGCCCGGTGGTACTCCTTCAGTGAGGGATAGCGATCGAGATGATCGGCGCTCACATTCAGCACTGTTGCGATCTCAAGGCCCAGCGCCTCTGCACGCTCGAGCTGAAAGCTCGAGAGCTCTAATACGTAGTAATCAGCATTGTCAGCCAATAAATCGAGCGCAGGCCTGCCGAAATTACCGCCAACCGATGCGGAGATATCGCAGGCATTCATCATTTCGCCGAGTAGCGCCGTGACCGTCGATTTTCCGTTGGAGCCGGTAATGCCGATGACCGGCACCCGGACCGCCTCCATAAATAAATCAATATCACCGCGTATGCGACACCCTCGAGCAGACGCTCGTGCTACTAACGGGTGATCGAGAGACACACCAGGGCTCACGATCATTTCGGTAACGTCATCGGCGAAATCAAGGTCTACCTCGCCAAAGGTGACTAAGTGCGGGTCTATTTCTGCGAGTATCGCGGGATCACTTGCCATCTCTCGACGCGTATCAAAGGCCGTAAAAGCGATCCCTTGTTTACGCCACCAACGTGCCACCGACCGGCCCGTCATACCCAAACCGACAATAGTCGTTTTTCAGAGCTCGCAATCATTGTGTTGAGTGTTGGCATTAGCTCACCGCAACTTCAATGTGGCGAGGCCAAACAGCACCAGCATCACCGTGATAATCCAAAACCGAACAATCACGCGCGGTTCGGGCCAGCCTTTTAACTCGAAGTGATGGTGAATCGGCGCCATACGAAACACACGCCGACCCGTTAACTTAAAAGAGCTCACTTGAATAATCACTGAGAGCGTCTCGAGTACGAAAATGCCTCCCATGATGAAGAGTACGATCTCATGACGAGTGATCACTGCGACGACGCCTAGCGCGGCACCCAGTGCTAAGGCGCCAACATCACCCATGAAAATCATTGCCGGATAAGTGTTAAACCAGAGAAAACCGAGGCCGGCCCCGGCGATGGCGCCACAAAAAACCACCAATTCACCGGTACCCGATAAGTAGGCAATATTCAGATAGTCAGCAAATTCGACATGACCAGCCAGATAGGCGATCACACCCAAACCCGTTGCCACCATCACGGTTGGCATAATGGCAAGGCCATCTAAACCATCTGTTAAATTGACCGCGTTGCTGGACCCGACAATCACGAAATAACTAAACGGGACGAACAACCAGCCCATCGACCAGGCCACGTCTTTAAAAAACGGTACGTAAAGGGTCGTCTCTTCTGGTGTCACTGCCGTGGTAAATAGCAGTCATTACAACCAATGAAAATACTAACTGCCAAAAAAATTTCCATCTTGCGGCTAAACCTGCTGAATTCTTTTCAATAACTTTACGATAATCGTCAACCCAGCCAATCAAACCAAATGCAGCGGTGGTCACGATGACAATCCAGACGTATCGATTGTCGAGATCCGCCCAAAGCAGCGTCGACCCTAACACCGCAAGGAGGATCAGCGCCCCACCCATTGTCGGCGTGCCCGCTTTGACGAGATGAGATTCTGGCCCTTCTGAACGAATCGTCTGACCAATCTGCAAGTCATTCAGCCGCGCTATCACGAAGGGGCCCACCAGCATTGAGATGAGCATCGCCGAGCAGGCCGCTAAAATGGCCCTCAGGGTGAGGTACTGAAAGACACCAAAACCCGGATCTAGGAACAGTAACTGCTCACTCAGCCACATCAGCATGAGAAACCGTCCTCTGCTCGGGTCAACCAGTGCACGGTTTTTTCCAGCATCGCGCCGCGAGAACCTTTCACCCAAATAAGGTGTTCATCGGGTAGCTCAGGAAAAGCAGCCCACAACGCCTGCTGATTGGAAAAATAGTGTGAACCCTCTCCATATGCTTCGGCGGCGGCCGCCGCTTCCCGTCCTACTGCCACCAAAAGATCGATTCCTGCTGCTTTAGCGTAGCGCCCCACATCGCCATGTAAGGCGTCGCTAGTCGACCCCAACTCCAACATCGGTCCGAGTATGAGCACGCTATAAGCTGACTCGCGCGCTAAGGTATCGATCGCGGCCATGACGGCTGCAGGGTTCGCGTTATAACTATCGTCCACCACCCGTCCGCCGGTTCGCCCGACTAAAACCGCTCCGCGGCCAACCTCCGGGACGACTTGAGCGAGCCCATCGACAGCGCTATCCGGAGGCACTCCGAGCTCAATGGCAACCGCTAAGGCGGCGAGTGCATTAATGACCTGAATGGCTCCGGGCAATCGCAGGCTGACTGGCAAAACCATTGAGGAAGCGATTAAATCAAATCGCGTTTCATTCAAGCCTTGGTATTGAATATTAATGGCGCGGTAATCTGCCTTTTCTGACAGTCCAAACGTGATCGTTCTGGCGTCGCCCGCCTGCTGAATCCATTGCGCAAGCCATGGCTGATCGGCATTGATAATCGCCAGCCCCTCGCCTCCCAATCCCTCGAGAATCTCACCTTTTGTAGAGGCGATCTGATCGACACTCTGATAATTCACGAGATGCGCCGCCGAGGCATTTAAGCAAACCGCGACGCTTGGCTGCGCCAATTGGCACAGGTAAGCAATATCACCGGGCTGCCCTGCACCCATCTCGATCACACCAAACTGATGAGATTCGTTCAAACCCGCCAACGTTATGGGCACGCCGAGCTCGTTATTGTGATTGCCCTGCGTCGCATGAACAGCCCCCGCTCCGGCCAACGCAGCAGCAATGAGGTTTTTAGTTGTGGTTTTCCCGGCGCTGCCGGTGACAGCCACCACCGACCCAAGAAAGGCCTGGCGTTTCAGAAGCGCAAACTGACCCGACGCCTTCACCACGTCAGAAACCACCAGCTGGGGTGTTACCCCCTTGACCTCTCGCTCTGTGAGAACAGCCACCGCACCTGCAGCAGTTGCCTGAGGCGCAAAATCATGGCCGTCAACCTGAATGCCCGCAATCGCAGCGAATAAATCACCGGGCTGGGCCACTCGACTGTCTATGGCCAGTCCTTGAAGCGGCACAGACTCACCAATCAGCTCACCGTTGGCTCGCTGTGCTAGCGCTTTCAATGCCACCGAAGCCATCAAGCAGCCCGCCTTTGTGCCAAATAATGATTGGCACACTGCACATCGGAGAAGGGTATTCGGGCGCCCGCAATCTCTTGATAAGTTTCATGTCCCTTACCCGCTATTAACACGGTATCGCCAGCAGCGCCTCCGCAATAACTAACGAAATGGCGGTTGCTCGATCAACTTCGACTAGCGGTGTTGCGCCCTCACAACCCGCCAAAATATCCTGAATAATGGCTTCCGGTGCCTCGCCTCTGGGATTGTCACTGGTCACAACGATCCGATCCGCCAACCGAGCGCTACCGCCCCATCTCTGATCGCTTGCCGCGATCTCGATCTCCACCGCAGCCAAACAAAACCCAAATACACCCTTGATGACGCGCTTCGGAAACCGCCGTGATCGCGCGATGAAGCGCATCGGGAGTATGGGCGTAATCAATAACGACCGTGATGTCAGACGTCATCTCCATCGGCTCAAGACGGCCCGGAACGGGTTTTAGTTGTTGGGTAACCTCAATAATCTCAGCAAAAGAAACTCCCATTGAGGCGGCCGCCACGATGGCTACTGTGAGATTGAACGCGTTAAATCGGCCGGCAAGCAATGAATCGATCTGTGCGTCACCCCAAGGCGTCCGCACCGTAAATGCCAACGGCGCGACACTGATCATTCCAATCAGCACATCTGCTGATTCATCGCTAAAAGAAATACCGACACTGTCATGGCCCCAAATATCACTCTGAGACGACAAGACGCTGTCATCGGCGTTATAAATTTGCACCGATGACGCAAAGTCGCGGAACAGCTTGAACTTCGACTCGCCGTACGCTTCCATCGAATGGTGGTAGTCGAGGTGATCGCGGGAGAGGTTGGTAAACACCGCCACATCAATTTTTAGGCCATCAAGTCGCCGCTGATCCAGCGCATGACTAGACGCTTCCATGGCAACATAGTCAACGCCCGCATCCCGCCAAACACGCAGCTGTCGATGCAACGTAATACAGTCGGGCGTCGTATTACGCACCTCTGTCGGCGGACCGGCCAGTCGCGATCCCAGTGTGCCGATTGAGCCTGCTTTTAATCCAACTGCTTGTAATAACTGACGGGTCAACTCCACGATTGACGTCTTACCGTTAGTGCCAGTGACCGCCATCACTTTTAACTGGCAAGAAGGTGAGCGATAAAAACGGTCAGCGAGCACGCCTAGCTGATCCTTTAAACCGCTGATTGCGATCACCCGATCGTCTTCAGGCAATTCACGATCATCGGCCTCTGCCAGCACCACCCCAGCACCCAGCTCTAAAGCGGCATGAATAAAATCTCGACCGTCGCGCTCTGCTCCCGGTATCGCAATAAAAGTCATGTTGGGCTGAACGTCACGACTGTCTAAGGTCATATTGCTCAGCGACACCTCGGGCAGCGTTTGATCCGCCAGCAACTCACGCAGCCCCATCATTGCTGCGCTCCACGGTATGCAGCGACCAGCGCTCCTGCTGAAGAGCGGTCAGGCTGCGCATTGCGTATTCGGAGTACTTCTTCCGTGATCCTTGAATAAACTGGCGCAGCGGCCAGACCCCCGCCATAGTGATCGCCCCGAGGCTGATCAATCAAGATCGTGGTGACGTAGCGTGGCTTCTTCATCGGCGCGACACCCACAAAAAGGGCCACGTATTGGTCATCCAAATACCCTGTCGCGCCGACTTTATGAACCGTTCCTGTCTTACCGCCAACCGAAAAGCCGGGCACTTGTGCCAAGGTGGCGGTACCGCCAGAACCCGTAACCCGACCCAGCACCTGCAACACATCTTGAGCCACCTGGGCATCAACTACGCGCGTTCCCACTGGCAGTGTCTCGCGGTCTTGCTTCAGCAAAGTCAGTGGCTGCCTCACGCCACCATTAGCTAAAATCGAGTACGCTTGTGCCAACTGTATGGGTGTCGCATTCAAACCATAACCAAAGGCCAGTGTGACTTTTTCTATTTCACTCCAATGCATCATGCTTGGGAGGGAGCCTGCTCGCTCGCCCGGAAAGCCAGTGCCAGTTTGCGTTCCAAATCCGAACCTGAGCAGCACCTCTAAAACGGCTTCATGCCCGACGGTCTTGGGCGAGCTTAGTGACCCCCACCTGACTCGATTTTTCGATGATTTTTGAAACACTAATCTCACCATAATTACGCGGATCATGAAGCACTTTACCGCCCACTCGAATGCGTCCGGGGGCCGTATCAACGAGGCTATCAATCGTAAATTTCCCGCTCTCCAGCGCCGCAATCAGCGTCAGTGTTTTGATCGTTGAGCCCGGCTCATAAACATCAGTTAGAGCACGATTACGGGCCGCACCGTAATCAAATGCCTCTCGGTTATTGGGGTTAAACACCGGGTAATTACTGACGGCGAGGATTTCCCCCGTCCAAGCATCGACGGTGATAGCGGAGCCCGCGACGGCGCCCGTCTCCTTCATTGCTCGCTGTAACTCACGGTGCTGAACGTACTGCAGGCGCAAGTCTAGGCTCAGAGACAGCGCCTTGCCGGGTCGCGGCTTGGTAATCAAGCCGAAATCACGGACTGCCTCACCATGAAGATCTTTGATAAAACGCTTCTTACCGGGGATCCCCTGCAGCCACTGCTCAAATGCCAGTTCGATGCCAGCGATGCCTTCGCCATCGACATTGGTCAATCCCAAAACCTGAGCGGTAACCTCTCCCGCAGGGTAATAGCGTCGGTAGGCTCGTTCGCCCCGAACGCCGGGAAAGGCTTCTTGCAGTATTTGACGGGCAAAATCCGGGGCTTGATGCCTCGCCAAATACATGAAGTGCTTGTTGCCGTACAAAGCGAGCTTGTCTTTTAATTCCGCCGCGTCGACCCCAAGCAATGCGGATAACTCCGCGAGCCGTGGGCTATCCTTTAGCTGCTGTGGATTCGCCCACAGCGACACCACCGGTGAGCTGATTGCGAGCGGCGTGCCATGGCGATCCTCAATCAACCCTCGATAAACGGGAATTTCGGCCGTGCGAACAGTGCGCATGGCACCTTGCTCACGCAGAAAGCCAGCGCCTTGCCCTTCCTCGGTCACCTGAAGCATAACCAGCCTACCCATCAGCACTCCGGCTAAACCAATCAGCACGCAGCAGACGGAGAGGTAGCGCCAGCGGGGTGTTGCCGGCGAACCGGCCTTCATGGCTCTTTTACCGAATGGGACACGCTTAAATCTGGGGCGTTCATCGAAAGCGTATCGGAAGCGATTTGCCCGACGCGGTGGGGGGCCGCCCAGGTATTCATCTCGAGCAAAAGACGGGTGTACTGCTCTTGCAGTTGCCAGCGCTGCAACTCCAGTGACTGTAATCGCGCATAGCCATCTCTGACCTGATGCGTACTCGCCACTAATCCAAGGCTCGAAAGCAGCAACAGCATCAGCAGAATGACCAGCACTATCGCGTTAGGCGCCAGCAAGGAGTTCATCAGAGACGCTCCGCAACGCGCATTACAGCAGAACGGGCTCGCGGGTTCTGGGAGACCTCCGCAGGCGTGGGCATCACCGCCTTGCCAATTTGCCGCACGAGACCCGGATACTCGGCGTGCCGAATCGGCACTCCGGGCGGTAACTGCGGACCTCTGACGGCCGCACGAATGAATCGCTTTACGATACGATCCTCTAGGGAGTGGAAGCTGATCACCACCATTCGACCGCCTGGCGCGAGCGCCAGTAAGATGGCCTGCAGCGCATCTCGAAGCGCGTCCAGCTCACCGTTAACATGCAATCTGATGGCTTGAAAACTGCGCGTCGCTGGGTGCTTATGTTTTTCCCACTTGGGATTGGCGGCAGATACCACCTCAGCCAGCTGCCCCGTTCGTCGGAGGGGCTGCTCACTCCGCGCGGCCACAATCGCATTCGCAATCCGTCGGGCAAAACGCTCTTCACCCAATTCACGGAGCACCGTCGCGATCTCAGACGCCGGCGCCTCCGCCAACCACTCTGCTGCAGACCGCCCTTCGTCTGGATTCATTCGCATGTCTAGGGGGCCATCATGGGAAAAGCTGAATCCCCGCTCGGGATCGTCGAGTTGCGGCGAAGACACGCCGAGATCCAGCAAAACACCCTGCAAGCTGCCCAGCTCGACATGCTGGCTCAGCGCTCTGAAGTTTGCTGCCTTAAAAGAAAATCGCTGGTCGTGTTGCGCTAACTGGGATGCGCTCTCTGCCGCGGCTTGGGTCATGATCTAACGCCATCAACGAACCTTGCGCTGATAGCGCCTCAAGGATACGAGTGCTGTGCCCGCCCCGGCCAAAGGTTCCGTCTACATACGCTCCGTGCGGCGATACCATCAGTGCCCCAATGACCTCCTCGAGTAGAACCGGCAAGTGCTCCCGGTCCATCAAAGATTAAGCTGCATCAGCTCCACTGGAAGCTCCCCTTGGGGCCCCGGTGACAGCGCAGCTTCGCATTCCCTCTGCCATAACTCTTCTGACCACAGTTCAAGCTTATTACCTTGGCCGACCATCACTGCGCGCTTCTCGAGATGCGCATAGTCTCTGAGCGACGGGGGAACTAATACACGGCCATTGCCATCCAGCTGCAAATCGCTGGCGTAACCCAACATCAATCGCTGAAATCGCTTTACGGCGGGGTTGAGTGCCGGGAGCGCCTGCACGTCTCGCTCAATGCGTTCCCATTCGGGCAGGGCGTACATCACCAGACAGGGCGTTTGGGTATCGACGGTAATGACAATGTGTCCATCACTTAATGCCGCCAGCGATTCACGTTGCCGCGCTGGCACCGCCATTCGGCCCTTGGCATCAAGGTTGATGGACTGAACCCCTCGAAACATGATGTCCATTGCCTCCATTGAATTACCACAAAATGGGAGTTTTACCCACTTTGCACCACATTTCGCCACTATACGCCTGAAAAAAGCATTGGGTCAACGGCAGGAGGGCAAAAATTCTCGGTTTTTCAGTGCCTTAGAGACACTCAGCCGGGCTCACTGACGTGGGACCGTTTGTTAGAAAGAAACGTTAAAACAGCCGCTAACTCGCAATACGAGGTTTGAGATTAGGTGATATGCTTTATTAATACTTTTATTAAGTTTTAATAACTCAAAAGTATTGAAAGCGACGGCCTATGCGGAGGTTACGGGCCGGCGCAGCGGTATCACGGAGGAAATGGGAAGCCCCCCGAGTGGGGGGCATAATGAGTTGGTCGATAAGCCGGGTTCTGTCGTGGACGATCATTCATCTGCGACAGGTGTCACCACCTGCCTGTAGCGACCTACCCGAATCCACTGCGGGCCACAGCTAACGGATTCCTATTTGGTCTTGCTCCGGACGGGGTTTACCATCGCCACGCTTGTTGCCAACCGCGCGGTGCGCTCTTACCGCACCTTTTCACCCTTACCTGCAAGCAGGCGGTTTCCTTTCTGTTGCACTTTCCGTAGGCTCGCGCCCCCCAGGCGTTACCTGGCGTCCTGACCCGTTGGAGCCCGGACTTTCCTCTGCCATTACGACAGCGATCGTCTGACCCACTCAGGGCTCAGAGGTTACCGATTAGCGTTGAGGCTCGCAACCCAAGACTGCGGCATATCACTTTTTATCCAATATGGCCTGGTAGAGCACTCGCACGGGCAACCCGGTCACATCGGCTACCACGGCGGCTGCCCGCCGCGGCGGAAGCTCCTTCACTAAACGATCCAGCAATGCCTCAACCTCGGCACTGAGCTGGACTGCCTCAGTGTCGCAACCCCGAATCACTAGCACCATTTCGCCACGCTGTTGATTAGCATCATTACGCACAAACAGTTGTAACTGTGACAGCGAGCCACGGTAAATCGTCTCGTGAGCTTTCGTCAGTTCCCGACACAGTGCCGCGTCACGATCTCCCAGCTCAACGATGAGCGCATCGAGGGTACTCAGTACTCGACGCGGCGCCTCAAATAATATCAAGGTGGCTTCCAGACGCTTCAATGCTTTTATTCGCGTCTCACGCTGCCCGGTCTTTACCGGAAGAAAACCCTCAAAATAGAACCGATCAGTCGGCAAGCCAGATGCGCTGAGCGCTGCCGTCATGGCGCTGGCGCCCGGTACGGGGATCACTTGGAATCCGTGCTGCTGGCAAGCCTCCACCAACTTGTAACCCGGATCAGAAATCAGGGGAGTCCCCGCATCGGATACCAGTGCCACCGATTTGCCTTCTCGAAGATGACGCAGCAGCCGTTCCGTATGCGCCGCGGGACTGTGATCGTGGTAACTCACCATCGGGGTATCAATTCCAAAATGCCGCATGAGCTTGGCTGAGTGACGAGTATCCTCCGCTGCAATGCAGTGCGCGGCCTTCAAGACCTCCAACGCGCGCAATGTGATGTCGCCCAAATGGCCAATGGGTGTGGCAACAATATAAAGGCAAGCTGGCACGGGGTAAGGCTCCTTATCGGGCCACCGGCGCCCGCTTAGGGCTATACTGCCCCGATGAGCGCTATAGGTCACCCTCAACCCCTCAGTTTCGCTTGCAGAGTCGCCGGTCGGCCGCTGCTTTTGCGGGTCGCTTTGACGGCGTTACTGCTGACTCTCGTTACTGCCTGCTCAGCGCCGACGCGTGACACGACGGCGTTACCCGTGCAAACCGACGGGGACGAGCGCGTACCAGAGCCGGTAGAGGGAGAGCAGCTGAGACTCGACACCATTGCACGCCTATCGACCCTCGCGAAAACAGAATCCCTGCTCGTCGCCCAGTATGAGCGTGATCAACTGTCACTCAGTGATGCCGGCGCCTCAACACTCATTGCACTCGATAGCCGACTGGCCTGGTTATCCGGCGATGTCCTATTAGCCGATCAATTACTGCAGAAACTAAAGAATGGGAATACCGCAGCGATTGATTTTGCGCTCGAAGAGCAGATAGCGCAGGCAGCGCTATCGGGACAATGGCTTCGCGCGGCCACCCTACTCTTTGAAAAATCCCAGGCGCCAGCAGAACAGAGAAACGCTTCTGTTAACAGCGATCGACTATTCGGCTACCTCATCCGAGTCACCACGAGCGCGCTGTCGGCCGAGCTCAAAAAGTCTCGGGATCCTGACTGGCGAGCTTGGCTGGAAATGCAATTGGCTTACCGACAGGGACCCCGTGCGTTGCGAGCCTGGCAAAGCGCGGCCGGGAACCGACCGCAGACACCCAGCGGCGCCAAGCCACCTCTTAGCCTGGTTAGACGCGCCACCCATAGAACAGATTACCCTCATACTGCCGCTTGATGGCTCACTGAGGGCAGCCGGCGAAGCCGTTGCGACCGGCGCCATCAGCCAGCTGTACCAATCCTATCCAGATCCCGCCAATCAGACCGCAACTTACCGTACTGAACCTCGCGCACTACGCCAATCCGCGTGCCGCCTACTCTGCAGCCGTCGACAGCGGTGCCGATATGGTGCTGGGGCCGCTGACCAAATCAGATGTCGCGTCATTGCAGCAAATCGACGCACTGCCCATTCCCGTCATTGCCCTCAACCAACCGGAGACCGCAAATCAATCAACCGAGTGCTCAACGCCGGCTGGACGACTTTCAGCCTCGCTCCCGAGGATGAAGCACGTCAGATTGCCGACAAGGCTTCGGTGACCAATGCCGAAATGCGATCGTCATGGCTTCCCCCAACGATCGTGGGCTGCGCCTGCTAACGGCCTTAGAAGCACAGTGGGCCCATCACGGCGGAACGCTGCGTGGAAAATTAGTCGTCGAACAACAAACCGACGCTAACAAAGCGATGGGCGAATTACTGGGCTCGGGCTCAAGTGATCAACGTATTCAATCTGTCGAGCGGGCATTCGATATTCCGGTTGATGGGAGGGGTCGTGGCAGGAGTGATTTTGAGTGTATCTTCATGCTCGCCCCAGATCCCATCACGGCCCGGTCGTGGCGACCCTTGCTGGTCTTTCACATGATAGGGGAAGTCCCTGTCTATGCGACCTCTGCGATCAATGATGGCGTTATCAATACGCGAAACCGTGATCTTAATGGCGTGGTCTTTTTAGAAACCCCAGCAATGCTTCCGCCCAGCCCGGCCGGTCGACTAGGAAGACTGCGTGCTCTGGGACGGGATGCATTGGTGATGGCCCAGCACTGGCAGCAAGCACTCACCACTGAAAACTGGATTATCAAAGGTCAAACTGGACTACTCAGGCGCAGGGCAGACGGATCGATCGCAAGAGCCCTCGACTTGGCCACCTTTGATGGCGCGGAGGTACGCGCGCTTCAGTAAGCTAGAAGCTGACTCATGACGCGGAAGCGCCAGTGAAAAACATCGGTCAGATTTGGGAGCGGGATGCTGAGCGGTTCTTACTAAGCGGCAAGGCCTTGTATTACTGGCTCGAAACTTTCTAACTCGTAGTGGCGAGATTGATCTCGTCATGCGCGACCAAGATCTGATCGTATTTGTCGAAGTCCGCTTCCGGAACGCATCACGCTTTGGGGCTGCTATCCACAGCATTGATAGACGAAAGGGCGCATGCGTGGTGCGATCTGCCAGTGTGTTCTTACAACAACATCCGCAGTGGTCTAATCACCCTTGTCGCTTTGACGTAATCGCTTATGATGGCGTTGCGGCACGAGCCAATCCAACTTGGATTCAGGCCGCTTTTAACTGATTCGTTTTGGTATCGACAAGCGGAAGGTCTGTGGACGTTTATCCTAGCATTGCCAGCTTTTTCCAAAGACACTTGGAGGCCTCTAGTTTGGCGGTGGATGCCATTGCAGACACACTTGGTGACGCCATTGAACTGTTAGCCCAAGCGATCCTCGCCGATCGAAAACTATTCAGTATTGGTCTGGGCGCAGACCGTGCCAGCGCGACCGCACTGACCAGCTTGCTGCAACACGGCATATTGAGGGAGCGCCCTAGCCTACCCGTGGTGGAACTCGCGACGCACCAGATCGATACTTCCGAGCTCGGCGTAGGCTGGGTGAGCCAGCAACTTCAAGCGCTTGGCCAGGCCGGCGATGTCGGTGTGGTCTTCGCGGCCACCCTGCAAGACTCAGATATTAAACGACTGGCGCTAACAGCGGACCAAAGGCAAGTCTCGTTGATCTGGATAGGCAACCGAGGCCCCGGGATCAGCGTCAATTTAGCCCAGGAATCGATCGAAACAACGCTCGCGGTAAACCACACCCTCGCAGTTTGTCTTGCCCACCTCATTGACACCCATACCTTTGGCCCTCTGGAGACCTGAATCATGCTGATATCGCAACTCGCACTGCGACCAATCCTTTCGCTCATCCTCTCGCTGAGCGTAGCGTCTGCGCTGCTTAGCGGCTGCGGTACGATCATGTCCAGCGCGGGTGCGGGCCCTATCGAAGAGGACCCCGGAGAACGAACCTTTGCTCAACAGATGGCAGATGAAAGTATCGAAACCAAAGCGTTAGTCAACATCAACGCAGCCGATGAAGCCTATGACCAAGCGCATCTCAGCGTTGTCTCTTACAACGGGTTTCTCTTGCTGGTAGGTCAGGTCCCCTCGGAGGCGCTCAAGGCACTGGCCACCGATGTCACACGTGACTTAGAGGCCGTCCGTCGCATCTACAATGAACTCGAGGTAGGCCCAGAAACCAGTGCCGGCACCCGCAGGAATGACACGTGGATTACCACACAGGTCAAGTCAAAGTTACTCGCCAGCTCGGATACACCGGGCAGGCGCGTCAAAGTCGTCACTGAAAACGCGGTCGTCTATCTCATGGGTTTGCTAACCGCCGCAGAGGCTGATCGCAGTGCGTTGGAGGCTGCCGAGGTGAAGAGCGTCACGCGAGTCGTTCAGCTGTTCGAAATTATTACTGAGCCCGCTATTTAACGACTTTGAGGCTCGGGCGACCGCGGCCTGCGGGTGGCTCAGGTGGCTCTTCAGGTGTTTCCACCTCGTCGAACACCATGCCTTGGCCGTTCTCGCGGGCATAAATGCCAAGGATAGCCAGAGTGGGTACTGCAATGTCTGTCGCAACACCACCAAAGCGCCCGTTAAAGGTCACCAGGTCATTACCCAGCTCCAACCCAACCACTGCACTTGGCGATATATTAAGCACGATCTGTCCATCCGTGACATACGCCTGGGGCACAGTCACCCCATCATAATGAACGTCGACTAAAAGGTGCGGCGTGCAGTCGTTATCAATAATCCACTCATAAATGGCGCGGATAATGTAAGGGCGGCTAGAGGTCAACAGAGCAGGCGGCCCTATGGACGCATCTCTCTTTCTTGAATGGTGAGGCTCTCCTGAAAAGCCTCACGTTGGAACAACCGCTCCATATAATCAAACAGCGGCTTCGACTGCTTACTCACCCGTATGTCCACGCCCAAAGCGGGAAGCCGCCACAGAATGGGGGCAACACAGCAATCCACTAACGAAAACTCTTCGCTCATGAAAAATGGCTTTTCAGCGAAGATGGGTGCCACAGCCATGAGCTCTCTTTCAGTTCCTTGCTCGACTTGGTCACAACGTTTGTCACTGCGCGAGGACTGGATGGCATCCACCAAAGTGGCCCAATCTCGCTCAATACGGTAGACAAATAAACGACTCTCGGCACGCGCTACGGGATAAACAGGCAGCAAAGGAGGATGCGGAAAACGCTCGTCGAGATATTCCATCATGACTTTCGATTCGTACAACACCAGTTCTCGATCCACCAGCGTGGGCATACTGCTGTAAGGGTTCAGTTCACTCAGCTCTGGTGAAACCGCACCATTTTCAGACTCGACCAACTCAACGGTCACGCCTTTTTCTGCCAATACCAAGCGCACGCGATGGCT
>CAJJBO010000018.1 GCA_905182485.1 uncultured Luminiphilus sp.
CAGCCTCGCGTGAATACACACCTGACAGGGTTCGTCGCCAACACCATATTGATAGTAAAGCGCCACCGCGAGTGCGGCGATACCCAGCAGCGTTAGCGCGGCCCAGTAGCGGCGGGAATTGAAAACACTCGTTAATTTATTCATTGCCAACACGGTTGCCGTTACTGCTCGAGAGCGTCATATAGTAGGCGCGTCATTTTCTTGCTTCAATCCTTTCTTCGCAGGGACACTCAGTCTGTATCGGCCACATGATAAAAATCCGAGGTGAGCGCCTTTGTCGCGAGAGATTCACTGTACGGTAGCCCGGCTGTCACGATAGATCTGCTGGCAAGCAGACCCATTGCATTGCGGTGTCCAGCGCCCATGGTCCGTGATAGCTCAGACGAATCTTCCTGAGCCATGGGACTCCGTTGTAACATGACCCGCTTTGCACACCCGCTCAGGCACGAATGCGGCGGAGGAGAGGCGCGGGCGGCTGATCCATCGTTGCGGTGACTCCTATCAATAGCACTGAGAGATTCATGAAACAGAAAGCTGCATACAGTTCCCTTGAGTGGGTAGGTGTCATCACCGCAATCGCCTACTCGTTGCTAGTGGCGTCAAATATTGGGCTGGAATTTATCGGCTTTATGTTGCTGCTGATTTCCGCGGTGGCGATTGGCTTGTGGGCATATCGCGGTGGGCATAACGGTATTTTGCTGCTGCAATTTTTTTATGCGATTGCTGGGTTAATCGGCATGGTGCGCTGGTTTTGACAACGTTATGACCGATCTGGAGTTAGCACAGGGTCTGAGTGCACTGGTGACCGGTTTTTTATTGGGCCTGTCACTGATCCTCGCAATTGGACCGCAGAATGCCTTTGTATTGCGCCAAGGTTTGTTGAACCAGCATGTCCTGCCCGTGGTGCTTTTCTGTGCGCTATCCGACGCGTTGCTCATTGCGCTGGGTATAGCGGGTGTGTCGCTGGCGATCGCAGAATTTGCCGAGCAATATAAGCCGGCATTATTTTTACTGGCTGCAGTGTGGTTGAGCGTCTACGGGTTACAGCGATTAAGAGATGCGTGGCGTGGCAATGCCGCCTTACAACTCGCAAGCGATGAGCGCGGTAGTTTGCGCAGCACTTTAGGCGCGGCGGCGTTACTCACTTTCGGTAACCCCCACGTTTATCCTCGACACCGTCGTATTGATCGGCACCTTATCGTTGCAATACTCGGGTCTTGCAAAACTGGCCTTCGGTGCAGGTGCGGTCCTCGCTAGCCTCGCTTTTTTCTCTGCACTGGCCTTTGCCGCGCGTTTGATGTTGCCGTTGATGCGCAAGCGCCACGCCTGGCGAGTGATTGATGGCGTGATCGCCGGCATCATGTTCGTGTTGGCCGCGGGGATGTTATTCGCTGGCCGCGCTTGGCTATGAAGAGCAATCTGAGCGCAGTGGATGCGCGGTATCGGTCATGGCATGACGCGGTCTGGGAGTCCGAGTATGCACGTGAGCGTAAAACCGCATTGCAGGCGACGAGGCCGATCACCTGTTGGTGCAGTCAGATCGTTATATGGCGGCGCTTTACCCCGCGGAAAGTAATCACCTGGTCAGCAGCGCGAGCCTACGTGGTCGGCATGCGCTATTTTTGGGCGCTTTCACAGACCAAGCCAACGTCGGAGTGCAGCCGCCAATACCTGTATCGCTTGCGTCGCAGCGCGGTTTTATCAAGCGCCGGGCTATGCAGAAATTAAACGTCTATTTGTTGATGAAGGCTACCGAGGGCACTCAATAGCACGAACCTTAATGGTCGCGATTGAAGAGGGTATTGTCGCCGAAGGGATTAATTGTGCGCGGCTCGAAATGGGTATTTATCAGCCCGAGGCCACCGCCTTGTATCAGTCCATGGGCTACCGGTGATCGCGCCTTTTGGCGATTACCAACTAGACCCCCTCAGTCAGTTTCTTGAAAAAAAAGGGTTGTCGATTGACGATTAGCCCTATTTTTAAAGGCTAAAACCTGTTCCGTGATGTCCTCAATAACCTATCTCAATCGATGGGTTTCACTCCTCGCAAGACTGCGTTATAGTCTTCCTAGTTATTTCATTAACTCATTCATTAAGTGCGTCGGGGGACGCGGAATGAGAAGCAACGGCACGCAGAGGCTGTTGGGCGGTAACGAGGCTGACGACTGACCCTAAGGGCGGCGCCAGCAACACGATAATAAATAATAATTAAGGAGGGTCCATGAGACGCTTCTACTACATCAGCGACGATCTGGACGATTTGGAACAGATCGAACACGAGCTAGAGTCGAGTGGTATTGCTCGGCCGCAAATCTATTTGCTCAGTAACGATGACGTGGGGCTCGAAGGTCACGACGTCAATCGGTTGCGAGTTTCCTCAAGACGGCATGGTGCATCTCGGTGAAATTGGCGCCGCGCTGGGCGTGGTGATCGCCGCACTAATTTTGTCGGTGGCGCACTTTTCGGGTATCGCGGCGGAAGTCAGTTGGGTGCCTTTCATCTTCTTGGCCATTATTGGTTTCGGTTTTACGACTTGGGAGGCTGGTTTCATCGGTATTCATGCCCCCAACGTGCATTTTGCTCGATTTGAAAAAGCATTGGCAAAAGGCCGCCATGTGTTGTTTGTTGAGACCGATCCTGCAGATGAAAAAAGCCTTAAGAAAATCGTGAAAAGCCATCCAGAGCTGGAGCGCGCCGGCATCGAGGTGACGCATACCGGGGCGTTAATGGCGCTACTGAGGAACTGGGAAAAGTTTAGAAATTGGGCCTTGATTTTTCAGGGCCGACCAAACAGACAACAATAATAAAAAATAATAAAGCGGCTGCTACGTACAGCCACCAATAAGGGAGTATCGATTCATCTAAGGGCAGTGTAATCAGCGGTAAAGATTCATTCTCTTGATGGTCGTGTACTGGGGGGGCGTTGGTGCCCAATTTTTGCACTGGGTGCGAGAGATAAGCTATGTTAATTGCAATTATATTGCTCATTTTGGTGTTGGGGACGGTTGCGTTTCATTTCCTCAGCCCTTGGTACTTCACACCGATAGCGTCCAATTGGTCTTCAATGGACGACACCATCACACTCACTTTTGTTGTAACCGGCCTTGGCTTCGTGCTGGTCAATGTGTTCATCGCCTATTGCTTAATAAAGTTTCGCCATAAGCCAGATAGACGCGCCGAGTACGAACCCGAAAGTATCAAGATGGAGACCTGGTTAACCATCGGTACGACGGTTGCCATTTCGGCAATGTTAGCGCCGGGCTTGCTGGTCTGGGCGGACGTAGTGACGCCGCCTGATGACGCTACCGAAATTGAGGTGTTGGCTCGTCAGTGGAACTGGTCTTATCGCTTGCCGGGAGAGGATGGCCAACTCGGCGCCGTCGCGGTCAGTCATACCAGTAGTGATAACCCCCTAGGAATCGACCCGTCGGATCCCTTAGGTCAGGACGATATTGTTATTTACGATCCGGTCTTACACCTGAAAGTAGACGAAGCGGTCACATTCTTGCTCCGCTCTAATGATGTGCTGCATAACTTCACTGTCCCACAGTTCCGCGTCAAGATGGATTTTGTGCCAGGACAGGTGTCTTACATTTGGGCAGAACCCAACGAGGTAGGGAGTTACGACCTGCTCTGTGAAGAATTGTGCGGGGTAGGGCACTACGCAATGCGTGGTCGCGTGATCGTCGATAGCGATGAGAGTTACGCCGCCTGGATTGCCGATCAGCCCACCTTTGCAGAGACTCAGGTTGAGCTCAACACTAACTTAATGGCGGGTGAATCCTCTTACGCGGTGTGCAGTTCTTGCCATGGCGTTAACGGCGAGGGTAATAAAGCGATGCATGCACCGGGCTTGGCCGGAATGGATGCTGAATACATGCGTCGCCAGTTACGGCATTTTAAGCGCGGCGTTCGTGGAGCGGATGAGTCAGATACTTGGGGCCGCACGATGGCACCAATGGCGATGATGCTTGCTGATGCGTCGGCCATTAACAATGTGGTGAGTTACATCGGCACGCTGTCAGGGCAGCACGACTTTAATGCGGACACGAGTTATGGACTCAGCCAGGCGGTTGCGCGCTTTGAGCCGAGTGCATCAGGCGACCCCAGCAAATCAGCAGCGCTCTATGGGTCGACGTGTGGCGAGTGTCATGGTGCGTCCGGTGAGGGTGTTTGGACCGTCAACGCCCCTGCGCTAGCAGGTTTAGAGGGATGGTATCTCGCTGAGCAGATTAAAAACTTCCGAGATGGCGTGCGAGGTCGTCATGCTGATGACCTCTATGGACTGCAGATGGGATTGGTTTCCAACACGATGACTGACGATCAGGCGATCGAAGATATGGTGGCCTATATCACTACCTTGGATAAAAACCTTGAAGCGCCAGTCAAACTGGCACAACAGCGATAGCCGAGAGAATACGATGGAACATATTGCACACGATGAAACGAGTTTTGTTCGGCCCGCCGAAGTCGGCGAGATGGAGCTTTACCATGCTAAAACATGGTTAGGAAAATACGTTTTTTCGCAGGACGCTAAGACGATTGCGATTCAGTATGCGGCGACCGCCATTGCCATTGGGATGGTGGCGCTGGTGCTGTCTTGGGTCATGCGCCTACAACTTGGTTTTCCTGATGCCTTTGACTTCATAGATCCCAGTAGCTACCTGCAATTCGTCACCATGCACGGCATGATTATGGTGATCTATCTGCTGACGGCGCTATTGCTTGGCGGCTTTGGCAACTATCTCATACCGTTAATGGTGGGTGCGCGCGATATGGTTTTCCCATGGCTGAATATGATCAGCTTTTGGGTGTACTTCACGGCAGTGGTGTTACTGGCAGCGAGTTTCTTTGTGGGAGGGGGGTCTACTGGCGCGGGATGGACGCTTTATCCACCTCAGGCAATTCTGCCCGGCACCCCCGGCTCAGAGACGGGTATTTTACTGATGCTCGCGTCGCTGGCGGTCTTTATTATTGGTTTCACCATGGGTGGTCTCAACTACGTCGTCACGATTTTACAAGCGCGAACACGAGGCATGACGCTAATGCGAATGCCGCTGACGGTCTGGGGTATTTTTGTCGCCACAGTCCTCGCGCTCTTTGCGTTTCCGGCTCTCTTCGTGAGTGCCATCATGATGTCGTTAGATGTTTTACTGGGCACCAGCTTTTTCATGCCCGCCATTATGACAATGGGCAACGAGGCAGATCACGTCGGTGGCAATCCGCTCCTGTTCCAACACTTGTTCTGGTTCTTTGGTCACCCCGAGGTGTATATCGTTGCGCTTCCAGCCTTTGGGATCGTATCTGACTTGATCAGCATCCATGCACGCAACAATATCTTCGGTTACCGCATGATGGTTTGGGCGATCATCGCCATCGCTTTCTTATCGTTCATCGTCTGGGCACACCACATGTACACAGTTGGAATGAATCCCTATTTTGGGTTTTTCTTCGCCACGACGACCTTGATCATCGCAGTCCCTACCGCACTCAAGGTCTATAACTGGGTACTGACGCTCTGGCAGGGCAATATTCATTTGACCATTCCAATGCTGTTTTCTATTGCGTTCCTATTGTTTTTTATTAACGGCGGAATGACCGGGCTGTTTTTGGGTAATGCGAGCGTTAGTATGCCGCTATCCGATACGCTGTTTGTCGTTGCCCACTTTCATATGGTCATGGCAGTGGCACCTGTGATGGTGGTGTGTGGTGCGATTTATCATTGGTACCCCAAGATCACGGGGCGCTGGTACCACGAGGGTATGGCGAGATTCCATTTTTGGGTCACTTTTGTGGGGTCCTACCTAGTGTTTCTGCCGATGCATTACCTCGGTATTATGGGCGTACCACGCCGCTATTTTGAAATCACCGGTACTTCTTTCCTGCCCGACTCGGCGCAAACGGTCAATGCGAGTATCACCATTGCTGCACTGGTCGTTGGCTTTGCCCAGTTAGTCTTTATTTACAACCTGATCTTCAGTGCCATGAAAGGCAAGAAGGCGCCAGGTAACCCTTGGAACGCAACGTCGTTGGAGTGGCAAACAGAGCACACACCACCTCAGCACGGCAACTTTGGTAAAGAGCTGCCTTGCGTGTATCGATGGGCTTATGACTTTAGTGTGCCGGGTGTGGAAGATGATTTTATTCCACAGAATGTGCCGCCCCGAACCACCACGCCTGAGGCTGCATCATGAGCAATATTTTTACCGAGCAGCCTTGGATAGCCGATGCCGGTCCGCTTACGCCGGCCCTCTCGGGCGCGCAAATATCTGTCAACGCACGGCGGTCAGCGCTGAAGATGTTGCTCAGCGTAGTGAGCGTCTTTTTTTTACTGATGATCGTCGCGTATGGCGGCCGTATGCTCTACCAAGACTGGCGGCCCACGCCACAAATTAATTTACTGTGGGGCAATACGGGGGTCTTACTGCTAAGTAGTTTGTGCCTGCAAGCCGCTTTACTTTGGGCGCGCGCGGGTAAAACTGACTGGGTGCGAGGGGCTTTGATCGGTGCAGGGATATTGACCGTCCTGTTCTTGGTGGGGCAAGTGGCAGCATGGCAGCAATTGATCTCTATGGTATTGGGTGATTTTAGTAATCCTTCCGTGGGTTTCTTTTTCATGATCACCGGCATTCATGGTCTGCACATGGCAGGTGGAATGGTTGCTTTGATGCGCGCCATTAAGCGCGCCTTTACGCAATCTGATATTCAGTCGATAGAGCATAACGTGTCTAACTGCGCGCTCTACTGGCACTATTTGCTGGGTGTTTGGCTACTCGTCTTTGGGTTGCTATTCACGGGCGATAATTTTGAAGTTTTGCTCAAAATTTGTGGCTTTATTTAAGGTAGGAGAAAAGCATGTCGACTGACGCGATGGCAGTGGATTCTCTGGAGTTAAAACCCGGAGTTGCCGGGTTTGTAGACGACTGGGGATCAGATCAGCGTGCCTTCAAAGGGGTCCCTTGGGGTAAGGCGATGATGTGGATCTTTCTCGTCAGCGACACCTTTATTTTCGGCTGCTTTTTGGCATCTTATATGACTGTCCGCATGTCCACGTTAGAGCCCTGGCCGGTTCCTAGTGAAGTGTTTGCGCTCAGCTTTGGGGGCGCGCCAATTCCGCTTATTTTGATTGCGATTATGACCTTCGTATTAATCACCTCCAGCGGAACCATGGCGTTGGCGGTCAACTATGGTTATCGCAAAAACAAATGGGTCACTTTTTGGTTGCTGTTTGCCACCGCGGTGCTGGGGGCAACCTTTGTTGGAATGCAAATGTTTGAGTGGAGTAAGCTAATATCTGAAGGTATCCGTCCTTGGGAAAATCCATTTGGAGCAAGACAATTTGGCTCTGTCTTTTTTATGGTAACGGGTTTCCATGGTGTTCATGTTTCTGTCGGTGTATTATTTTTATTTCTTACATCTAGAAAAGTTTTCCGCGGTGATTACGATACGGGGCGCAGAGGATTTTTTACATGGCAAAAAGGACGCTATGAGATTATAGAAACACTTGGTTTATATTGGCATTTTGTTGATCTAGTTTGGGTCTTCATTTTTGCTTTTTTCTATCTTTGGTGAGGTAAATAATGGCACAAGAAGGACAAGAAGGACAAGAACATCCTATTAGCACATACCTATGGGTATGGTTATTGCTGTTTGTATTGAGCGCATGCTCTTATTATGTTGATTATGCTGGGTTTCAAGGTTTTACACGTTGGTTCTTGATCCTGATGTTTATGGTTCTTAAAGCGGGACTCATTATTGCGGTGTTTATGCACATGGTGTGGGAGCGTATGGCTTTGGTTTATTTTATATTGGTGCCGCCAATATTGTTGCTCACCTTCGTCGCTATTGGTTCATTGGAAGCCGATTGGACGTTTTTTCAGCGCGGCGTGCACTTTTTGAAAGAGTTAATCATTGCTGCACCGGTATCACCGCATCACTAAAATGGTGATCGATAGCAACTTGGAGAGAGGTAGCTGAGATGGGAGGCCAGAAGTCAGAGAGCACCAGTTATGTAACACACGTCATTGTGTTTCTGCTCCTTACTGTATTCATGTATGTATTTGCCTATGTCTTGGTCGGTCATAATAAGGATGTGCCGGCTCGAGTGGATTCGGCCCATGCCGAAAAATCTCTGGAATAGCGAGTCCTAGTTTGTTTCGTTGTGGATTGGCTGGCTAGAGACCGAGAGCAAGCGTTGGTGGTTGAGTCGTCTCGTACAGCAAAACAAATTGGTCCGCAACGTCAGCGGTGACAAACGGGGGGCTAATGATGCCAGCGTATTGGCCTTTGGGGTCCACTAAGTAAATGGCGCTGGAGTGGGTCACCTCATAGACATTCTCAGCGGTTTCGGGCTCGGCCCGAAAGGGTGAGCCAAGCTGTCGCGTCAGATTAGTCAGTTGACCCACTGACCCTGTGGTAGCCAAGAAGCTGGGATCAAAATATTCAACATAGCGCTGTAGCCTCGCGGCTTTATCTCGCGCGGGATCAACAGAAATGAACACAAACTGCACGTCTTTTTCACTCAGGCCCCGCTCAAACAGCGCCGCCTTCACCTTCGAGAGGTCGTACAGCGTGGTAGGGCAAATGTCAGGACAGTACATGAAACCAAAAAAAAGGAATGACCATCTTGCCTGCAGCGACGTGAGATCAAATACCCGCTTTGCGTCGTCCACGAGAATGAACTCTGCCAGTGGTCGGCGTTCTGGCAAAGCCACGAGTGCTGGCGCCCACGTGTCATCGGATGTCTCGCTTTGCGATTGCCAAAGCGTCCAATATCCCGTGCCGGCCAAGGTTAGGCCTGCGACGGCAGCGGCGAGTAACGTCGCAGACATCCATTTGTCTCGCTTGAACCACCTCGCCACAGCCAGTGCCCCCTCTTCGAGCCCTGAGTCTGACAACCCAATGCTACCTGCGTCAATATTAACCAAGGGATTTGATCAGATGAGTGCGCTTCCGGGTCTGCCATGCGTTAACATTGATCCTGAGCATCAATTGAGTATGAATAGGTGATGGAATCAAGCCTGACAGAGCGCGCAATTTGGCGAGATTACTACGAGCTATGCAAGCCTAATGTCGTCTGGTTGATGATTTTGACAGCGATTGTGGGCATGTGCATGGCGACTACCGGTGCAGTGCCGATGTCGATTGTGGTGGCGGCGAGTGTCGGTATTGCACTTTGTGCGGGCTCAGCCGCGACGGTGAACCACCTTGCCGACCAACATATTGATGCCGTCATGGCCCGCACATCCGGTCGACCCATCGTAAAAGGTAAAATCGACTCCCAGGGCGCGGCCATCTTTGCCTTAGTGCTTGGCTGCGTCGGGATGGTGGTGTTACTGAAGTGGGTGAATGCGTTAACGGCTTGGCTGACATTGGCCTCCCTCATTGGCTATGCCTTCGTCTATACGTTCTACCTGAAACGTGCGACCCCTCAGAATATTGTGATCGGTGGTTTGGCGGGCGCGATGCCGCCGCTGTTAGGGTGGACAGCGGTGACCAATCAGGTAGACGGTAATGCACTGTTATTGGTGCTGATTATCTTTGCTTGGACACCGCCCCATTTCTGGGCGCTCGCGATTGCGCGTAAAGAAGAGTATGCCAAAGTCGAGATACCCATGTTACCTGTCACGCACGGCAGTCAGTACACCGCCGTCCATATTTTGTTGTATACATTGATGCTATTTGTTGCGTCGCTATTGCCTGTCGCAACCGGGCTGAGTGGCTGGATTTACGGTGTCGGTGCCGCTGTGCTCGGTGCCATCTTCATCTATCAAGCGATCGTGCTACTGCGGACCATGAAAAATGCGGATGCGATGAAGATGTTTCGATTTTCGATCGTCTATTTGATGGCGATCTTCCCAATTATGCTGCTAGATCACTACGTCTTGCCTAAGCCCTTTCTGTCGTAAGTAACGGCGCTCTTTCGAAGCGCTCTCTCAAATCACTCTTTCGAAGCACTCTCTCAAAACATTCTGCCGAAGGGCTCTCTTGGAGGGCTCTCTCGGTGGGCTCTTGAGTAACCCCCTGTCGAGGGGCTCTTAAGAAAACCCTTTTGTCGAATGGCCCTGTCGATGGCTTTGTTGATACCATCATTCAAGGCATATCTCGGGCGATGGAGACATCACATCATCAAGCAGCTTTAGATCATCGACACCACCACTTAATAAGCGAGACTAATCTCGCTCACCTGCGTATGGGCGCACTCAACAAACGGTGCGTGATAGGGCTTATCCCATGCCCGTGTCACGCGCCCTAGGAGAAAGCGAATGTTTGACCTCCAAAGAACCTTTCACTTCGGCATGGCCGTCGACGATATTGAAGCAGCCAGAGTGCAGCTTGGTGCCGATATGAACCTGTCTTGGACGGCGACATGGTTGATGGACCCTTTGCCGTTTTGGACGCCCGAAGCAGGTGAGCACGAAATTGTCTTAAAAGCCTGTTATAGCCGGCCGGGCCCCCATCATCTTGAGCTCGTGGAGAGCGCCAGCCCTTTTTATGCGCCTGCGGCACAACCCGACAGTCGTCATATCGGAGTTTGGGTTGACGATTTGCCGGTCGAATGTGAGCGCTTGTTGAGTGCGGGGTGGCGCGTGTTGGCCAGTGGTGCCTCACCTGACAATGGTTTTGGCACACTCAGCTATCTGTTGCCGCCGGGTGGCGGTTGGCTGGTAGAGTTAGTGAGTGCAGAGTTAATGCCCGTGATCGACGCATGGCTTCAGGCCCCCGATTATGAGCCTGCCTAAGCCTTATGGGATCTGGGATTGGTGCTATCTGGAAAGAGGGACTAGGCCATTGACTCGGCGAGTCCCGTAGCTGTGAGTGCGTCACGTCGTTGGCAATGGCACGGTAGGGGATTCAGTGGCTTACTAATGCGCAGCAGCTTTGTCAGCATTAGGGCACTGGGTCAGCCCAAGAGGCGCTCTCCAGCGCGGTGCCTCCCTCTGTTGGCTGCGTGGCTATGGTGTTCCTCGCTAGCACAGGCGGCTACTCTCTTTGATCTGGTTATTCAAAACGGCAGAGTGATCGACCCCGAAAGTCAGCTCGACGCCGTTCGCTCAGTTGGCATTATTGACGGACAAGTGGTCGCGATTAGCGACAAGCCCTTAGACGCCGCACAGGTCATTGATGCTGCAGGCTTGGTCGTGAGCCCGGGCTTTATCAACTTGCATTCACACAGTGCGGCGGAGGCGGGTTATCGCTTGGAGCTGCTCGATGGCGTGACCACGGTGCTAGAGCTCGAGGCAGGTACTTTTCCAATTACCCGTTTTGGCCAACAGTTAGGTGATGCACCGCTCACTCATTTTGGCGCATCGGTGGGTCACGCGTGGATTCGTATGCTGGTGATCGATCCCCAGGCACTGAGTGATATCGCGGCTTCGGGCAAGGTGGATATATCGGGTCGCGCGTTTACGCAATCGGCAACCGTCGAGCAGCGCGCACAGATTAGGTCGATGATTGAACAAGAGCTGCTGGCAGGCGGCTTAGGGATTGGCTTGTTACTCGACTATATGACTCGCGCTGTCGATGACGCCGAGCGCGATATGGTGTTTGCCGTCGCGGCGCAACATGAGGTGCCGGTCTTTGTGCATGTTCGGCGGGGCATTGACGGTGATCCCGCGGGGCTTGAAGAGGTGATTGCTGCCGCAGAGCTAACCGGTGCGGCTCTGCATATCTGCCATCTTAATGCGAGCGCGATGAGCGGAGTGACCCAATGGCTTGATAAGATCGACGCCGCGCGAGCGCGGGGCGTGGATGTGACGACCGAAATGTATCCGTGGACCGCGGGGTCGGCGATGATTTCCTCTGATGTGTTTTCCCGCGATTGGCGTACTATTTTTTCGATTGATTATGCCGACGTGCAGTGGGCAGAAACTGGCGAGTGGCTGACCCAAGAGCGCTTTGCTCACTATCGTCAAACGCGCCCGGGTGGCCAAACGGTGCACCATTACATCGATGCGGCCTGGAATCAGGCGGCGTTGTCGCGCGATCACGTGATGGTGGCGAGCGATGCGATGCCGCTGATGAACTACGATCGAAAGGTGGTTCCCAACGGCGCCGGCACCTCGTCACGAGTGCTGGGTCACTATGTGCGCGAGCAAAAATGGCTGACGCTGCCGGATGCCATTGCGCGTTTAAGTTTATTACCTGCGCGACGGATGGCGCCATTTGCGCCGGCTTTTGCGCGGAAGGGCCGCATACAAGTGGGTGCCGATGCCGATTTGGTGATCTTTGACCCCAAGACGGTGTCGGCTCGAGCGACCTACCTCGAGCCGTTTTTACCGCCAACGGGCATTCACAGTGTCGTCGTCGCGGGCCGTGTATCCGTGCAGCACGGCCAGATGCTAGACACTGTGGGCGTGGGTACTCAGATCACGAGCCTCACCCCTTAAGCGTTGCTTCGCTTCCTTGGTATGCGGCGCGCAATCGTTGCTGGTCGATAATCTCGATCTGACCATACCTCTGCTGCACGGCACCCTGCGCGGCGAGCGCTTTTACCGCTTCATACAAAGATTGGCGAGAACAATGCGCCATGCGGGCAAGCTGCTGTGAGGTAAGTCGGATAACCGCAGATTGTTGCGGTTCACCACTCATTTCCATGAGCATGAGCAGTAAGCCGGCGACCCGGCGGGGGCGTTCACGCACTAAGTTGTGCTGCTGAAGGTTCAGTGCCGCGCGAAAGCGATTGGCTTCGATTTTTAGGACGGTTGGATAGAGCGAGGGGTGCGCCTCTAGTAGCGAGAGTGCGACTGCCCGAGGAATGCCTAAGATATAGCTGCCGGGCGCACCAATGAGATTGCGCTCTGCGGGGGTATCGTGGAACAGCGCAATCCAACTCGACGTGCTGCCGGGTCCAAAAATTGCCAGCGTTAAATCGTCGCCTTCTGCCGAGCTCGCGACCATCGCAATCTCCCCCGTGACCACCACCCACAGATGATGGTGCGGTTCGCCACCGGCCTGCAGAATCTTGCGATGGTCTAACGCAAGTAACCGACACCGGGTCAACAATTGCTCACGCTCGCCTGATTTGAGTTGCTTGAATACCGGCAGTTTGGCGAGAAACCGTGTCAGGTCGGCGGTGGGAAGATCGTCAGTCATGGCGGGTTTTTACCGGATCGACAAATTGTCATATTTTAGACAATTATACGTCATCCGCGCTGTTACATTGAGATTCTTTGCATGAGGAGAAGCTCATGGATCGGATAAACCAAACAGACCGAAGCGCGCAACTGCGAGCGCTCGAGGGTCAACAGTTTGATTTATTGGTCATTGGTGGCGGTATTACGGGTGTGGGTGTGGCACGAGCTGCCGCCATGCGGGGCTTGTCGGTGGCGCTGATCGAAGCTCAGGATTTTGCCAGTGGCACCAGTAGTCGCAGTTCCAAGATGATTCATGGCGGCCTTCGTTACCTGGTGGCGGGTGATATTTCAGTGGTCAAAGAATCTGCCTCGGAACGCGCGATCTTGCACCGCATTGCACCCCATTTGGCGCAAAAGACACCCTATGTGATTCCCACTCATAATCGCCGTAGCAAGTTGATGTTACGCGCGGCGCTGTGGGCCTACGAGCGATTGGGGGGCGTCGAGCGGAGCGACTTTCATGAGGCGTGGTCCTTGGATCAGTTGAAGCAAAATGAACCTTTGATCGCCACCGCGGGGCTGAACGGCGCGGTCGTTTACCCCGAGTTTTTAACTGATGATTCACGTTTAACCGTTGCCACCGCGCGCTCAGCAGTGGCGCATGGAGCCTGTGTCTCAACGTATTTGAGTGCCGTCAATATTCGGCGAGAGGGACATTTTGTGGTGCAAGCGCGGTCGACCCTGCCGGGTGACACCAGCGAGGTGACACTGCGCGCCAGCGCGATCGTCAATGCAGCGGGGCCTTGGGTTGATGCGGTCTGTGGTTTAGAGCAAGAGCAGGCACCCAGATTGGCGCTCAGTCGGGGTGTTCATTTGGTGTTTAAGCACCAAGATCTTCCCGTGCACAACACCGTGGTCATGCGTACCCACGATGCCCGCCGCATCTTTGCTGTGCCACTCGGTGGGTATACCTATATCGGTACCACCGATGACTATCATCCCGAGTGCGAGTACTGGCCGCCGGTGACTGAAGGTGACGTGTCGTACTTGCTGGCCGGCACGCGACAGGTCATGCCTGAGGCGAACCTCATGCCAGACAACATTGTGTCAGTGTGGTCAGGTATTCGGCCTTTGGTGGCCGATGGTTCGGGGCGCGCGTCCAAGGAGCTTTCGCGCAAAGATGAGGTCTGGGTGTCGAGTAGTGGCATGCTCTCTGTAGGCGGCGGCAAGTTGTCGGCTTATCGGGCAATGGCTGAGCGTATTGTCGACCAAGTTGTTGAGGCCAACGGCTTCACGGCAGCGCCTTGTCAGACCGCTGAGGTGGCGTTACCGGGGGGCGGCACCGCAACACCACTCACTGGTGATTGGAGCGCTGTGGCGATGGAGCGGATACAACGGCTTTATGGCAGTGAGGCGCAGCAGGTGGCGTCTGCCACCTCAACGGACTTAGTGGCGGCCGAGGTGGGCCAGGCAGTGCTGGCAGAGGGCGCACTGCGACTCGAAGATTACTGGGCGCGCCGAAGCAGTCGTGCTTGGTTTGATGAGGCGGCCGGCTTACCGATTTTGGCCCAGGCAGCGCATGCGATGGGAGCGCTCCTAAATTGGGATGCCACACGGGAAGCATCAGAGATAGAGAACTGCCTCGCTATTGATACTGCGAGCCGCGCGGGCTATGCCAACCAACATTATGTAGAGGACATAACGGATGCACATCGAAAAGCTAGCTAATGCCATCGATCCAGAGCGGGTCTCTGTTGATGCAGAGGATCTTGATGCGCATCGTTTTGACCGATGGTGTCTCAAGCACTGGCAGGATTGGCAAGGCGAGACACTCCCCACGCCGGGATGTGTGGTGCGGCCCGAATCGACGGAAGAGGTTCAAGCGTTGATGCGTCACGCCACTGAACACGGTATTGCCGTGATCCCCTGGGGTTTAGGCAGTGGTGTTTGCGGGGGCATTGAACCCAGCGACGACCAAATTTTGCTCGACATGAGCGCGATGAATCAAGTGATTGAAATCGATGAAGAGAATCTGCTTCTGACAGTTCAGGCGGGTATCAATGGGCTGGTGGCGGAGGAGGCCGTCGCTGAGCGAGGCCTCACTATGGGCCACTGGCCCCAGTCGATCGGTATTAGCTCGGTGGGGGGCTGGGTGTCGACCCGCGCATCGGGGCAGTTTTCAACGGCCTACGGCAATATCGAAGACATCGTGTACACCATCGATTTTGTCCTTGCGAATGGCGAGAAGGTAACCCTTGGTAAAGCGCCTCGCGCCGCGTCAGGCCCAGATCTTCGGCACCTAGCGCTGGGTGCAGAAGGTACCCATGGCGTGGTGACGTCGGTGACCTTGTCATTGAGGCGACAGCCTGAATCCCGGCAGTTCAGTGCTTGGTATTGCGCTGATATGGCAACCGGTTTTCGTGCGCAGCGTGAAATCATTCAGCAGGATTGGAAGCCTCCTGTGATGCGCCAATACGATGCGTCAGAGGTCGCGCGATTATTCCCTGATCATGAACGCGATGACAGTGGTCTCATCCTATTGGTGCACGAGGGGCCGGCCGGCCGCGTCGAAGCTGAAATGCATGCCATTCAGGACATCATGGCTGGGCTCGGGTTGGCCGCTGCTGATGCCGCCGCGGCGGCTAACTGGATGGGGCATCGCAATAACGTCCCCGAGTGGCGCGATCTGCTTGACCAAGGACTGATTGCGGATACGATCGAAGTGTCGGGTAGCTGGAGTCAAATCGATACGATTTATCACAACGTCGTGGCCGCGCTCAAAGCGGTACCGGACTGCGTGAATGCGTCTGCTCACAGTTCTCATGTGTATCGCTCGGGCATTAATTTGTACTTCACCTTTGCTTGTATGCCGGGTGATACTCAGGTGATGGGTGATCGCTACTTAGAGAGCTGGGATCGTGCCCTGACGGCGACAGCGCAGGCTGGCGGCGGGATTGCGCATCACCACGGTTCTGGGCGGTTGCGGCGGGACTATCTCCATCATGATTTGGGGGAGGGCGGCGTTACGTTGCTGCGCACGGTTAAAAACGCGTTGGATCCTCAGGGCATTTTGAATCCAGGCAACCTATTGCCGCCCCAGAGCGACCATTAGGGGTTGAGACAATGACAGCCGCCTCACCGTCGCCGTCACGGTTTCTTGCCATTGATTTTGGTACGCAGAGCGTTAGGGCGCTGGCGTATCGCGCCAGCGGCGATTGCGTGGCGAAGTGCCAACTGCCAATTGAGGATTACCAACATCCGCAACCCGGATGGACAGAACACGATGTCGAAGGGCTCTGGCGCCTACTCACCGCAAGTTGCCAAGGGCTTGTGGACACAGGGTATTCAGCCCACCGAGATAGCGGCAGTGGTCGTGACGACCCAGCGGGCGACGATCATCAATCTGGATGACAATCTTCAGCCCCTGCGCCCGGCGATCATCTGGACCGATCAGCGGCGAGCCGCGCTGCGAAAGAAGCTTCCCTGGTTCTGGCGGCTGCTCTTTGGGTTGCTCCGTATTCGCGACGTGGTGGATAACTTTGAGGGGGAAGCGGAGGCAAACTGGCTGGAGCAGCAGCAACCGGATTTGTTGGCGAACACCGCGACATTACTTATTGTTGTCGGGCTATCTTAACTTGCGCCTCACCGGTGACGTGCTGGACAGCATTGGCAGTCAAGTGGGTTATTTGCCCTTTGACTTTAAGCAGCATGATTGGTGTGCCGCCTCAGATTGGAAATGGCACAGTCTGGCGGTCGACAGAGCCACCTTGCCCAAGCTACAGCCGGTGGGAACTCAGCTTGGCGCGGTGACCAAGGAGGCCGCGCAAGAGACGGGCTTACCTGTGGGCCTGCCGGTGATAGCCGGAGCGGCCGATAAGGCCTGCGAGGTGTTAGGTGTGGGTGCGCTGGCTGAAGCGGTGGCGAGTGTGTCGTGTGGCACCACGGCAACCATCAACACCTCACGAGCTCGCTACGTCGAGGTGGTGCCTTTTATGCCCGCTTACCCCGCCGCGATACCGGGCCAGTTTAATACCGAGATACAGGTGTTCCGTGGGTTTTGGATGGTGAGCTGGTTCCTAGCGCAGTTCGGCGCAGAAGAAAGGCAGCGGGCCGACCGCGAGCAGGTGGCACCTGAGATTTTGCTCGACGAATTACTCGCACAAACCCAGCCCGGCGCTGGAGGGTTAATACTGCAACCGTTTTGGAATCCGGTACTCGGTGAAACGGGGCCCGAGGGTCGAGGCAGTATTATTGGCTTTCAAGATTTTCACACCCGCGCTCATATTTATCGCGCTCTGATCGAAGGCTTGGCTTTCGCACTGCGGTCGGGCAGAGAACGCACTGAGCGACGAACCAAAACCCCGATCACGTGTATTCGGCTTTCTGGTGGCGGTGCGCAAAGTGATTATGTGGCGCAAATCATTGCCGATGTTCTGAATCTGCCGGTGGAGCGATTCGACGACTGCGAGGCCAGTGGTCGCGGAGCGGCAATGATTGGTGCCGCTGCAATGGGATGGCATTCGTCGATCGAAGCGGCGGCCGAGAATATGGTCGGCACGCCCACACGCATTCATCCCAACCCCGACGCCGTGCCGACCTACCATGCGATTTACGACCAGCTCTACCAGCCTCTTTATCGGCAACTCAAGTCGTTGTTCACTCGGCAGCAGTCGCTGCCAAATTGAGCCATTTTGTGGGCCCTCTGAGTTCAAATCGGTGATCTGACAGCCTCGCCGATGCTGGCAGTCGAGCTGGCCCAGTGGATTTACGGCAAAGGGTAGTCTGCTCTCAGTCGTGTCGCGTATCACCGACATGCCCAAAAACCATACTATTCGTCGCGGTGCACTGAGCCGTGCCCTGAGCGTGTCGCTTGCGGGTGCACGAGCGGGTGGCGTGTTTGCCATTGACGGGGCGCTCAAGCGCCTGCGGGGCGAAGAGGCTGAAGAGGGCTTCTTGGTTGGGCCAAAGTCCGCCTACTACTGGCAAATGCTGGCGAACTATTACGATGAATTTCCTGATTTTGGCGAGCACTTTTTGCCGGCGCCACTGACCCGTGCGTTGCATGAACTCGAAGCTGAGACCGAGGCGCTGCCCTGGGCAGACATGGAACCCCATTTTCGCGCGGCATTAGGGAAACAATTTGATGATCTCGACATCGAGACCGAGGCCCTAGCAGCGGCCTCGTTAGCGCAGGTCCATCGTGCACGTATTAAATCGACTGGTCACGAAGTGGTGCTCAAGGCGCAATATCCTGAACTCGCTGAGGTGCTTGATGACGACTTTAACGCGGTAGTGCGCATGCTACGGCTGGCCCGCTGGATACCCGCGAGCCGCGATTTCGATAGTTGGCTTACGACACTTCACGAGCAACTTCACGCCGAAATAGACTACCCGCGAGAGCAGGCCATGGCGCGGACCTTCGCTAGCGCACTAGATCATCACCCTCATCTGACCGAAACCGAGGTGGCACTGACAGTGCCACAGTTCTGGAAAGACTGCTGCGGACCTCAGGTGTTAACGCTCGACTACGTTGAGGGTCATCGGGCGGGATCGCCAGCGGTAGCAGCGCTATCCCAAAGCACGCGAAATGCGCTTGGGCGTTTGATGCTGCAGCTATTTTTTATCGAGGTGTTTGACCTTGGGCTGGTGCAGACCGATCCCAACTTTGGCAATTACTTGATCAGTGACAGCGGGGATGAACTGACCTTGCTCGATTTTGGTTCGGTCATGGCGCTGGATGATGCGGTACGCAGCGCACTGTGCGAAACGATTGTGGCGGGCTTGCAAGACGATGATGCCCTTTTACTCGATGCCTTAACGCGCCTTGGTTGCCTGCCACCCGACGCTGAGAGCCATGCGCAAGAAACCTTCAAAACCTTTGTGATCAATTTACTCGAGCCCCTGCGAGCAGCTGATCAGTTGCCGGCCGAGCATCTCAATCGGCGCGGTGAATATTGCTGGGGCCGTTCTGAGCTGATTAATCGGACAGGACGTCATGTGGCCCGGTCGATGACCAGTCGGCAGTTTGCTATTCCCAGTGGCGACTTTGCGATGGTGGCGCGAAAACTCACGGGGGTGTTCACTTTTATTTCCGTACTGGACGCCGAATTTAATGGGGAGGAGATCGCGGCGCCTTTTCTAGAGGCCTACGCGCCTAAACCGCCCAAAGCCAAGCAAAAAGGAGGGCGGATTGAATGACCAGTGAGAGCCAAGCGGTACCCAGAGGTCGTGCGCGGCGCTTTGGCAAGTTTGCGCGTCTTGCGAGCGGGGTGGCGGGCAGTATGCTTGCCGAGGGCGTCAAGCAGGTGGCTTCGGGCCGGCGTCCGAAAGCACGAGATCTTCTGTTAACACCCGCTAATGCCTCAAGGTTGACCCAGCGGCTCGCTGAGATGCGCGGTGCCGCCATGAAGTTGGGGCAGATCTTTTCGATGGATACCGGCGATTTCTTACCCCGTGAGCTCGCCGACATTCTGGCGACGTTGCGCGACGCGGCCTATACCATGCCCGATCGTCAGCTCGACGAGGTGTTAAGCGATGCCTTTGGCGTAGACTATGTCAAAAAGCTAAAGCACTTTGAGCAAAAGCCATTCGCGGCCGCTTCGATTGGGCAGGTGCACCGGTTGACCACGCGAGATGGTCGCGCTGCCGTGCTGAAGGTGCAATATCCCGGTGTTCGAGAAAGTATCGACTCCGATGTAGATAACCTCGCCACGCTCTTGCGGGTCTCTGGTTTACTGCCGAAGCATATGGACATTACGCCTATGCTGGCTGAGGTAAAGGCGCAGTTGCGTGAGGAGGCCGACTACGAACAGGAGGCCCGATACCTCAACGCATTTGTTAGGGCACTCGGCGACGATGAACGTTTTCTGCTGCCGCGCGTGATTCCCTCTCTGAGCACTTCGCGCGTGCTGGGTATGACCTACGTTCCGGGAGTACCCATTGAGGACGTGATACATCAGGATCAAGACGAGCGTGATCGAGTGTGGTCATTGCTCTTTGAATTATTGCTGGTCGAGATGTTTGAGCTGCGCTTAGTGCAAACGGATCCCAATTTTGCCAACTACCGCTATGATTCAGAGACGGGGCAGGTCATCCTGCTGGACTTTGGCGCCTCAAGGCGCTTTAAGGCGGCATTTACTGGCGCTTATCGGGATCTACTCAAAGCCACTGTAGAAGGGAATCGCGCTGGCATGGTGTCGGCGGCCGAGCGCATTGGTTATGAACTGGGCCCCGCTGGTTCACCGTTTTACGAGACATTGCTGGAGTTAGCCGAGATGGTGCTGGAGCCGCTTGCGATAGATGCGGCTTATGATTTTGGCAATACCGCGTTACCGAGTCAGTTGGTAGCCCGCGGTGAGGACATCAAGGATTATCGCGAGTTCTGGCAGGCACCACCGGTAGACGTGGCGTATATTCATCGCAAGCTGGGTGGTCTTTTCATGCTGGCATCACGCTTAAAGGTGAGTGTGAATGTGCATCGGCTGATTATGCCCTGGCTTCACGACTGAAAGCCCCTCGGGCTGCTTAAAAAGCGCTCTGAAACGAAGGGCGCTTCGGAGTTTAATGCGTGTGCCTTGCGCCTCCTGTTCCGGGCGCTAAAGGCACCTCAAGCCGTCTGCGGTCGAGCGCGGAGTGTTCGCATTCTGTCTGTTCTGTGGAGCCAACGAGGCACGCCATTTTGTCAGAGGCTGAGCGCCGGGTGGTGATGGGCTTCTGACATGCAGCAGCATGGCGAAGCAGTCGCTGTCGGAGAAACAGTAGCGTGTGCGCCCCTGATTGCAGGATGTTTGGTATCTAAATAATGGCACCGGCGGCTCCCTTGCAACAGTCTTACTTTCGATTGGTTCTCACTGCCGAGCAGGTCAAACTCTTCTACTCCGGCGATAAAAGCCGGGTGCAGGTCACCGATTCGAACGGTAAAACACTGAATATCCCCTGGTCTGCTCTGGTCTCTCACGTCACACCCTTGGGCGTGAGGGGTGACTTTGTCATCCGCTATGATAAGCAGGGCAAGCTTAGGGAGTTGCGGCGCCTCCGCCCGACGACGGACGCCCGCTAGACGGGCACTCACTGCGGATTGTTATAGGGTCAGCGAGAAAGGGGCGAGTGTTCACTGAGTCGCTCGAGCTGCGCGGTATCGCTCTGCTTTTGGGGTGCGTTGCATCCGTCCTCGAAGCGAAGGGTGCGGTTCTTTTGGCGTCAACGCAATGATTCAGTCCGCTCGGTCAGGCGCGGTCCTTTGCACTTCCTCTTTGATGAGCATGATCAACAAAGCCAGCGGGACGAGTCGTAACAGCACAAATATTGAGAACGGCCAGAAGTCATCCAGCGTGAGGTGCTCATAAAACTGACTGAAGCGTGTCACGATGGCATAGAGGTAGACGCTGAGTGACGATGCCAACGCTTCTAGGTAGAAGCGATCGAAGATTAACGCCAAATTCACCCAAAGAAAAAACAAAAAAACCAGTAGGCTGCGGATCTTCAGTTCAGTCACACCTTCCTCGGGTGGCGCGTTCACTTGATTCAACCACGCTTCCATCACGTCCGTCCCCGAGACAAACAGAAAGGCGAGGGCGCACACATTGAGCCCATAAAAGCATCTACGCGCGAGTTCTGAACGAATGTGAAGGTTGTAGGCAATCGAATTGGGGCTGACGGCCTCAGTGCTGCCGCGAAGGGCCTCCAACTCCTCTTTGCTCAGTTTGTCGCTCATGTGGCTTCGATGCTCCGCCGCCTCACGGCCCAGTAGACCAGCATCAGTAGAAACAGAGGTCGTAAGGCGTACAGCACGCCGGCCATTGGATTTTCAGGTAGGAAAAAAGAGGATTCGAGTACCAGAAAGTCCTCGATAAACGTCGCGCTTGAGTAGCTGGCAGCAGCGACAATCAGCAGGCCAGAGGGCCGCCGCCGTGCAATTTGTAAGGAGATCAGGGTGAAGAAGATGCACACGAAGGTGGTGCGGGTCGCATGAATGATCGAGCTGGGATCTCTCTCCATCGCCGTAAAAATCCCTGCGTAATAGAGCGCATGAAGTCCCAACAGGCAGCAAACGTAGGCGGCCAAAAAGGCATACATGAAGCGTTCTAAGCGAGTCAGCAAATTTAAGTCTCTATATCGTCGCCTCTCCTTAACAGTGGCGGGGTGAATATCGAAGTGGGCATTGCCGTCAATTGGGCGGCCCACTCCTATTTATACAGCCTTGATTTGGTAACAGTGCCGTAAGTTTGATGACAGTACCGCAAGCTATAGGGATATGCGAGCTTAGCATGCAGTAACAGGAAGTTAGGAAGTGAAAAAACCCCGATTAGGGGATGTGGCGCCAACCACAAGCGCTCATTCTCCCTGCGCTGCCGTTGGAGCGCCCCTGGTAACACTCTGATGTCCTAAAGAGTAGGGTCGGGGCGGGTGATTCGAGCCCAGCGCGGCCGGGTATCCGCTAGGACCGTGTGCCGAATGACCTCAGTGCTCAGGCCTTGCCTAGGACCCGGGATCCCTTGCCTGTGGCAGGCTCCACTCCAGAAGCCGAGTAAAGCACTGCGATGTCCTCGGTGCCCTGCAATACAGTGAGGGCCGCTTTCGTACGATCGCTCAGCTTGCTGATCAGCGCGCCATTGCGACGGTTGAGCTCCTGACATTCACCAGCGAGCGAGGCCAAGCGGTCCTGAAGCGCTCTCAGTGCCGCGCTGGTCCCCTTCCGATAGGTCGCCAGCGGGCCGCTGATTCAGAGCAGCTTGATGCGCCTCTAGCGCCGCATTCTTGCTAGTGGTGGCGATGCCGAGCCTGATCCGTATCGCCCTCGAGTGAGGGCGGCAGTCTCGGCCAGCAGCGCCTCGTGCACTGCGCTGAGGGTCAGCAGTTCACGTTCCAAGGCCACTATGTATCCGGCGGAGTCGGTCACTGGCTCGATTCTCGCTCATTCAGGTGCCAACTAGGCTTAGTGCATGGGCTTAGAGGAGAGACTGCTCCGCAGAGAGCAGGCCGTCAATCAACTTGTCGGTATCCACCGCATAACTGCCGTCTGAGATGCTCTGGCGTATCGATTCTACACGCGCCTGATCAACCCCGGACAGCGACTTAAGCTGGCCTTCGAACGCAGCAATTTCCGCCGCTGACTGAGACAGCGAGACCGCGTCAGTGGGTGCCGCACGCGCCACTGTCGCTGCCGCCTTGGCCTCCGCTACGCCGCCTGTGGCGCTCGCACTGTCCGTGCGGCTTAGCCGTCCAGAAGTGTCGCCTGTTTGTGGCTTTGAGACATTGTTCATGTCAACTGTGCTCATCATATCCTCTCTCGAGCGCCGTTAGGTGCCCTCAACGTCCATGTTATCACTGCAGTTAGCGACGCTCCAGCGAAAAACTTTAGACTCATCTTCATCGGATTTTTACCGTGCCGTCTCCGCCCACGACCCCTTCTAGGCGTCGGCCTGAGCGCTCGTTAGCGACCAGAATCCGATCCCCTGCGGCGCCGGATGCCAGCGCTTTGCCTTGCATGCGCACCTCGATACCCGCTATGCCCGAGACCAGCGTCACTGCCTGACCCCGTTCAACCAAAATCGGGTGCATCAGCTGGGTGAATCGTAGCGGCTCGCCGGCGCGCAACGCCCGCTTTGCCTGTTTGCCGACAATGTCTGTCTGATCGACGATAATACGTTCAAAATCGCTGCTAATTTCGACCTGCTCGATCGCCACGTCTCCCTGAGAGATGAGTTCACCACGAGGGATCGACTGCGTGAGCACAGGAATGTCTGCATAAGCGTTGACAGTGCCTCTGACATAAATGGTCCACGGTTGCGAGCCATTGCATCGAACGCCAACGCTGATAGGGCCCAGAGTTCTTTTGGTTTTCCCGGGTAGCGCCTGTAGCGGTGCATCGCAGAGCGCCGGGGCTAATCTTGAGTCAAGAGGGCGTATCGATACCATGACATCGTCATATCCTCGATCCATAGCGGCGGCCGTCGCAACGTCCCGCGCTATGTTCATAATGTCGGTCAAGGGTTGATTGACCCGAGCAAGTGCTGGCTGACTCGTCAAAAAAGCGGCCGCTGCAACGCTAGTTGCGATAAAGCGCCAAAAAATTGTCATGTTGTGCTCCAAAATGGCTTCTTATTATGTAGTAAGCAAGACTTGTGCCATAAAGGGCGTCAACGAGAGGACGCATGGATCCGGCGCTTTGATGTGATTGAACATGCCGGCCAGTGTTTCGCGGGTGCCTGGCGAGCCATTGGCACTCGTTACTCCTCCCCTACCTCCCATTGCTTCCCGCTACTGCACCAGCCACAACTTCGTGCGTCACCACCCATAGGCGTCACCACCCTATAAAGCCATAACTTTAGACTTCAGCACGTCCCTCGTTAAAAATCCCCTGCACACTAACCCTAAGTACACCAGTGCCAGTCCTGCGTGAGTGGATGCTGAAACGGAATAGGCCGCTACCGAAGCGGCAAGGCTTTGCGTCCGCCGTCCTCGCCGTGTTGCCGGTTTTTTGCCGCTATGGCCCCTGCGCCTCAACGCGGCATGACGCCTAAAAATCCATAAACAACTGAATTTATTAATAATTATTTTTTTGGCACGTGCATTGTATGTACTAAGGTGAAAAAGGAGCGCACAACATGAGCGGTTTAGACAAAGCATTTGGGGTATCGCCACAGGTTTTGGCTCTGCGAACGCAGAAGCTCAACCTGTTGTCGGCCAATATCGCCAATGCCAGTACGCCGGATTACAAGGCCCAAGACATCGATTTCAGGTCAGCGATGAATTCTGCCATGACCGAGTCCTCTCAGCTCAAGCGCACACACAGTGCCCACTTTGATCTCAACGGCGCCACAGACGGCGCGCCTGTGAAGTACCGCACGCCCTCACAGGCTGCGGTGGATGGCAACACGGTTGAGATGCACCGTGAGCACACCGCTTTTATGGACAACGCGATGCGCTATCAAGCCAGCACGCAGTTTTTGGATAGCAAGATAAGGGCCCTACGAACGGCCATTAAGGGTGAATGACGATGAGTTTATTTCATGCCATCAACATCTCTGCCACGAACCTCGAAGCGCAGACGATCCGGTTAAACACCGTTTCGAGCAATTTAGCGAATGCGAATTCGGTATCGGGGACAGAGGCAGGCACATATAAGCCCCTCGAGGCTTTGTTTGCGCCGATGTTGAATGAGGCGCAGATCGGTATGAACGCCGACGGCAACGGCGTCAAGGTGACGGCGGTGGTCGAATCAACCGAGCCCGCCAACAAAGAATATATGCCGGGCACCCCCTGGCGGATGAAGAAGGCTTCATTTACACACCTGCAGTGGATAAAGCGCAGGCGGCCGCAAACATGATGGATGCCACACAAGGCTACAAGAGCTCTGTTGAGGCTATTAATACCGCCAAGGCGCTGATCATGCGCACGCTGACAATCGGACGTTAAGGAGCCAGCAAATGACTATTGTTTCTAACAGCAGTGCCCTCTTTCCCGCGCCCGGTGCCAGTGGCAGCAAGGCGAACAGCATGACCGATATGGGTGCCGACGACTTTCTGACGCTCATGGTGGCGCAGTTGCAGCATCAGGACCCCACCAAGCCGATGGACAATACCGAGTTTGTGGCGCAGCTCGCGCAGTTCAGTACTTCAACCGGTGTACAGGAGCTCAATGAGAGCTTCAGTGGTTTATCCGCATCACTGACATCCAGCCAGATGTTGCAAGCAACCGATTTGGTGGACCGGCAGGTCAGCACCGAATCGAATGTCGGCTTTTTAGAGGCAGGCACGGATGAAAATGGTGAGCCAGTCGCCGCACTCGATGCGACCGTCGCCCTCAGCGGCAATCGTGGCGGCATGCTCTACGTTCAGGATATGGCCGGGCAGCTCGTCTACAGCGCTGCACTGCCGGCAGAGGCCACCGGTGACTTTCAGGTCCGCTGGGGTGGTACCGATGCCAACGGCGGCATGATGCCACCCGGCAATTACAGAATTTCGGCTGAGACCAACGTAGGTGGCGAGGTGACTTCCGTCCCCGTCTACGCGCACAGCCGCGTCCAATCGGTGTCGATTAACCCGGCAACCGGCTCGGCGTCACTGAACCTTGTTGATGGCAGCGAGCTCAGCTTCGCTGGTATCAGAAACATTTTTTAAATCATTACTCACTTTAAGGAGATACAAAGATGGCTTTTACGACTGCACTTTCCGGTGTCAACGCAGCCCAGTCCGACCTCGACGTCATCAGTAACAATATTGCGAACAGCTCGACCACAGGCTTTAAAACTGCCCGGGCCGAATTTGGCGACGTTTACGCGCAAAGCCTTCTGGGCACGACCACGCCGACCCCCGGTCAGGGTGTGAAGGTCACGGGCATCACGCAGCAGTTCAGCCAGGGAGACTCTGGAATTCACGGATAACGCATCTGGATGTGGCGATTAATGGCGACGGCTTTTTCCAGGTTAAGACCACCGAGGGTGTCGTGGAATACACCCGCGCCGGTGCCTTCAAGATAGACAAGGACGGTTACGTATCGACAACTTCTGGCGCTAAGGTTCAGGGCTTTCAGGTTAACGCCGGCAGCGTGACTGGGGAAATCGGCGATATCCAGACGCAAACTGCGTTGTTGGCCCCCAAACCTACTGCCAACGTGACCCTCACTGGTAATTTGGATGCATCAAAGGGCGTGCCCAGTAACGGCACTTTTAGTGCGACCGACCCCACCTCCTATACCGCTGTGACGTCTATGGCGGTATTTGATAGCAAGGGGGCGTCCCACACGCTGGATGTTTATTTTGTGAAGACCGCTACTGCTAATCAGTGGGACGTAATAACCTATGTCGATAGCACCAACACCACGCGGGGGGTGCCACCACCCCAGAAATCGATCAATTGCCGTTCAGCACTGCGGGTGCTTATGACCCGGCGGGCAATAAAGGAACGCAACGTTAACTACTGTAGCCAGTTACTGGTGCGGCGGGTCTGGTGCTCAAGCTGGACGTCACGGGTATGACGCAGTACGGCTCTAACTTTGCGGTCAACACGGCTGTACAAGACGGTTACTCAGCCGGTCAGTTGTCTTCGATTGAGGTTAACGAGTACGGCTTGGTCTCTGCTCGTTACAGTAATGGTATCTCCGCCTCAATGGGCAGTTTGCGCTAGCCGATTTTGGAAATGTGAATGGGCTGCAGCCGGTTGGCAGCACCAACTGGATCGAGACCTACAAGTCGGGCGGCCTGTATTGAATAAGGCCGGTGACAACGCGCTCGGACTGATCCAGGGCTTTGCACTGGAGCAGTCTAACGTGGCGATTACTCAGGAGCTGGTTGACCTGATCGTCGCGCAGCGCAACTTCCAAGCCAACGCACAGGTGGTGCAGGCAGAAGACGCGATCACCCAAACAATCATCAACATGCGCTAATTCGTTAGTGATACGACGAGGGGAATAACGCAATGGATCAGTTGGCTTACATATCGGCTCGTGGCATGCGTGAAATCATGCTGCAGCAGGCGGTCAATAGCCACAACCTGGCCAATGCTTCCACGCCCGGTTTTCGGGCGAGCCTTACGCAGGCAGAGAGCAACTACGTGGTCGGTGAGGGCTTTAATACGCGGGCTTTTTCCTCGATCAGCAAGATTGATGTAGACCTCACTCCGGGCCCGATCAAGACCACCGGTCACGATCTGGATGTGGCCGTATCGGGTGAGGGTTGGATCGCTATTTTGGGACCCAACGGAGGCGAGGCACTCACTCGGCGCGGTGATTTACGGGTCGACGAGGCGGGGCAGCTCGTTAATGGCGCCGGCCAGCAGGTATTGGGAGACGCGGGGCCGATTACGCTGCCGCCATTTCAGTCACTGACTATTGGCAGTGATGGCACGGTCTCGATCGTGCCTGTCGGCGAACAACCCAATGCGATTGCTGCGCTGGATCGCATCAAGCTGGTGAATCCTCCCGTGGCCTCGTTAGGGAAGTCCGAAGCGGGCGCAATAGTGGCCAATGGTGGCCTCGATAGTGACGCTGATGCCGCGGTGACATTGATAACAGGCTCTCTGGAGGGCAGCAATGTCAGTGCCGTCTCGGCCATGGTCGAGATGATCGAGCTGGCCCGGCAATTTGAATCTGAAGTGGACATGCTCGAGTCAGCCGAAGAAATTGACTCAGACAGTATCC
>CAJJBO010000019.1 GCA_905182485.1 uncultured Luminiphilus sp.
CGTCGGAAAAACCACGCTGGCGCGACTCGTCTCACTCTATACCCAAGGGATTTTCCTCCAATTATCGGCCGTCTTCTCAGGCATAAAGGATATTCGTGCTGCGGTGGATCAGGCCCGTCAGGCAGCGACACAGGGCAAGCGTGCGGTCTTATTTGTCGACGAAGTACACCGTTTTAACAAAAGTCAGCAGGATGCCTTCTTGCCACACATAGAGGACGGTACAATTTGTTTCGTCGGTGCGACCACTGAAAACCCCTCATTTGAAGTGAACAGTGCGTTACTGTCGCGATTGCGAGTTTATCGTCTCAGGCCGGTGACGGCGGAGGTGCTCGAAAAATTACTGGCGCGCACTGTGGCGCGTTTCTATCCGGATATCGATGTCGCGCCCAAGAGCCTGCTTGAGCTAGCGAGGCTAGCCGATGGTGACGTGCGCCAGTCCCTGAATTTGCTAGAACTGGCCACTGATTTGTGCGCTACAGAGGGCGTTCCTCATCGTCTTGATGAGGCCATTCTCAAGGAGTTAGCGAGTACCGGAGCGCGCCGCTTCGATAAGGGTGGCGACGTGTTTTTTGACCAGATCAGCGCGTTGCACAAAGCGGTTCGCGGCAGTGACCCAGATGCCTCTCTGTATTGGTTTGCCAGAATGCTAGATGGCGGTTGTGATCCGTTATACATCGGTCGACGCTGCATCAGAATGGCATCTGAGGACATTGGCATTGCCGATCCGCGAGCGCTGCAACTCGCGCTAGATGCGATGTCTGTGCAAGAGCGATTGGGCAGCCCCGAGGGTGAGCTAGCGTTAGCACAGGCCATCGTTTATCTGGCTTGCGCCGCGAAAAGCAATGCCACGTATACCGCTTTCAGCGCCGCCATGGCAGCGGCTGAATCCTCCGGATCTCTCGAGGTGCCTTTGCGTCTGCGTAACGCGCCGACAAAATTAATGCGAGAGGAGGGGCACGGTGAGGGGTATCGTTATGCGCATAATGAAAGCGGTGGATTTGCCGCTGGGGAGCATTATTTCCCGGATGGGATGGAGCCGATTCAGTTCTATCAGCCCACCCAGAGAGGACTGGAAAAAGTGGTGGCCGAAAAGCTCGCTCAGCTCCGAGACCTAAACAATGCCGCCCACACCGAGGATAAGCCGTGACAGGTGGTTTTTGGATGATGGTCGCTGTGGGTGGTGCGTGTGGCGCGCTCGGGAGGGCCGCCTTGACCCTCTGGGTGGGCCCCACCGGCTATTTTCCCGTCGCCACTTTCCTCGTGAACGTAATAGGCTCTCTGATGATCGGCATGGCCTGGAGTTATTTCTCGCGATTAGGAGATTCCGCTTTGCTGTCCGCTTTTTTGATGACAGGCGTACTGGGAGGGTTCACGACTTTTTCAACATTTTCCCTCGAGACGGTTCAATTGATCCAGCAAGGTGCTTGGGGATGGGCCGCCAGTTATCTGATATTGAGTGCGCTCTGCTGCCTGTTTGGAGCAGGACTGGGCATTTGGCTTCTGCGATAGACCTTGAGCCTCACCACTAAAAACACGTCCTCTCAGATTTCCAGCATTTCGCGTTATACTCGCGCCGGTTTTTTAGAGAAATGTTGTCATGCTTGACCTCAAAGCCATCCGCCATGATGCGAGTGCTGTGGTTGCCTCGTTAGCGAAGCGTGGGCTGACGTTTGATCTCGCCCGTTTCGAATCACTCGACGCACGCCGCAAAGCGGCGGACGTTCGCTCGCAGAGTTTGCTGGCGGAACGGAAGTCGACGTCGAAGAAAATCGGCATGCTGGTGGCAGAGGGAAAGTCGGTCGAGGCAGCAAAAAGTGAGGTCAATGACATTCTATCGCGGCTGGCAGATGAGCTGGCCTCGGCCACTGCCGAGGCCGATGCGGCGCAGGCTGATCTTGACGCGCTATTGCAAGAAACACCGAATCTTCCAGATGATTGTGTGCCCGAGGGCGCGTCTGAGGCGGAAAATAAGGAAATAGCGAGGTGGGGAACTCCACAAGAGTTTGCATTTCTCCCCGGTGATCATGTCGACTTAGGCGAATATAACTTCCAGGATTTAGAGGCTGCAGGGCGGATCGCCGGATCGCGCTTTTCTCTTCTGTCGGGCGATCTCGCGCGACTGCATCGCGCATTGGCTCAGTTCATGCTCGATTGTCATACTCAAAACCATGGTTATACGAGCTTTATGTTCCCTATATCGTTAACGAAGCCTCTTTAACGGGGACCGGCCAGTTACCCAAATTTGCAGAGGATCTGTTTCGTCTTGAGGGTGATCAGGGGTATTACTTCGCGCCAACGGCTGAAGTTCCCGTCACGAACATCGTGCGAGATCAAATTTTTGACGCTGACACGCTGGGTCCTGCCGGTCTGAAGTACGTCGCACATACCCCTTGCTTTAGAAGCGAAGCAGGGAGCTACGGGCGCGATACCCGGGGTCTGATTCGACAACATCAATTTGAGAAAGTAGAGCTGGTGCAGATTGTGCGTGCAGGACAATCCGAGGCGGCGCTTGGAAGCGCTCACGGGCCATGCTGAGAGCATACTGCAGGCGCTGGAGTTACCCTATCGTAAAGTGATGCTGTGCGGTGGCGACCTCGGCTTCAGTGCGGCGCTCACCTACGATCTAGAGGTGTGGCTGCCCGGGCAGTCTGCGTATCGAGAGATCTCTAGTGCTCAAACTTTCGTGACTTTCAAGCCCGCCGGCTTCAGGCCCGCTGGCGCAACCCAGAAACCGGAAAGCCTGAATTGGTGCACACACTGAATGGTTCGGGGCTTGCGGTGGGCAGAACCTTGGTGGCGGTGCTAGAAAATGGCCAGCGTGAGGATGGTGGCATTGCGATTCCCACTACATTGCAGGGTTATCTAGGGGGACAGACCGAGATCAAGCCGCGATAGAGGATCAGCAAACCATTAGCGATTTTCTATGATTCCCGTGCACCGCGGCTCGCCACAATGTCTGTCGGCCGCAAGGAAACCGCATCAACGAGGATTTTGCCAGTCTCCAGCAACAACACGTCTGGGGTCGCTGTTTCGTCATCCGTCGCGCCCTCAACCTCATTGTGGGGTAGGGCGGTCTCTTCGTTGGACGCAATGGCATCGCCATCTGCGACATCGTCATCAGTATCAAGCGTCTCTAATGGCTCAAGTCCTTTACTGAGACGACGCTTGTTTTCGATTGCCAGTGCCAGCGCCTCCTGTTCATTCCGCATGGCAATTCTGCCCGATTGCTGAAGGGGCAGGACGCTGATCGCGCGTGCGCCCTGTGCCAGGTCTACTTGGTCTTGGAGGAACTGGTAATCGGGGTCGTTGGCGGCGCGCGCGTTATGTAAAGACGCCAAGGTAGGAATGATGGTGTCGTAGTTGTTGTAGCGATTGAAACGCGTCGGCGCGATTTGGTCCCAGGCAAGCGCATTGTCCAGAGCGCTTTCGCCTATCTTTTCTGGATCAAACAGCGAAGGGTAATTGATATCAGGTACCACCCCCCTATGCTGGGTGCTGCCCCCTGAGACCCGGTAGAACTTACTTTCAGTGATTTTTAGCTGACCTTCTTGCAGCGGCACCAGGGACTGCACCGTCCCTTTGCCAAAGGATTGCTCGCCAACGATGATGCCTCGCCCATAATCCTGAATCGCGCCGGCAAAAATTTCCGACGCTGACGCGCTGAGACGATTAATCATGACCGCTAGTGGGCCCTCGTAATACTGCGAGCGCCGCCGCTTGCCATCGCGCCAAACGCGACTTTCTGCGGACCGAATTTGCACGGTAGGTCCATACTCTATAAAGAGCCCCGTAAGTTGATTCGCCTCCTGAAGTGAGCCGCCGCCATTATCTCGAAGGTCGATCACAATCCCCTCCACACCATCAGAGACCAGTTCGTCGACGAGTTTTTTAACGTCACGCGTTGTCGATCTGTAAAACTTGTCACCTTGCCGATAGGCCTCAAAGTCGATGTAGAAAGCAGGGATGTCAATCACGCCCACGCGATGCGTTTGACCACCCTCGTCGGTAAATTCGATGATTTCTTTTTGCGCGGCTTGTTCTTCGAGCTTAACCTCGTTGCGGCGAATGGGAACCACTCGGCGTTGGTCGGACTTTCCCTTGTCGGGAATCACTTCGAGTCGGACCGTTGTGTCGCGAGGCCCGCGAATGAGATCAACAATTTCATCAAGCCGCCAGCCGATCACATCCTCAATTGGGCCTGCTTCACCTTGGCCCACACCCATGATGAGGTCGGAGGGCCGCAGGCCGCCTTGCTTATCCGCGGGCCCGGCGGGGACCAGCCGGGTCACTTTGGCATATTCATCATCAATCTGCAGAATGGCGCCAATACCTTCGAAAGACAGACTCATATTGATATCGAAATTTTCAGCTCGCCTCGGCGAAAAGTAATTGGTATGGGGGTCATATTGCTCCGCCAGCGTATTGGCGTAGATTTGGAAAACATCCTGAGCGTTGTACTGCCCTAGCCGCTTAAGTTGACTTTGGTACCGTCGCTCAAGCGTTTCTGGTATCTCCTCCGGGGCTTTTTCGGCGAGCAATAGACTGAGAGCCTGATTTTTGATTCGCTTGCGCCATCGTTCGTCTAGCTCTGCATCATCTTGCGCCCAGGACATAGCTGACCGATCAATGTCTAAATATTCCTCGACCTCGAAGTCGAAGCTCTCGATCGTTTCTGGCAGTGTGTTCAAGATCCCGGTTAATCGGTCTTTGAGTTCATCGTGGTACTTGTTAAACATAGTGAATGCTGGCGCTAGATCGCCGGCGCGTCCCGCGTTGTCGAGTGCAAGTCGCCATTGTGAAAACAGGTCAATGTCATCCCCATCAAAAAACATACGCTGCGGGTCAAGTGCGTCGAGGTAGGCTGTAAAATGTTGCGCAGAGAGGCCGTCGTCATAGCGGCGGCTCGCGTAGTGTCGATCCTCAATGACCTCGATGATCTCTTTTAAAGTGTCACTCTGGGCCGAGGCAGGGTCGAGTGCATGCCCCTGTGAGCCCACAGTAAGTAACCCGACGCCAACAAGCCAAATAATTAGGGGCTTCACACTTATTCTCCGCACTATACCTCTCCCGAATCCATCCTTGGAATGTCGTGCAACCGAGCGCGACATGCAATACCTTAATCGACTTAGAAGCTATGGCCAAACCGCAAATAGACCGCCTCGTTGTCACTTTTCCCCTTGGCGAACTCCAGCCTGATCAGCAGTGATGCCTCTTCCTTCAACATATACGACACGCCCGCCCCAAAAGCGGGAAACAGGGCGTCGTCACAGGACACGTCACGATTCAAAATATCAACACCAAACTGACAGCCCACGCCACCGAAAGCCACCAGCCCAAACTTTTGGGTGATCGGGAAGCGCCCATCTATTAGGAGATGAGAGTAATGCTGGGACAAATAGTTCCCGCGGGTATAGCTTGGTAAGGTCACAGATGAGAAGCCTGAAGCTGGGGCATTGTCGGAAACCCTCGCAGTGACTTGCACGGCGATAACCGGGGCACGAGCGGTTCGGCTGCTCCACGCTTTGCCAAGGGACGTGTACCAGCTTAAATCGAGATAGCCCACGTCGAAAGAGGATTCGCCGCCGAATGTCTTGCGGTACGCTATGTTGTGCAGGGTTAGCTTGTGTCCATCGCTGGGGTCTCGCTGGTTGTCAATCGTGTCGTGCTCGAGGACCAGACCAAGCCCTGTCGCATCGAAACCGGAAAGGCCCACCTGGTCAATGAGTCCTTGAAGGCTGTCGTCGGCGCCTACAGCATAGTTGGTGCTGAGCCCTTGTATGCCTGCGAACCAGCCATCCGGGTGAAACCGTTGCATGTAGCGGAATGCGAGCGAATGCACTGAATCTTGCGTTTCAACAGATTCTCCCAGACCGAGGAAGTTATCGTATTCGTTATTGATCTCTGCGCTAGCTAATAAAAGGGTCAGTCGCCGCGTATCTTGGCCCCAATACAGTTGGCCAAACAGGGCGCCCGTGCTGGAGTCAGTGTCTGAGTACGACACGGATAGCCCCAGCATTGAGGGGGTGGAATCGGTATCCAGTTTCTTGACGTACGCGACGAGTGCGCCCACGTTAGCGCCGAGTTTTGGGTCGGCCGATAGTGTCGGCGTAATGAGCCATGGCTTTCTGGCTTCTCCAGCCGAGACTGCCTGTGACTCGGCGGTTGGATCATATTCAGGATCGGCTAGTAACGTTTCTCCGGCTGGCGCCGCCGACTCCTCAGCTGATAAAGCAGTCGCACCCAGACATAAAACGCCAGTCAGGGCGCATAGCGTAAAGCCGATCACAGATGTTGTGTCGGACCGCAGGATTGATCTCATGAAAAGGGGCCTTTGGGATAGGATGACACGCGAGTCAAACGCGCTCGGCACCCTCACTATATCACTGACTCGCAGTAAGCCATCCATCTCTAGCTGACACTTGTGCCGTTAGAAAGCAGAGAGGTCTAGTTCGGTAGCAAGGGGGCCGCTATAACCGGCGTTGTGGTCAATCATTAGCCAGGGTAGCCCTGCTTCAGATAGCCAAACCATTGCTGCCTCTGGCGACTGCAGGCAGGCAATGGTGCTCACCGCCCCCGCACTAAGGCAGTTTTCGCCGATGACGGTCACGCTGGTCGGGCCCTCAACCGGCCACCCCGTCAACGGGTTAAGTAAATGGCCGTAAGTCCGCCCTTCGAACCGGAGTGTACGGGCGTAATTGCCGCTGGTTGCCGCGGCAGCATTCGATAAGGCAATGCCGCCCAAAGGGTCACGTCCTTGGGGTGCGCGAATAGCCACTTGCCATGGCTTCCCCGAGGGCTGACACCCAATAGTGGCAACGTCCCCTGCTAGTTCAATCAGCCCCGATGTCACGCCCTCGTCTCGAAGCAAACGCACCGCGCAATCTGCCGCATACTCTTTGACCAGTCCGCCGAGGTCAATCTCCATTCCTTTGACGGGCAAATAAACGCCTTCACTTGTTCTTTCGACTTTGTCCCAGCCCACTTTTTTTTGCAGCGTTTCAAGTTGCGATAAGTCGACAGGCGCTTTGGCGGCGTCGAAACGCCAAGCTTTTCTCAATACTCCCGACGTGATGTCGAATAGGCCGCCCGAGCTCCGCCATAGCTGATCTGCAATCTCCAGAAGCGCTGCGCTCTCTGGATCAAGGCGAGTGAAGGCGCCACCGCCCGCTGCACGATTAATCGTGCTCACCAAACTGTCAGCGAGGTAGCGGCTATAGCGGCGCTCCAGGGTCGCAAGGCGCGATTCAACGGCGCCCACTAAACTTGCCGCTGTGGTCCGCCGACCCTCCGGTGGCGCGATCACCAGGGTAGCGGCTCCACCCATGACCTTAAAGGCGTGCTCAATTTGGGCGGGTTGGCTAATCAAAACGCCATATGATCGCCATCGTACCCCGCCAAAAATCCACTAGCGCGGGCGCTGAATTGCCGTCATATAACCCCCAATTTGCGTCGCTCCAATAACGCTCGCCTTCTAGTTCAAACGTCCAGTCGCCCAGGTTGATGGCCCAGCGAGCGCCGAGGGTCATCGCACCATAAGAAGACAGTCGGTAATCATCCGCAAAGTGGGGCTCGGTCAGATCGGCGACCACTTCGAAAAAATCAGCCTCGCGCTGGCTGTAGTAGCGAAAATAGGGGGTCAGGGTGGTGCGCTCGAAGTGTTGTGCCCAGCCCAACTCCACAGTGTGAGAATCCACCCCCCAGCTGTCCGCATAATAGCGGTAATCAAACTGGACCGATGCATTGGCATCGATCAAGAAGTGACGGTATCCCGTGGAGAGGGCTATCCGTTCATGGCTTTGCGGACGTTGATCGTTGAGTTTATAGGGGTCCGATAAATACCCATCGCTGTAGGTGTAATTGAGCCCCACCCGCACGATCGCAGTGCGCGATAAAATTTGAGAGACCCCGAAGTAGCCTGACTGTGTATCGAGCTCTTCGTCGGTGACGAAAACAGGAATGACGCCTTGAGTCGGGTTCACCTTATCGCGTGAGTTGCTCACTGAGGTGGTCCAGGTTCGCGTGTTGCCCGCGGTGTTCCACGAGGCGTCAAACGCCATAGACAGCGCTTCGTAGTCGTCTTCGTCGCTGCTGGGACGACGTTGAGGCCGGCATTGCCATCGGCCCAAAAATATCGGGTCGCGACACCTACTTCGACTCGATTATCTTGGATGCTGGCGCCGCTCATAATGACACCCGGCTCCCCATTTTGATCTGTGCCAACAAACCAGGGTGATGCCCCGGTTTGATAGTCATTTTGCACATCTAATGCGACTGACCAGCTCGCGCCGACTGGCGCCTCGATCCATAACTGTGTGATGTCAATATCATAGCGACTCGTGGCACCAAAGATGACGCTGCTAGCGTCGATGTCATCTTCGCTGTAATGGCTATAACGGACGCCGACTTCGGTGAATGCCGGCGGTGCATCCGCGAGCGCCGCCGCCGCTTGATAGGCTGGCAGTGTCGCAAGGGTCCGGGTCAAGGACCGAAGAAATGCGCTGTTACTGCGTAAAGGGTTCATCGTCTTAGCGCTCTGCTGTCTTAATTACAGCCACAGCCACCGCCCGCTGCACCGGCGCCACCGGTCGACGCTTCCTTGCTAGTGTAGACGTGGCCTTTGAGTCTGGCACTCCGAGCGTCTGTCTCCCACTGCATCGTGTCCTCTGCTAAGTAGCCGCGGTCCCACGCCTCAACGGTCTCCATTTGCACGCAGCTGGTTTGAAATGTGATGACCGACAGGATGCCGGCAGAGCACAGAGCATGTTTCATAATCGGCTTCTTCTCATCTCAGTTTGTGGCCCCGAGTATTACCACGCCCGGAATTTTTTTTCACGCCGCGTGAGTCGGGTCACCGTTTTTTACCGTAATAACCCCTGCATGTTCCGTGAGTGTAGCTGATTGGGCGTTGCACTGATGTCATCGCGAGACGAGATCATCGAAAAACCGCATCACTGCGTAACGGAGGGAAGATTAATGGATCGGTTGTTGCCTAATTGGTTTGGAGTGTTCATTCAAGTGGGCCTGCTGAGTACTGGCGCCCCAGTATTCGCTGGTGAAGCACAGGATTACTATGCGGCTAACGTTGAGACGTTAGTCCAAGGCAAGTGCATTGCTTGCCATCGGACCGGCGGCCAGGCGGCCAGCAGTGGCGTGGATCTGTTATTCACCAGCTCGGTTGCCAGCAATCACGCGGCATTTGATAGATATGTAAATACCCCGAGTCAGGGCGCGAGAGCGAGCCGAGTGCTGTCAAAAATTACCGGCGCCCTTGGTCACGGAGGCGGGCGTGTGATCGTTCCGGGGTCGTCGAATTACGACGCTTTTGAAAGTTACGTGGAGCTGCTCAATCCAGCGGAAGAACCGGCAAGCGATGCGATATTCCGCGTTGCGCTTGAAGAGCCAGTGGCAGGTCAAGCGCATACAGGCGTGGGGAATCTTCGTGGCTGGGCAGTGGCAACAGACGGCATCGCCAAAGTGACTATCCTGATCGATGGTGTCGTTTTCTCTGACTCGCCTTATGGCGGCGCGAGAGGGGATGTTGGGGGCGCTTTTCCTGATGTCCCCAATGCCACCGACTCCGGGTTTTCATCGGCCTTTAATTACAGCGCTTTGGAGGCGGGGCCGCATACGATCACAGCGGTAGCCTACACCCCTGATGGCGCGACCAAAGAGAGCTCTGCTGAGTTTGAGGTGGTTCGCTTTGACTCCCCCTTCATTACCGGTGACGATGCTGTCAATTTAAACAAATCTAGCTGTATGGTTGAGGCAGACCAAATATCGATTGTTGACGCAACGGTAGATGGCGCGCTTCTTGATCTTTTACTCAAGTGGCGGACGGCTGAGCAGGGCTTTGAGATTGTGGAAATTCGTTAGGCACTACAGTGAGCGGTATCGCGGGTTAGCAGTTAGTGAGTTCCGTGCACGCTTGGGTGACGCAATCCGGGTCCACGGCTTGCTGCGCATTTTTGGCGTATCTAGCCAAGTCATTGGCGGGTTCTGGCAAGCACTATAAACGTAATCGAGGATACTGTTAGTAAAGCTGAGACGCAGACAACACCCCGATTTGTTATTGGAGCGGTGGAGAGAGCATACGCCGATGCGGCTCCCTAAAGCCTTGCTGACTGCTGGGAGGGCCCCTAGGATCATTGCTTAGCACAGAGTGTCAAAATAACCGGAGTGGCGGAATTGAATAACCCATTTTTGTGGTTTACCCTTCCGATCGTGATTAAATTCCAAGGATGGAACCAGTAATGCAGTGGCAGGCAATATTTAGGATAAACCGCAAAGCCCCAGTCAACATGAATCACTGGCTGGTAATGCTGTGCCTAGCCGTCTCGGCGCCCGCCTTGAGTTGGCCTGAGTTGATGCCTGAGTTGATGCCTGACAATAGCGATGACTCGCCCAGCGGTATTTTGGCAGCTCAAGAATCAATTCAGTCGACAGACCCACAAACTTTCTATCAAAATGAAGTGGACGATGGTTTGCAGAGCGCCTGCCTGGCCTGCCACCGCAAAGGGGCGGTCGCATCGCAGTCTGGCGCCAGATTGGTGCTCGGTACTGACGCGCAGGCTAACCATCAGGCGTTCACCGACTTTTTGGCGCTTGACGACACTGGCGGCGATTGGGTTTTAGCGAAAGTCGCCGGCCAAGAGGGCCACGGCGGTGGCGCAGTGCTGACCCCGAGCTCGCCGACCTATTTGGCGCTACAGCAGTATTTGACGATGCTAGACGCTCTGACAGAGAGTGAGCAAAGTGATGATGCGTTCTGGGAGGGCACAGCCGCCGAGCCCCGAGACATTACGCTCAGGAGAGTCGCCTTATTGCTGGCCGGACAGATACCGAGTGCCGCGTCACTGAGCAATGCCAGTGAATCCGAGGCGGGGTTGCGTGAGGAAATCACAGCCGCGATGAGCGGTTCAGGCTTTCGCGATTTTGTCGTCCGAGGTGCCAATGACCGATTACTGGTCGACGGTTTATTGAACGGACTGGACTTTAGTATCGACTCCAGAGGCCGTTATCCAGCGCTTGCAGAGCTGATGATGACGCTGCCGGAGGAGCGACCCGAAGAGTATGAGGATTATCACGATAAGCCCTATCTGACGCAAAATGATGTTGACGTGGCTTTTCGTTGGGCGGTTACGCGCGAGCCACTCCAGCTGATTGCGCATGTTGTCATGAACGATCTTTCCTACCAACAGGTTGTCACTGCTGACCACACGATGGTGAACGCGTTCAGTGATTTGGCTTATCGTTCAGATACGGGTTTCAGTCATGACTTCAGTGATGCGTCAGGCTTTTATGATCGTAGTGAATACGGCGCCTTTAAGCCCGGTTACAACGACGGGCATGTTCCCAATGATCGACAGTTTGAATCTAATGATGAGGGTTACGTCAAAATCTTCAGTGGATACCAAGAATGGCCTCACGCGGGCGTGCTTTCCACGCAAGCGTGGCTAGCTCGCTATCCCTCCACCGACACCAATCGCAATCGAGCTCGAGCGAGATGGACCTATTATCACTTTTTAGGGGTCGATATTGAAAAATCGGCGCCGCGAACAACCGATCCTGCTGCACTGGCAGACACCAATAATCCCACGATGAACAACGGCGCCTGCACCATATGTCACCAGCGGCTCGACCCCGTAGCAGGGGCGTATCAAAGCTTTGGTGATTTCGGACATTATTTGGACCAGTACGGGGGCCAAGATTCGTTACCCGATGCTTATAAGCGCCCTGAACAGCACGGCGGCGAGCGAGGCTCAACGGGCTATTTTCAGGGCGACACCTGGTATCGAGACATGCGTAAACCCGGATTCGATGGCACCGTCGCTGGGGGGCAGAGTGACAGCCTGCAGTGGCTGGGTCAGCAGATAGCGAGCGATCCGCGGTTCGCCGCCGCTACAGTAAGGTTCTGGTGGCCAGCGATATACGGCGCAGACCCTTTGATTGCACCGGAAGACAATAACGCCCCCGACTACGGACAGCACCTTCGAGCTTTTACTGCACAGGAGGCGCTGATAGGTTCGCTAGCGGCACGATTTGAGGCGTCGCAGTTCAACGCCAAATCGCTTTTTGCCGATATGGTGATGTCAAAATGGTACCGTCACTCCCTCACGACGGATGTCGAACTCGTCACTGCACGGGGAACCGAATTAGAGACAGTTGGCCGCGGTCGGCTGTTAGGTCCGGAAGAGTTGGATCGAAAAAACATCGCCGTGTTTGGCCGAACTTGGCAGCAAAACAGCCATCAAGCACATCATTTTTCGACGCAAACTGCGCTGACTGGCTTTCGTGCAGAATTCAGTGCTTTTTATGGCGGTATCGACGGCGCCACCGTTACCGAGCGTAACCGGGAAATAACGCCGTTGATGTCAAACTTGACCGAGGCCATGGCCAGTGAACTTGCGTGCCAAATTGTGATTGAGGATTTTAATCGCCCCTTAAAGCAGCGACATTTCTTCACTGAAGTCAGCCGCACAACGGTGCCTGGAAAATTGGCTGATGCGCAAGGGCTGTTGCCGGGCAGGGCGCAGAGCGACACCGGCATGCAAAACCACGGGGTTGAATTAGCCGTGGAGATGGTCGGTGGGCCTGCAGTGTTCCGTCTGCAGGATATGACCCGAAGCTCCTATCAGAGCACTGATGGTGAACGGACCAATGCAGACCTCGTTGTTAAGGAAATCCAGGTGAGGCAAGGCTCCCGAGTTATCAAGCAGATTTTGGGATCACAATTGCAAGCGCAGCGCGGATTTGCTGCTGATCAGTGGACTGATTCAAGCGGAAAGAAATGGTTTCGCGGGGATGTTCGCAATGGACGTGACTGGGTGATGCACGAGGGGGCTTGGGTAGAATTTGAATTGGATCTGCCAGCAGGAGAGTACACGCTGTTTTTGAAGCTAGGCACCATGTTGCAGGCGAATAACGTCAACGATGCCATGCGCTATAGCGGTGTCGCTTAACGCTATTCAAAATAGTATGCGCACGTCCTCGGCACAGGCAGTCGAAAAACAGATCAGGGCGCTGCTGATGGCGGCGACGCACCGCGAGGCGTCAAGGGCAGAAATAGATGCATTGGTGGCGAGCTTGTTGTCCAGTGCAGCCGACGCCGTGCAGCACGGTGGGTGGTTTAATAGCCACAACCATAGCTGTGCGACCTGGCAGATATGGCCAGATGAGGACTTGAGCGACGAGGCGCGTTTTGCTCGTTACAGTGACCCAGAGGGCATGCTAAGAGGCTGGGGCACGCTCGTTCATGGTGTTTTGACGAGTTATGGGTATCTGCATGATTGATCAGTACGGCAAGCGCAGTGGAAAGCTGTTGAGTCGCCGCGGGGTGCTCCGGGGCGCCATTGCCGGTGTTTCGACGATAGCAGGCTCGTCCGCAATGAAACTGTGGGGCAGCGAGCAAGACGATGCCTACGAGGGACCGCTGCTGGTGACACTTCAATTAGACGGTGGTGTGGATGTTACGCAATTGTGCGACCCAAAGGTCAATGTAAGAGGCGAACCCAAAATTAATCACTGGGCTGACGCAGCTGATCCGGGCCAGGCGGGCAATATCCTGTTCGCCCCCATCGCCGATAATGCGCAATTGTTTCAGGAATTTGGGTCCGACATGCTGGTGATTAATGGCGTCGACGCACAGACGAATTCACACGAAACAGGCAGGCTATTTAATTGGACGGGCAGTAATGCGGAAGGACGGCCCTCTTTATCGGCATTGTTCGCCGCAGCGCAGTCACCGAATCAGCCTTTGGCGTATTCGGTGTTCGGTGGGACCTCCCGAACGGCGGGTCTGGTCGGGTATAACCAGTTTTCTAACCTGGCAGCAGCGCGCACTCTGGTGCAGCCATACGTGCAGTCTTGGTCCGGCCATCCGTGGCGATCGACAGCCGATATTGCGCGCGCGCACTCAATGGTCCAAACGGATATCAGTCGCTTACTGGCAGAGCCCAATCTCAGCGTGCGCCAGCGCCAAAGCCTGCTGGGGTACACCGAGGCGCGCGCCAGTCGCGACAGTCTTCAGCGTCTAGCAGAACTCATTCCCGACGAAGCGGATGTCATGCGAGGTGAAGATGTCAATGTGGGGGGGCAGAATTTTCGGTTGAACCTTAAGGAGCAGATGCAGAGCGCGTTACTCGTTTTTAAATCGGGCCTTGGATCCGCAGCGGATCTCGCCCTAGGCGGGTTTGATTCTCACGATCAACACGACGCCGTGAGCGAGGCGTTGCTGACCCATTTCGCTGATGCAATTCGTTTTTTCTGGGATTACGCGGAGACATTGGGTATCGCTGAGAGAATTGTGCTGATGGTGGGCTCTGATTTTGGACGGACCAACTACTATAACGAGGGGGACGGTAAAGATCATTGGCCTATTAGTTCCTACCTGATCATGGAGCGGGATGCTCCTTGGGGCAATCGCGTTGTGGGACTGACGGATGAGTTGCATTTTGGCAGCCCGATTAACCAAGAGACCCTCAAGGCCGATCGTAATGGCGTGGTCATGACGCCTACCCATGTCCACAAGGCGCTCTGGGAATATCTTGGGCTAGAGACTTTTGCTGCGGATAGAGGGTTAACTCTGCCCGATGCCGAGCGCTTGCCGTTGTTCGATCCCTTTGTGAGCTCCGTGACATAAGTTTTGCCTTGATTCGAATAGTGGCCGCCGTGCGATATTGGCGTGGGCGGTTAGCAAGTTCCGCGTGTTTCGAGGCAAGGCAGCCAAAGGGTCCGCGGGTTGGTGCACCTTAGGTTTGCCAACTCACTCCCAGCACCTTTTGGAGGCGGTCATATACTGCGCACGGGTAAGTGGGCCAGCACGAATCAGAAGTCAATTTTATCGGCGGCGGCGCGATTTCGGCGTTTTTGATGGCGCAGGTAGCGTCGGGTTGTATCGGTGATGGCTTTAACTAATGTTTCATAACTGTATAAATCTTCACCGTTATCAAGAAGATAGGTCAGAAAGCTCCGTCTTAAGTCATGTGGGGAGGCTTTGTCCAGGCCCGCCTGTTTGACTCTGCGGGTCACGATATCGTAAACGCCCCGTGCGGTGAGCCGTCGATCCGCTGCGATTTGATTCCAGCGGTTCACCGGCCTAAACAGGGGCCCAAATGCCAGCCCTGACTCCTCTAACCAGGTTTTGACCAAGTCAATTGTTCGGGGCGGCATTTCTAGTTCGCGCTCCTTATTGCCTTTGCCGATAACCTTGATAGATGTTGATGGTAAAATTGAGCTTATTGATGTCAAAACAAATACGCACGCCTGGGCCCGCAACCGAATAAAATCGCCAGTAGCGCCGCGTCTCTCACCCCTGCAGCACCTTCGTCGTGCAAACAGTGATCAATTAGCTTGGCGATCTCATCAATGTGCAGAGCCCGCCCCACAGCCAGCCTCTGGAGTTTGATCGCTCTAATCTGCTCGATAAGGCTGAATTGGTGATCAGCCATCTGTTGATGCAGCATGGCTTCACGGGTAACGCCTTTGATAATCGAGAGATACAGGTTGCGGGTATTGTCGGCTAAGCCTTTTTGCTTCAGTTTTTCCAAAAGTGCCAGCACGGTGGCACGATCGAGCCGATGCCAGGGAAAGGTGTCCGGCTCGTGATCACACAGTGATGCGATTTGTTTCATCACCGATCGTGCTGTGGTGCGGCTTGCCTCGGAGCCTTGCAGTGACGCTAGGTATAGCGATGCGGGATTGCTATGCTGTAATGGCGTGTCGGTACCGACGGTATCCAGCCAGGTACTGATTTCCTGATTTGGCGTTCTGGTCGCGTTGGTCATTTAAGCTGGCCCCCCATAAGGGTTGCTTTAACTGACGTAAATATACATTTAAGGAAGTTATGTTGCAACATCACCCGTACGCACGTGATGCAGCTTACTCGACGAGACTGGTATACGCTGCCGCTGAGACTTGTCGATATCGCCAAACGATATAAGCATATTCCCTTATTGGTGCTACGATACGCACCCGACTGGCCTCACTTACCCTAGAGCTCTATATGACAAGCCCGCACGTTACGCATTTTTTTGACGCTGCCACGTATACGCTGACCTACGTCGTAACCGATACGGCCACGGGCGAATGCGCCATCATTGACCCAGTCTTAAATCTGGATTACGCGTCGGGCGCTATCGGCACGGAGTCAGCAGATCAGGTCATTGCCTATATCAAGGAACACGATCTCAATTTAGCGCTCATCTTAGAAACCCACATCCATGCGGATCATCTTTCGAGCGCGCCTTACCTTCAAAAGCACCTCGGAGGTCGCATTGTCATTGGATCTCGTATCACCACGGTACAAGACACATTTGGCACTATTTTTGACGAAGATGAGGGTTTCCGACGCGACGGCAGTCAGTTTGATGTGATGCTGTCAGACGGCGATACGTTCCAAGTGGGCGCTCTGAATGGCAACGCACTTCATGTACCGGGCCATACGCCCGCCTGCATGGCCTATCAGCTGGGTGATGCGCTGTTTGCTGGCGACACACTCTTTATGCCCGATGCGGGTACCGCGCGGTGCGATTTTCCCGGTGGCGATGCGCGCACGCTATATGAGTCTTGTCAGCGCTTGCTGGCGTTACCCGATGATATGCGCGTCTTTGTGTGTCACGACTATCAACCCGATGGACGCCCGTTAGCTTTTGAATCCACCGTGGCGCAGCAGAGCCCACAACATCCATGTTGGCGGCGGCATTTCAGTTGATGAGTTCGTCTCCCTGCGCGAGGAGCGAGATGCCACCCTCGCCATGCCATCACTGATACTCCCCTCTCTGCAGGTCAATATGCGAGCAGGGTACCTCCCCCCTCCTAATGGGCAGGGACGGCTGTTTTTAAAGGTGCCCATCAATGCCTTCGGTGGTGCTCAGCTCGATCGACTGCCGGCTCACAAATAATCAAAATTGCCCCGGAGGGCTTTGTCATGGCAACGCAATACTTTGATGTCGCTATTGTGGGCGCGGGAGCCGCAGGTATCGCCACAGCGGCAAGCCTCAAAAACCGTCAGCGACATTTGTCGGTGGTCTTGATTGACCCAGCAGAAACGCACTACTACCAGCCAGGCTGGACAATGGTAGGAGGCGGCATTTTTCAGGCACCCAGCACCGCCCGCTCTACGGCATCGGTCGTCCCCGAAAACGTTGCCTGGATCCAGCAATCGGTGCGTGACTTTCAGCCCGACGACAATATGCTCTCGTTAGAGGATGGCAGCACTGTGTGTTACGAGCAGCTGGTCGTTGCTCCGGGGCTGACGCTCGATTGGGATGGTGTTGAAGGCCTCTCAGAGAATTTGGGTCGCAATGGTGTGACCTCTAATTATGCGTATCACACAGCCTCCTACACTTGGGAGCTAGTCCAAAATTTGAAATCTGGCACCGCGCTATTCACACAGCCGCCAATGCCGATTAAATGCGCGGGAGCACCACAAAAAGCCCTTTACCTCTCGGCGGATCATTGGCGTCGACAAGGGTGGTTGCCGTCGATCGACGTTGAATTCTGCACTTCTACCCCGGGACTCTTCGGCGTGGCTGATTATGTGCCGGCTCTCATGGAGTACATCGACCGATACGGCGTGCAACTCAACTTCCAGACGACACTGACCCGCATTGACGGTGAGCAAAAAATAGCGACGTTCTCAGGCCCTGATGGCCCGGGTGAAAAATCCTTCGATATGATCCACGTGTGTCCCCCGCAGCGCGCCCCGGACTTCATACGCCACTCCCCGCTGAGTGATGAGCAGGGATGGGTCGATGTGGATCAGGCAACCTTGCAGCACAAGCGGTTCAGTAACGTTTGGTCTTGCGGTGATGTCATGAATACGCCGAATGCTAAGACCGCCGCAGCGGCGAGAGCGCAGGCTCCCGTGGTGGCCACTAACCTCATTGCCCATCGGGCAGGTCATCAGCAGCTGGCGCGTTATAACGGTTACGGATCCTGCCCGCTAACAGTCGAACGAGGCAAGATTGTATTGGCTGAATTTGGGTACGGAGGCGCCCTGCTCCCCACTTTCCCGAAAGGGATATTGAACGGTTTGCGCCCTACCCGCCTTGCTTGGCATTTAAAAGCCGATTTGCTGCCTTGGATTTACTGGAACGGCATGCTGAAAGGCAGGGAGTGGCTGGCGAGCCCAGAGATCCAGCGGTGAAACTCGACACGCACACTCGGCACTCACTCTTTCCGGCTGTGGAGTGGCTTGCAGGCTACCAGCGTCGTAATTTGGTCAATGACACGGTAGCTGCAGTGATCGTCACGATGCTGCTGATCCCCCAGTCACTCGCTTATGCGCTACTAGCCGGTTTGCCGGCGGAAATGGGCCTTTATGCCTGTATTTTACCCCTGCTCGCTTACGCAGCCTTTGGTAGCAGTCGAACCTTGTCGGTCGGTCCCGTTGCCGTGGCCTCGTTAATGACTGCCTCTGCCGTGGGTGCCGTTGCAGCCGAGGGCACTGTCGATTACGCGACGGCGGCGACCACGCTGGCACTGCTTGGCGGCACATACTCGTCCTGGGTTTTTTAAAGTTTGGATTTATTGCCAATTTCCTCTCGCATTCAGTGGTCTCGGGCTTTATCACCGCATCGGGAATTATTATCGCCGTAGGCCAACTGGGCCCGCTCATCGGTATTTCCATTAAGGGCGATACCGCACCAGTGTTGCTGTCAGGACTGTTTGATCAACTCACTGAGATGCATTTATTGACCTTCATCATCGGTGCAGCTGCTATCGGGTTTTTGCTGTTTGCTCGTTATCGGCTCGCAGCACTCCTGAGTCGTGCCGGCTGTAGCGAGAACATTGCCAGCATCATCGTTCGTGCGGCGCCGATCTTAGTCATGATAGTGGTCATTCCCTTGTCGGCCCTCCGCGACTTCGAATCGCTGGGTGTTCCTTTGGTAGGCCATGTCCCGAGTGGTTTACCGCCATTCAGCGCACCCAATATTAGTTGGCATTTGCTCGAAGTGTTGGCACTCCCGGCACTCTTAATTGCCTTGATTGGATTTGTAGAATCCGTGTCGGTGGGTAAAACACTCGGTGCGAAAAAACGACAAAAAGTTGATGCTAATCAAGAACTATTGGGGCTGGGTGCTGCCAATGCCGCGGCAGCGCTATCGGGTGGTTTTCCCGTAACGGGCGGCTTTTCTAGGTCGGTTGTGAATTTTGATGCAGGTGCCGATACGCAGATGGCCTCCATATTAACGGCGCTGGGTATCACCTTGGCCGCACTCTTTTTAGCCCCTGCACTCTATTTCTTACCCAAGGCAGTGTTAGCTGCCACGATCATTGGTGCCGTTATCAGCCTCATCGATTGGGACGTCATCGCCAAGGCGCGCCGTTTTGCCCTCGGTGATTTCGTCGCGGTAACATTGACGTTGCTGGTCACACTGATAGCGGGTGTTGAACTGGGCGTCCTCACAGGGGTGGCGGTCTCAATTGGCTTGCACCTTCATCAAACCAGCCATCCGCACTTTGCGGTGGTAGGACAAGTACCCGGCTCTGAGCATTTCCGCAATGTGATGCGGCACGACGTTATTACGCATGACCACATTTTATCGATACGCATCGACGAGTCGCTGTACTTTGCCAATGCCGCTTATCTCGAGACGGTCGTTTACGATCAGATAGCGGCACATCAGAATTTAAAGCATGTGATTATTATGTGTCCTGCGGTCAACACCATTGATCTAAGCGCGCTCGAAGCGCTTGGCGAGATCAACCTGCGCCTCATCGATTGGGGCATCCAATTACATTTGAGCGAGGTGAAGGGTCCGGTTATGGATGCCTTGGGTCGCAGTCACTTTTTGCAGGAGTTATCAGGAGATGTGTTCTTGTCTCAGCATGTGGCCGTCGCTGCATTAACGGCTACAAAAAGCGCTGATCTTGCTCCGACCTGAGGAGTCGCCGAAACCCTCGCTCCACCGCTACCTCTGCCGCAACACCGAGGCGGTCTTGCCAGCCCCGCTTCACTCGATAGCGTACCTCTACGAGGTCACTGTGTTCGACCCGCGACTGCAGAAAGGCGTCAGAGGTAATAAGACGGTCTGTCAGCTGTAAATCTAGCGCGCGCTGGCCGAACCAATACTCCCCTGTACTGACCTGATCAATCGCGACGATTGGTCGGTTGGCTGAGACAAACTCCTTGAATAAAATATGCACGTCGTCCAGATCTGCCTGAAACTTCTCGCGTGCTTTGTCCGTATTCTCGCCAAAAAAAGTCAGTGTTCGCTTATATTCCCCTGCCGTGTGCATTTCGACATCAATGTCATTCTTTTTGAGCAGGCGATGGAAGTTGGGCAGCTGCGCGACAACGCCAATTGAACCCAAAATGGCAAACGGGGCGGCAATGATTTCATCGGCGACACAAGCCATCATGTAACCACCGCTCGCAGCAACCTTGTCTACCGACACCGTTAACTTAACGTCGGCCTCTTTCAGTCGGAGGAGTTGACTCGCTGCCAAACCATAACCGTGGACGACACCGCCGCCGCTTTCAAGACGCACCAGAACTTCATCTTTTTCTGACGCAACCGGCAAAATCGCCGACACTTCTTCTCTCAGTTGCGCCACGGCACTGGCCTGCATGTCACCGTCAAAGTCGATGACAAAGACGCGAGGGCGATGCTCAGCTTCAGCCATGTCGGCCATTTTCGATGCGCGCTTCCGTGCCTTTTCTTCGACTTTTTTTGCTTTTTTCTTGGCTTTTTCACGTGCCTTCGCGTCAGCCTCGTCCTCAGTCACCGCACGAAGGGATTCTTGATGTGCCTCATAACGCTCATTCAGCAGTCGCGCCTCGATGAAGCCATCATCTGCCGATCCTCGCTTTCGTTGGCTAATCGCCACTAAGCCTGCCACTGCCACGAGAAAGACCGCGAGTAAGATCAGTGCTTGAAGGAGAAATGAACCGATGTCGAGAAGAAAATCCATAGCGATTAACCGTTAATGAGCTTGAAGGAAGTGAGAGATAAGCTGGCCCGATATGGACGCATTGGGAGGGGTGGGCGGCAGTGCGCCGGGATCAAACCAATCTGCTTCTTCAATCTCATCGGGGTTAGGTACGATCTCTCCCGATTGCCATTCGGCGAAGAAGCCGAGCATGACCTGACTCGGAAAAGGCCATGGCTGCGAGGTAAAATAACGAATATTGCCGACCTCGATGCCGACTTCTTCTCTAACCTCGCGCATCACCGTCTGTTCGCAGGTCTCTCCTGGTTCCATGAATCCTGCCAGCGTGCTGTAAAATCGCTTCTGGTAGCCTGCGGCTGCGGCGAGTAACAGTTTGTTGCCTTTGGACACTAAGACGATCACGCACGGCGATATTCGGGGATACACGCGCATTGAGCAATCGTTGCAAGCTACCGCCCTACCGCCCTCGATGACCGAGGTTGGCGAGCCGCAGCGGCCGCAATAGCGGTGCGTGTCTTGCCAATGCAATAGTTGGTAGGCGCGGCCATGAGCATGGAACAGTGAGTCGTCTACGCGGCCGAGTAAGCTGTACAGATTACCGCTCAGCGCCTCAAGTCCCGTATCGTTAGTTTCTGGAATAGAAAAAGCCCACGCTGCCTTGCCGCCCCAGTACCCCATCGGTACCGCCAGATCCCTGTTCAGACTCCACAGAGCGTCAGCCTCGGCTAGTCGCCATGGCGCTCCCGGGTGACCCCGGAGAGACGTCAGTGTGTTGCGGCCCGCAAAGACGAACGCCCAATCGTCCGCCTCGGGGCTCAGGGGCAAAACAGAAATATCTAGCAAAGTGGAATTACCGAAAAACACGCAGCGGCTAGTCTAGGAACCCATCGCCGCAAGTACAAGAACCAAGTGATGCTATTCACCGTATATTTCCGGAATTAATGGATGAGGGTGCATCTCTCCCGCCGATGAGGTTTAATCCACGACGCCTGTGTCGCTGTGAGCAACAGTGTCGTGGTAGGCGATGAGCTGTAACGATCGGTCCACAGGCCTTGATCGCGACTTCATACTAACGATAACGGATAAAAATTATGAGTGAGTCTCCCGTCAGTGCCCTCTGGTCTAATTTTTTAGGCGAATCACCCCGCTGGTACAAGCAAACCATTATCGCGTTTCTTGTTTTGAATCCGTTTATATTGCTAGGCGCTGGACCGGTAGTTGCTGGTTGGGCGCTAGTGGGCGAGTTTATTTTTACACTTGCCCTAGCATTAAAGTGTTATCCGCTTCAGCCCGGAGGTCTTTTGGCAATAGAAGGAATCCTGCTGGGGCTTGCTGACGCGCAAAGCGTTTACCATGAGGCTGAGGCCAATTTCGAAGTCATCCTGCTGCTGATGTTTATGGTGGCGGGTATTTACTTTATGAAAGACCTGCTGTTGTTTGTCTTCACAAAAATTCTGTTGAACGTTCGATCCAAAAAGTTCCTAGCCTTCTTGTTCTCAATTGTCTCCGCAGTGTTGTCGGCGTTTCTTGATGCCCTGACGGTGACGGCGGTGTTGATCAGCGTGGGCGTTGGCTTTTACGCCGTCTTTCACCGCGTGGCGTCGGGTGCTTCGCTGTCGGATCAGCAGCACGACTATACGCATGATCGAGCGGTGAACACCGCGTCAGAGAATGATCTCGAAACGTTCCGCGCTTTCTTGCGCAGCTTGTTGATGCACGGGGCTGTTGGTACTGCGCTGGGTGGTGTTTGCACGTTGGTGGGTGAACCACAAAACCTGTTGATTGCGAGCGTTGCCGGATGGGACTTTCAGACTTTCTTCATGAACATGGCACCGATCACGATGCCTGTACTGGTGTGTGGATTGATCACCTGTGTCTTATTGGAGATGACCGGATGGTTTGGTTACGGGGCATTGATGCCTGCCAATGTTCGCCAAGTCTTGGTCGAGTTCGACGAGGGGCAGCAGAGTAACGCGACGCCACGGACTAAGATGAAGCTGATGGTTCAAGCCGTGGTAGCCGGCATCTTAGTTTTTTCGCTGGCGCTTCATCTGGCTGCAGTCGGATTGATCGGCTTATTAGTCATTGTGTTGTTGACGGCCTTTAATGGCATCACCGATGAACACGATATTGGACACGCGTTTCAGGAAGCGCTGCCCTTCACGGCGCTGCTCGTGGTCTTTTTTGCCGTTGTCGCTGTCATTCATGAACAGCATTTGTTCACGCCGGTCATTGACGCTGTGCTGGCGATGTCCGATGAGGTAAGGCCGGCCATGTTCTTCCTTGCCAACGGGCTGCTCTCAGCGATCTCAGATAATGTCTTTGTTGCGACCGTTTATATTTCGGAGATTGACGCGGCATTAAAGGCTGGCGAGATTGATCGAGCCGAGTTTGACCGACTAGCGATTGCGATCAACACGGGTACCAACCTCCCGTCCGTTGCAACGCCCAATGGCCAAGCCGCCTTTTTATTCTTGCTGACCTCGGCGCTGGCGCCGCTGATCAGATTGTCCTACGGTACGATGGTGATCATGGCATTGCCCTACACGATTGTACTCACCGGGGTCGGACTCTTAGCCGTTTCTATAGCGCTATAGCTGTCCCTGCGGAGAGGCGCGACGCCAAAGCGCCTCTCCAGACTCCTGATCGAGTTCCCTGAGCTTCTGCTCGTGTCGTTCGACCTCCTCTGGTGTCGCGCGCAAGACCGCAAGCCGGGGGCGATTAGCAGGCAAAGGTCGGATAGTGGAGGCTTGCATCATCCCGCTTCCTGGAGTGCCTGCGCCGTCAGCCCCCAACCCTAACGACGTTTGACCGCCTGTCATGGCTAAATAGACCTCGGCGAGAATCTCGGCGTCTAATAGCGCGCCGTGGAGACTTCTACTGGTATTGTCAATTTCATAACGCTGACACAAAGCATCCAAATTATTGCGCTGACCTGGGTGCTTATGGCGAGCCATTTGCAACGTATCGGTCACCTCGCAAATATCTCTGACCGCTTCACTACCGGGACTTAATCGCGACAGCTCGGCGTCGATGAAGCCGACATCGAACGGCGCATTGTGAATAACGAGCTCAGACCCTCGAATGAATTCAATAAACTCATCGGCAGCTTGCTGGAAAGTCGGTTTCCCCAACAAAAAATCGAGCGTAATGCCATGAACCTCCATGGCGCCTGCGTCGATGTCTCGCTCAGGGTGCAAATACTGATGGTAATGACGACCCGTAACACGACGATTCAGTAACTCCACACAGCCAATCTCAATAATCCGATGACCTTGACTGACCTCCAGCCCAGTGGTTTCTGTGTCCAGCACTATTTGACGTCTATCCACGATCGCCCCTCTTCAATGCGCTCATGCCCTCGTTCGCGAGGGTGTCTGTGCACTGCACGATGCACTGCGCAATGTACCATCATTGCACGGCGTCATCTTCAACCGTGTGTTGCGCCACACCCACGCCCGCACTCTGCCATAAGTCTTGATTCTTGACGGGTTTTTTGGCGGCGGTCTTCCAGCCATTGCGCTTCCAATTACTGAGCCATTTGGTAATGCCATCCTTCACATAAGTGGAGTCAGTTGTCAGTGCAATATGACAAGGTTCCTTCAGCGCTTTTAACGCCTCAATTGCGGCGGTTAGCTCCATACGATTATTAGTCGTATCGCTCTCGCCCCCCTTCAGTTCTCGTTCATGATCCCCAAACTGTAACACCACACCCCATCCCCCAGGGCCGGGGTTGCCGCTGCAGGCGCCATCGGTATACGCTTTGACAGATCTCATTGTCGTGGACCCCAAGGGTCGTCGATCTTCACCTTGACTTGCCGTGGCACCGTGACGCCTCCCTGAGACTTACCGAGCGGAATCGCGATTAGTCGGGGCTTATCCATGATGTTGAGACCGCTATCGAGGCGGGCCGACACCCGCTTTCGCCCATGAATGAGGTAAGCATTACCAATGGGAGCGTTCTGTTTTCTCAGCCAGCTCTCGATGGCAGTGATCATGGCCCGAAGCCGTCCCCGTCCCACGGGGACGAGCGGTGCGAGGTACTGCGGATCACCATGCGAAAAACCCAACAGGGCGAGCCAGTCACGCATTTTCCGACTGCTGGCCGCGGGTAACCTCTTGCGACGTAAAAGATGATTCACCAGCCGCCCGACGCCCCACAAACTGAGCGGGTTGAAACTGACAACAAACAAATGGCCATTGGGCACCAGTACCCGCTGACACTCCCGTAGCACCTCATGCGGGGTGGGCGACACATTTAAGGTATGGCACAGCACCAAGGCATCAATCGAGTCTGAGGCGAAGGGTAATTCGCTGCTCATACCCACGACAGGCTGGAAGCCTAGCGCTGCACTGGGCCGAGTCGCCAAGCAAAAAATACGCTGGGTTTTTCCTAGCCGGCTGAAATCCAGGCCGATATCGGCACCGGTAACGAGCATGTGATAGCCAAAGACTTGCTCTAGCCGATTATTCAATGCGTCACTCAACTGCTCGGTCAGTGCGCGCCCCATAGCCTTCTCTTTGTACCACTGTCCGAGCGCATCTCGATTGACAGATTCTTGCGGAAAAGGACTGGTCACATTCATGGGCAGCAGGTAGCCTCGCTAAATCAACTGGAACATTAAGGTAAGACGCTGATGATGACTATATCGCCGATTAACGCTTTCAGCGACAACTACATCTGGCTCATCGAGCGGGGTCAACAAGCCTTTGTTGTGGACCCCGGAGAGCCCGATCCGGTGCTGGCAAGGTTAGCAGAGCGGGGGCTTGAGTTGACGGGCATTTTGATCACACACCATCATTTCGACCACACCGGTGCGGTACAGGCCTTGCAGGAAAAAACAGGCTGCGATACCTGGGGCCCGGCCAGCAGCCCCGCGGGCGTTTTCGACCATACGGTAACCGAAGGCGATCGCGCGTCTGTGCTGGGTGAGTCCTTCGAGGTACTCGAAGTGCCAGGGCACACCCTTGACCATATTGCTTATTTTTGTGCAGCGCAAAGCGCACTGTTTTGCGGTGATACGCTTTTTGTGGGCGGTTGTGGCCGAGTCTTTGAGGGCACGACAGCGCAGATGCGCGCTTCGTTGGAAAAACTGAGTGTGCTGCCGACCGATACGCGGATCTATTGCGCACACGAATACACGCTGGGTAATTTAGCCTTTGCGCAGATGGTGGAGCCTGACAATGTGGCACTCTCGGCGTTTGTTGCCGCGTGTCAGGATAAGCGCGCTCGCGACGAACCCACGGTACCCTCGGTTTTAGAGGGGGAGCTCAGTTATAACCCCTTTCTCAGATGGTCTAGTGCCGCGATCCGCCAAACCTTGATCGACACCGGGCGATTAGGTGACGACAGCCCTGATGGTGTCTTTTCAGCCGTAAGAGAGTGGAAAAACCAGGCTTGAGACCGCAAAAAGTGACAAACCGTGGATTCTCGCCTTCCCGACACCGAGCGATTGCGCTATCGTGCCCAGCGTTTTGATTTAATGCCCACTAATTACCGGGCCAAGCTGACAGAAGGAATACACCATGAAATTGTTGAAGTTAGTTCCCCTCTCTCTCGCTGCACTTTGGGTGATTGTCCCAGCAATCAGTTTTGCAGGGCACCATGAAGCCGGCGAGACCGTTGTTCACGAAAATGCTGACGATGTCGTGTGGGCATCTGGCGGCCGCGCCATCGTCGCCGAGGTAGAGGGCGAAGTCGTTGCGGTTGACTTAGAAGCTCGCGAGCTTGTGGTGCGTGGACCCGGCGGTAACTTCGTCACCTTGAGTGCGCGGGAGGACGGTGTCGATATTAGCCAAATTGTCCCCGGCGACACGATCATAGCGGATTACGTGGCCTCGATTGAGGCAGAGGTTCGGCAGCCCACCGCCGAGGAGCTGGCCGAGCCTTGGGTTGTTATTGGCGAGCAGGGCAATACGGGCGCCGATGACAGTGTCACCGCAGCGGGTGTGGCGCGCCTGGTACGTGCCGTGTGCACCATCGAAGCAATGGACAGCGCAGGCAATGTCACCATTAAAGATGCGCGTGGCCGACTGCACACAATCGGTGGCGTCGAGCTTGATAAGTTGGATAACGTGCGCCTAGGCGATTCAGTAGTGATCGTCTTCACTGAGGCTCTGGTGATGTCGCTCAAAGAGGTCTGACACCGACTCGGAAAGACAAGAACCCGGCTCTTCAGCCGGGTTTTTTATGGTGTCATCGAAAGCACTTTTATCGACGGAAAGTACAGCGCGGTTTTGATGGCCGGATGGGGCTTCACCACAGTGAGCTCACTTAATAGCTCGGCGTAGGTTCGCAATTGATCTCGGTAGTGAGCCTGCTCCCGTGCTGTAAAACTATCGATAGGCTCGTTCAACAAGGGGGCACTCGTTTTATAGTCGATGACCCAGCGCAACCCCGTCTCTGAATCAAGAAAAGTACGATCAATCACGTACCCTTTTAGCTCACCGGCTTCTATTCGGCTCAGTGCCAGCTCACTTTGAGCCTCTGGATGAGCGCCGAGGATCCACCGGCCTGTCGGACAGCTCAGTGTATTGCTCAGCAAGTGCAAGCAATGCTCCTCCACTACCGTCATCGCGTCAGCTGCAAGACCAGTTTGCTGTAAGCCACCGCGGATCCACTGCCTGATGCGATCATCGGGTTCCGCCGGCAACTCTGTGCCGGCGAGTAATTCGAATATCCGGTGAGTAATGACCCCGGTGACTCGCTCTACGCGATGACTCCGTGACTGAATAAGTGGCGCTGGCTCGACGGCTCCCGTTGTCCTGACTTCAGACGACAGCGTCTTACCCCCACCGCGGAGTCGATCTTTCGATAGCCGGTAAAGCCCCGTTTTTGCTGTCGGCACATCCTCATCGCACACGAGTTTCTGCACAGATACCGTCTGAGTGGCAGGTTCCACACTGACGGGTAATGCTGAATCATTGATGACGTTTGTTAACAACCCCAGCATGGATCCCGTCGGCGCGAGTGAAATCATCGGCATCATCGGGCTTGACGGCACATCCACTGAGGACCGCACGGCGACGAGCCCGCGTCACACCAACATACAACAACCGCTTGAGCTCTTCGGAGTCCTTTTGTTTTTGTAGCCAATTGAGATAGTTATAGAGCGACGTGTCTTTTTTTTCCTGATCATCGGCCGCAATCAAAAGTCCACCCGCCTGTTCGGTTCCATGCCAATGCCACCGCAATAACTCACGCTGCACCGGTCTCGTGCGGCGATGTAGAGACGGCATAAAAACATAATCAAACTCGAGACCCTTCGCTTTGTGGAAAGACATAATGCGGATGGGGTTATCGGCCTCAGCCGTTCCCGGCGTAACGTCTGAGAGCGATTGTGACAGCCACTCAACGTCCAGTCCGATACCCGCTCGCTCTGCTCGCCGTAAACACTCAAAAAACGAGTATACCGACGATAAATCTGCGGGTAGGACACTCACGGGCCCCTCAAGTCGCAGCCATATCTGTTCCAGCCAGACAGGCAAGGCTAATCGGTCTCTTTTGCTTTGCCCCCACTCGAGTGCCTGTTTGAGATGAGTGATTCTTGCTACTGCCTCTTCCTCCATCTCTAGGTTCGGTGGCGGTGTCAATAGTTTCAGCAGATCAAATGGTCGGTCAGGCTGATCGATGAGCAGACGGTCGATTGATCCGAGGTCAATACCACACCAGGGGCTCCTAAGCAGTGTGAGCGCCGCAATGTTATCGGCGGGGTTAGCCAGCCATGAGCAGAGTGCCATGAGATCTTGAATGACACTCCGGTCAGCCAACGACTGGAGCGCTTCTCCAGACACTGGAATATCTCGACTCGACAGCGCGTTCATCACGGGGTCGGCATGCTTTTTGGCTCTCACCAATACCGCAATCGTGGCATCAGGATGGGTTTGTCGCAGCTGTGTCACGGTGTCGGCGATAAACGCCGCCTCTTCGACCTCAGATCCCTCCTCAAGGGTCACAACGTCTACGCCCTCCCCCGCGCCGGTGTCTTCGAGAGACTTAGCGCTGATGGCGTGCACGTGACTCACTCGACCAATGTTGATGTCGTCGATCTTTCCCATCAGGTCCGAAAAAACACGATTCACCCAGCTCACTACCGCTGGTCGTGATCGGAAGTTTTGCGACAGCGTCAATGCTTCTAACGTCAGCCCGGCCAGTCCGTTTTGTCGAATCTGCAGAAAAAGCCGCACATCGGCGTAACGAAATCCATAAATGGATTGCATGCCATCACCCACAATAAAAAGCGTGCGTGGCATGGCACCGGTCGCATTATGCTCAGCCCACCCACGCGTAAGACGTCTTAGGAATTCTGCTTGAGAGGATGAAGTGTCTTGGAATTCATCGACAAGAATATGTTCAAGTTGATAGTCCAGCCGCTCTGCTAACGCCGTAGGCTGCTCGTCACTACCTAGTGCTTGGCTCGCTGCTAACGCAATATGGGTATGATCAACCGTGCCAGTGCGCTGAAAGGCCAGCAGCAAATGGGCTTGTAGCACGGGTAGTAACGACGACAGCAAGACCACAAGCTGCCATCCCTGGCCCCGTGCGAGAGGATTGGGCAAATATCGCACTTCAATGAGCGCTTCCCGCAGTGCCTCACTATCACTCGTAACGTGCCAGTAGGGCTAAAAACCGCTCCTTTAAATCGGCGTCTTTTTGGAATCCTTGCTTGGCATTAATGCCTCTGGATTTACGCCAGGTCAGATCATTCGTTAGAAATGCCGCAGAAACGGCGCGCCAGCCCTCAAGCGCCTCGGCGTCGTGTGTGAGTGTGATGGGCGACAACGCTAAGACTTCTCGCGCACCATTGATCACCTCGCAGAGTTCCTGAGTGTCGTGAGCAAATTGCTCAGATAGCGCGTCGAGCCGGTCATTCACAAGATCGGCGACCGTCGACTCAATAGCATTCTCTGCACTGGTGGGATCGTGATGCTGACCGATATGGGGCCCCCAGTCGCCACGACGAGATAACAGCGCCACCAATAAATCAGACACCTTGTTCCAGCGGTTGTCGAAATGACCAAGTAACGCGGAGATACTTTCCCCCACCTTGCCAACGCTAGCTTGATGTAAGAAATCGCTCACCGCGCGTTCGTACAGGGGGACCGCATTATCAACCGGCTCAGCGATGCCCCCCATCCCACTTAGGATGGGCATTTGACGCGTCAACTCGTGGCAAAAGCTATCGATAGTCCTCAGGTTCAGGCTCGACTCATCAAGCCGCCAGCTTCGCTCCTGTGCATGTGCTAACACCTGCTGTGCTAGGTCTCGAGTCACTCGCTCGTGTGCCGCCTCCATGGGCGTATCTGCGCTCGCCTGCTCGAGCTTTTCCATAATGCGCGCTGCCATTTCGCTGGCTGCCTTACGCGTGAAAGTGATTGCCAATACTTGCTCAGGCCGGTCGACTCTCGCTAACAACGCCAGCAAGCGCTGCGTCAGCAGTTCGGTTTTACCAGAGCCCGCTGGTGCACTGACGCAAAAGCTCATGCTCGGATCAATCGCGCGCTCACGCGCTGCCTGGTCGTCAGATAACATCCTCGACCTCACCAGCTCGGGTCATCTCGCCCGGCTCCAGTTGGCGGACCCTGCAGACCGAGGCAAGATTGCAGTAGCGACAGGCACCGCTGACCGGGTCCACCCGAGCATTGCCTGCGATGAAATCATTAGCAAGCGCAGTCAAACTGCCACGCCACGCCTCGACAAGCTCTTGCCATTGCTCAGCGACTCCCTTGGTTTGTTGCTGCAGCGGCTTTTCATTTTGACTGGAAAGTCCTAGCCCCTCGCCAAGCCCCACAAACTGCGGCGGTTGCTCAGCCATGCTGGCAAATGCGATGCCTTCAATTTTGTCATCCAGTAAGGCGTACAGGGGTAGCTGGGGTTCTCCAGGACGTTCCCCCATCCATTGGCTGCGCGCGGGTGCGCGCGTTTTATAGTCGATGACCATTCTGCGCCCGCCTTCTAACTCGTCGACACGGTCTGGACGTAACGACAGCTCGAGATCTCCCAGACGAAGACGATGCGCTTGCTCTGCTTCTGCCACCCGAAACGAACCCTTTCTGTTTTGTTCGAGATGTAACCAGGGCAATAACACCTGTCGACAATACGTTTGTTCTAAATCCCAGCAGGCAGTGCCCACTCGCTCCCTGAGGCTAAATCCACGACGCTCGCAGCTCGCTTGAAGATCCTGCAATGCACCGAGGATCGCGCTGTCGAGTGTGGCCTGAAGGGCCTCATCGCTAAGCAGATTCAACCGCCGCTGCTCATTTACCTCTCGCCAGAATCGAAATAATGCCTCATGAAGCAACGCGCCGCGCTCAGCACTTGAAAAGCCCATCACCGCAGTCGCCAACGACGTCGGTCTGAGCCGGTGTTTCACGAGAGCGCGAAACGGACAGGCCGCTTGATCTTTGATCAGTGAAGTGCCGCCAGTCCGATGGCCTTCCGGCACGGGCACTGCCACTTCAAGGGGCATGACTTCTAACGCCTGGTTTGCATGCCAACGACTCCATAATGACGCCGCCGCTCGAGACTCAGTCGTCTTCGTGATGAGAGCGCTTGGTTTAGTCGGCAAACCCGCATCGGATTCATGGTACGTCATTGTCAATGCTGTCGATTCAGCCCGCCAAATACCAAGCATCTGGGTTGCTGCATCATGCCGGGATTGTTCATCCATTTCTGGGAGCTCGAGCGCTTTCTGCAGCGGTAACGGCAGGAAAGGCTCGATTCGGCGTTTGGCTGGGAGCGTGGATTGCTGTGCGCCACAGACCCACATCGCTGTGTACTGACCGCCCAGTGCTTCCAACGGCCCCATCACTTGTACGCTGTCGTAGGGTGTTTTGGGTTGAAACATGGCGTCGTTGAGCACTGCTCGCCACAGGGTGAGCGCTGAATCGAATGTCTGATGAGGTAATACCATTGCCAAATCAGCGAGCGCATCTAAACTTGAATCGAGTCGATCGAGTTGCTGGTACTCAATCGAGTCGAGTGATGCTCTTGCCGGCCACTGCCAGACGCCAAGCCGCTCGCGCAGTACCTCTGACCACTCGGTAAGGCTTTTGACGCCTAGCTGCTGGCGGCTTGAACGGAGGGTGCGCAGGGTCGTCGTCAGCATCGATTCTGGCATTACCATTGCACTCATATGAAGCGTTGACGCCATCGATACCTCAGCACTTCCCATCCGAAACTGCTGGTCAATCAGTGTTAACGTCTTCTGAGGGTGTTCTTGGGAAAAGGGTAAAAAAGGCGATCTCAACAGTGCAAGCCAATCGGTGCGACTTAGTGGCCGCGTCTCCCACTCGAGTGCTAGCAGAAGGTCTCGGTACATCGGGGTGGTACCCAAGGGCATGCCAGTTGAAAAGTTCACCGGTAGGTCGTTGTATTGCGAATCTAGGCAGTCAAATTGCTCGCGCAATCGATATTCCAAGTCATTGCGATCTGCCTCAAGGTCCAGTAATACAATTGCAGTGCGGGAGTGCTCCTGCTGGCTGTTTTGAAAAGCCCATTCAGCCGCCGCCGCCAGCTCGTCTTCTCTTGATGGAAAGGCAACTGCCACCATCTCATCCTGTTGGCAACATGGCGGTTCGATAACAGTCACCTGACAGAGATGCTCGAGCACGCGCTGGGGTAATGGCGCCAGTTTTGGCGCGGCATACAGACCAGCCGCTTCTTTTTCAAAGCCACTGATCGACAGTAGCTGCTGGTAGGTGTCGTATCGAGTCGTCGCGCTTAATTGCAACAACCGTTGCTCAAACCGTTGCGCCCATCGTGCAAAAACACTGCAATCCTCATCGAACTCAAAGTAGCTCCACAGTCCCTCCAGCCGCTCAGCTTGAAACAGCAATAATCGATCTCGTGCGATCTTTGCCCGGCTCGCCGCTGCACGAGGGTGCATTAACGAAAACCCATCGCGTTCAGCAATATCCTCTTTGATAATTTGCTGCCATAACACCAATTCTTGCTGATGCGATAACAGCCGTAGACCCGGCAGGTGTCCTAACTCAATGCACTCTGACCAAATGCCCTCGAGCCACCCCTCTACCGCTTCGACGCGTGGCGTGACGACCGCCGAGCGGTTACTTTGCTGCTGCGCTACCCAGCTTCGCGTGATGTCGCGAGCCAGCCGTTTCCCAGGCGTCAGTATGATCTGGCGCTGTTCAAGGAACGGCAGAAATAAGGTGAGGTCTACAGCGGGAAGCATGGGTCATTGTATCCCACGTTGATTCGCCTACGGGAAAGATCGCATCATGACTCTGACGCTTTAACTGAGCTGGTTATAGGTCGTCGGCCGCGCCAGCGGCCCTTAAGTAGATTGTGCTCCGCGCTCCTGTCACCTGAGGTGCAAAGAGGCGAGTCACTGGGTCGCCTGCGCCTCAGTGGGGCAAGCCTGCCTCACCCCGGCATCCGCGGCGGAGGGCGCTAGTAGTAAGCCTGGCTACGATCAGTGTGGTCTGTCGTGTCGCGTACGCCTGCCAGCTGCGGTATTTGCTCCAGTAGCGTTTTTTCGACGCCGCCTTTGAGGGTCATATCAACCGCACTGCACCCTTGGCATCCCCCACCAAAACGCAGGACTGCAAACTGATCGTCGGTCACTTCGATCAGGGACACCTCACCACCATGGGCCGCCAGCGAGGGATTCACTTCGTTGTATAACAGGTAATTAATCCGATCCTCGATTGGACTGTCATCGGATACGCGTGGCATTTTGGCATTGGGCGCCTTGATAGTAAGCTGCCCGCCCATCTTGTCTGGCGAGTAGTCGACCAGCGCATCTTCCAAGAATGGCACGCTACGGGCCTGAAACCAGGCGGCAAAGGACTCGTAGGGCTGCTCAACATCTCCCTCTTCAATGTCGCCCTCGCGGCAGTAGGCAATACACGTTTCGGCTCTTGGTGTTCCCGGTTCATTGATAAACACCCTAACGCCCAGCGCATCGGATTGCTTAGACAGCAATTCCGCCAAATAGGTTTGTGCCGATTCAGTGATCGTGATCATTGTCGCCCACCTTTTTTTAACGTCTATTTATACAGGTAGATAATAACGCGATAAACTATGGCTGCCAATCAAGTCGAGGCCAAAAAGTCGGTCACGGGGCCGTGCTGCTCCTGCACAACAAAGCCAATCATCATACTGCCCGTATCACCTCAGCGCTAGCCAGAGACACTAATGACAGATCAAGAGCCAAACGAACAATCCAGCCAGAAGGACTCACACGCAGCACCCGCAGTCGAGAATCTGACTCGGTCTCTAAGCTGGGCTGAAACGATCCGTTCCGGGCTTTTGGCCGGGCTTGGCGTGCAAAGTAGCAGCAACCGCGAACGAGACTTCCAGAAAGGCTCTGTCATCCGTTTTGTGACGGTTGGTGTCGGCCTTACTGCTGCTTTTGTATTGTCTCTCCTGTTTTTGGTCAAGGCGCTGGTGAATTGAAGCCGCTGACCGATTATGGACGGTTAGTCAGTCATATCGAAGCGGCGCTCCCGGCTGTGCACAGATTTGCCCCGCCTACCCCCGTGCTGCGTCTTCGGTGCCTCGATGCACTCATTGATGGCACGGTTTTCCTCAAAGCAGAATGTTTACAGGCAACCGGATCATTCAAGATTCGGGGGGCGCTCAATGTGATGACACCTCTCAAGCAACAGCAGAGCGTTGATCGCGTCGTCGCCTTCTCGTCTGGTAATCACGGTATCGGGGTGGCCTATGCAGCTAAGTGCCTGCAAATGCTCGCCAGTGTGGTTGTTCCAAGTGACGCGCCGAGCCGAAAAGTTGATCGCATTCGTTCGCTCGGCGCCGAAATCATTTTCTACGATCGACACACTGAGAATCGTGAGCACATTGCTGAGGCGTTATGTCGGGGAACCGGTGCCATGCTCGTCAAACCCTACGATGACTGGCGCACCATTGCGGGCCAGGGTACTTGCGGGGCGGAGTCACATTGGCAAACCCGAGGCGCTATTGATAGCGCAATAGTCTGCACTGGAGGCGGCGGGTTGATCGCAGGCATCGGCGCTTACTTGAAGGCCAAGCCGAGGCCAGATAGCACTCTACAGTGCAGAGCCCGAGGGCTGGGATGACCACCGACTATCCTTTGAGCAGCAGCGTCCCATGGCCGCCCCAGCCTCTGGGTCTACTTGGTGCGACGGTCTGCTAGCAACGGCCCCCGGCGAGGTAACCTTGCCAATCAACTTACGGCACAGCATCACAGGTCTGTGTGCTTCAGATCTGGCCATTGCTCATGCGATGCGCCTGATATGGGATAATTTTGGTATCAAACTGGAACCCAGTGGGGCGATCGCCCTCGCCTGCCTTATGGCATCGCCGTCTCTATTTTCGGGAAAGCGGGTGCTTGTGACGCTGACGGGGGGCAACGTAGACAGTGCTACTTTTGAATCAGCGCTAACGCTAGCTGGGCAAACCGCTCAACCAAATCATTAAGGTTGCGAGTACCACGCAAATAACACCGGTTGCCGCAATAGCATCTGCTACGCCGTCTTCCATATTGCTTTTAGACATATCGTTGTGAACCCTACTGTGTGCCGTCAGCCTGGACGACAATAAAAAATGAATGAGCTGACCGCTGACGAGCGCGCAAGGCGTCGCGGTCGGATGGCGCGCATTGTACCGATTATACGGCCTCCCTTCAAGCGCGTTGTCCTCGTCTTGTCCGATCCTTATTTTGTGCGCTGGATATGCAACAATGACCCTTCTTGGCGCTGGCAGTTCGATGGCCCGCGGAACTCAAAGCCAGCGTCAAGGCGTACCCTCGGCGCCAATTACTGAGCAGCTCACGACGACACTTGGATGGAGTTGGTGATGGACACGGGAATTACCTTTACCTTTGCGGCGATCTTTCTTGGGGGCGGCTGTGCTGTCCTCCGTTGCTCTCTATGCGCGTCAGCCGATTATCATTGCCTATATCGCCCTCGGCATGGCCCTTAGGGCCCTCATGGCTTTGGCCTCGTGACTGACATGGCGTTGGTATCGGGTGCTGGGCATGTGGGCATCATTTTACTGCTATTTTTACTCGGGCTCGATATGAAGCCCGTGGCCTTGTGGAATAGCCTCCGACAATCGACCCTCGTTGCCCTGTTGAGCACCGCGCTATTTGCTGTCACCGGTTTCGGTGTCAGTCGGCTATTTGGGTTTGGTTCGCAAGATGCTGTATTGATCGGTGCGGCATTGATTTTCTCTTCGACGATCATTGGTATCAAATTACTACCAACGACCGTCTTGCATCACCGTCATCTGGGGGAGCTCATGATCGCGCTGCTGTTGTTTCAAGACTTGATGGCCATCATTGTGCTGGTGCTGATGGAGAGTGTCGGGCACTAGGCAACACCTCGTGGCGAGCGCTACTCGCACCCTCTGCTCACGCTACCCCTCCTGGGCTTTATCAGCTGGCTCAGTGTCAAGACGGTCTTGCTGGGGCATTGATCAAGCGATTTGATCGCTATCACGAATATATCTTTTTGCTCTCCATCGGCTGGTGCTTGGGCATGGCGGAGCTCGCGATTTGGCTCGGCCTGTCGGCCGAGATCGGCGCTTTCATAGCGGGTATCAGTATCGCCAGTAGCCCCATTGCGCAATACATTGCCATCAGCCTGAAGCCCCTGCGCGACTTTTTTTCTGGTGGTGTTCTTCTTTTCGGTGGGCAGCGGCTTGGATATGCAACTGCTCCCCGCGGTCGCCCTCCCCGCCTTGCAGCAATTGCGGCCATCTTGCTGGTGCTGAAGCCGATCGTGTTTCAGTTCTTGGTAAGGGGCATCTGCGAGGAGCCCAAGCTGGCCTGGAACTTGGGCTTGCGGTTGGGTCAATGCAGCGAGTTTGCGCTATTAATCGCGTTTTTAGGGGTCTCCAAGGGGCTGCTCGGGGACGCCGCAGCAACACTCATTCAAGCGGTCACCATTATCACCCTGTTGGTGTCTTCCTACTTGGTGGTGCTCACCCTGCCCAACCCCATCGCCCTCAAGGCACATTTGAGAAAGGACTGATACGTAGCCAGGGCTCGCCTTACAGGGATCAGGTCAGCTGGCGTGAGGGGGCTTCGAGGCGGGTGGCACAGCGACGACGCTTACCCTGCCCGAGAGCCTGAAGGGAGAAGTCAGGAGTGCGCCGAAGCTGCGGTGCGACGGGTGCGAAGGCGCCCGCAGGCCTCCCTCAACGGGAACCTGCAGGCGCCACAACCGCTAGATGGCAGCTTCTAGCTCTGGCAGCGCCTCGAAGAGATCGGCGACCAGGCCGTAGTCCGCCACCTGAAAAATCGGTGCGTCTTCGTCCTTGTTGATCGCCACGATCACCTTGCTGTCTTTCATGCCGGCGAGGTGCTGAATCGCGCCCAGAGATGCCCACGGCAATGTACAGGTCCGGTGCGACAATCTTGCCGGTCTGTCCCACCTGGTAGTCATTGGGAACGAAACCCGCATCCACCGCGGCGCGCGATGCGCCGATGGCGGCATTCAGCTTATCGGCAATGCCTTCTAGTAGACTGAAATTGTCACCATTTTGCATGCCACGACCGCCTGAAATGACGACAGACGCTGAGGTCAACTCGGGCCTGTCAGAGACAGCCACTTCTTCGCGGATGAAGCGCGAGACGCCTGCATCGTGAACCGCGCCACAGGCCTCTACCGCGGCACTACCTCCCTCAGAGGCCCTGCATCAAACGCCGTCGTCCGCACAGTGATGACCTTTTTAGGGTCAGAAGACTGGACGGTTGCGATCACATTGCCCGCGTAGATGGGCCGCTTGAACGTATCGGCGTCCTCGACCGTGATGATATCTGAGATCTGCCCGACATCGAGCAGTGCAGCCACACGCGGCATGATGTTTTTGCCGTTGGGTGTCGAGGCAGCCAATACGTTGTCGTAGCCCTTCGGCTAGTTCAGCAACCAATAAGCTCACGTTCTCGGCCAATTGATGTTCATAGGCGGCGTTATCCGCACACACTACCTTGGTAAATGCCGGGCACCTGCGCTGCAGCGGCAGCCACCGCGTCGCAGCCCGCTCCCGCTACCACTATGTCTATTTCTCCGCCCATTGCCTGCGCCGCCGCCACTGCGTTTAACGTCGCCGCTTTCAGGGAGGCATTATCGTGTTCTGCAACCACTAATGTTTTCATTAGATCACCTTCGCTTCGTTTTTCAGCTTGTCGACCAATTGGCCCACGTCTTCCACTTTAATACCGGCTGCTCGCTCTGGTGGGGGTGTCACGCCGAGTTGCGAAACATGCGTCCCAACAGAGACCGACAGCTGCTCTGGAGTCAGTGTCTCCAGCGGCTTCTTCTTCGCCTTCATAATATTCGGCAGCGAAGCATATCGCGGCTCATTCAGACGCAAGATCGGTTGTGATAATGGCGGGCAGCGTCAGCGAGAGCGTCTGGAGCCCGCCGTCGACCTCTCGAACGACCTCAACAGCGCCGTCGGCAATACTGATTGCCGAGGCAAAAGTTCCCTGCCCCATACCGGTCAAGTGCACCGAGCATCTGCCCCGTTTGGTTATTATCGCCGTCGATGGACTGCTTGCCCATAATGACAAGTCTGGCGACTCTTGAGCAATCAACGCCCTTTACAAGCTTGGCGATGGTGAGCGGCTCAGGCTTGCCTTCTACTTCAACATGTACGCCTCGATCAGCGCCCAAGGCGAGCGCGGTGCGAATTTGCTCTTGGCAGATTCGCTTCGCCCACCGATACCGCCACAATTTCGGTCACGGTTCCAGCTTCTTTAAGCGGACGGCTTCCTCGACGGCTATTTCGCAGAAAGGATTTATAGCCATTTTGACGTTGTTCAGGTCCACGTCAGAGCCATCGGCTTTTGCCCGGACTTTAACGTTGTAATCAACCACGCGTTTTACGGCGACCAATGCTTTCATGGTGTCTCCAGATTGAGTTGGGATCTGCATTCAGGTGTTCTGATTAGCCCGTACCCGCTTTTCGACGATCTCCTCGTAGCGCCTACAAAATCGCTGAAGTCCTCGTTGAACCTGCGGCTACGCCCGGCATAGTGTATCATGCCGCCCGGTGCGGGGCACCTAAGCAGCTGGAATTTTAACGCATTTCAGTGATAGTGGTTATAAACCCAGAACAGCCAATTAACGCGTTGGGGTGATGTGTGGAAAGAGAATCCATGGAATTTGATCGTCGTCGTCGTTGGAGCGGGCCCTGCGGGTCTCAGCGCCGCTATCCGTATCATGCAGCTTGCAGAATCGGAGGGCCGCGAAACCACCGTCTGCGTGGTCGAGAAGGGCTCCGAGGTGGGCGCCCATATCCTGTCTGGTGCCGTCCTTGAGCCCAGGGCGCTTGACGAGTTGCTCCCCGATTGGAAGGAGCGCGGCGCACCACTCAACACACCGGTGAGCAGGCGACACCTTCTACTTCTACACGAGTGACAAGGGCGCTATCAAGCTGCCCGGCTTTGCGATCCCTAAGCCGCACTCATAATGACGGTAATTACATTGTCTCAATGGGTAATGTCTGCCGCTGGCTGGCCGAGCAGGCCGCACCCGCTCTGGCTGTCCGCACCTTGCTCGACTGGCTCGCGGTCCGCCATGTGCTGTGCCCGTGTGGGCTGAGGGTATCGCCACCGGCGAAATGGGCGTGGGTGCCGATGGGCAGCACAAAGATCGCTATGTTCCCAGTATGGAGCTGCACGCGACTTACACGCTTGTTTGCTGAAGGCTGTCGAGGACACCTCGGCAAGCAGGTGATGGCAAAATTCGACCTAACGAAGGATTCCGACACGCAGCACTATCGGTATTGGATTCAAAGAAGTATGGGAGATCGACCCCGAAAAACATGCAGGGCCTCGTTGTGCATGGCCTTGGTCTGGCCGCTCAATGAATCCAGCTGCGGCGGTGGTGCATTTTTGTATCACGCCGAGAAAAATCAGGTTTATATTGGGCTCATTGCAGATCTTGAACTATAGCAACCCTCATATGAGTCCTTTTGAAGAATTCCAGCGCTGGAAGCATCATCCTGAGACGCTCAAGTACTTACAAGGTGCGGTCACGGATTCACTTATGGCGCTAGAGCTATTATTAAGGGTGGTCTTAATTCACTGCCCAAAATGAACTTTCCAGGTGGCTTCTTAATCGGCTGTGATGCCGGAACACTTAATTCGGTCAAAATTAAAGGTAATCACACCGCAATGAAAAGCGGGATGATTGCTGCCGAGACTATTGCCGATGCGATGAAAATGGGCTGCCGAAGCACCTAGCAGATCTAACTAGTGCGCGCGTTAGCGAATCTTGGCTCGGCAAAGAGCTACATAGCGCCCGCAACTTTTCAGGGTTCATGCACAAATTCGGCACTTTGCTGGGTGCCGCGATGGTGTGGATTGATCAGAATATTTTTTCTGGAAGACTGCCCTTTACGTTGCATGACACGAAGCCCGACTACGCCTGCCTCGACGAGGCGGAAAAGTCAAAAGTCATTGACTATCCCAAAGCCCGACAACAAGCTCACCTTCGACCGTCTTTCTTCAGTCTTTTTGTCTAATACCAACCATGAGGAAGATCAGCCTTGCCATCTCACGCTCATTGACCCCGACGTACCCATCGCATAGAATTTGCCTCTCTACGATGAGCCGGCACAGCGCTACTGCCCCGCCGGCGTGTATGAAATCGTGCAGGAAGCAAGACGGTCCTCGATTTCAGATCAACGCCCAGAACTGCGTGCACTGCAAGACCTGCGACATCAAAGACCCCTCGCAAAATATTAACTGGGTCAGCCCCGAAGGGTTCGGCGGCCCCACGTACCCTAATATGTAGGTGGCTGGGCCTAGCGACCCTAGGCGAGTGAAAAGCGGATGCCGGCACTCTCTATGCAGTGTGTTGCGTCTGCGAGCTCTGCCAGGCGATACCAAGCGGGTCGTGAACACAGCGCAGAGAGCCCGTGTGGCAGCGTGATATAAGCCGCGCCGTTGGCTCTAGACTCCAGGAGCAGCGGGTGCCGCTCAGACACGATAAAGCGGCCTCCTGCGTTCAGTACGGCAACGAGCTCTGGCGTCTCACTGTCCATGTTCTGCTCGAAATCGTTGATGATTAAAGGATGCAACGCCACCGATACGCGGCACTTTTCTACCGGCGTCACCAGGAAGTAGTCGCCGTCGTCCTCACGCCTCAGAGATGCCCGCAAATAGCTGCCAGAGCTCGGCGCGCTTGATCGGCATCCCCTCGTGGTACCAAGTGCCGTCAGCGCTAATCGCCATATCAACGTCGCCACAGTAATCGGGGTTCCAGAGCTGCAGCGGCGCCGGCTGCCGCCCATTGATAGACGCCGCCTCGGATGCTGCGCGTGGCAGCATGGTGGCGGTCTGGCACAGCTTCCCAGCAGGTTCTGCAGCTTGCTATCGCGTCGCTATCCGATGGCTGCTCCGCCATTAAGTCCTTCCTCACTCGTCACCGCTGATTGGCGTCAGCGGAGAACGATATCCGACTCATTGCGCTGAAACAGCATGAACTCGCTAAAGCTCACTTGCTGCTGCTCGGTGGCGCGGCGGCCGGCTCAGCTGGTCGCGCTCGCCGCTTGTCAGCGCGTCAACGCTGCCCGGCGCAACGCGTGCCAGCTGGACTACCGCATAGCCCTCCCCCGGAATGGGCACGGTGCGCAACTGGGCGGTGTCTCCTGCCGTCATCGTGAAACGCCGCGTCCAATAGCACCGGGCGCGGCAACTGGCTCACTAGCCGGGTAGCGGCCAACTCGACGCGCCAGTCGAGGCCGAGCGTTTGCGCGACGTCCTCCAGCGTCTTCGCCGCTCTCTAGACGCATCTTGTGCCGTGCTTTGTAATGCCAGACAGCGCTGACGCTTGGCAGCTCGGAGCGCAGCAATCTCGATCACCTCCGTTTCCACCTCGCGAAACGGCGCCGTTTGCGGCGGGCGCACCTCATGCACTCGCACCACCACAAAGCGTCGCTCTGCTAACTCCAGTACGTCACTGTTATTACCGTCAACTTTGACGTCTTCAGCGAACGCCGCCGCTCGCAATCGCGCATCGGAAAAGACGCTCTGCCCTGCCTCAACGGTGAACGCGGCAGAGCGCAAAACCGCGACGCCCAGTGCCTCAGCGGGGCCGCTGAGATCCGGCTGCGTTGAATACGCAGCATCCCGCAACTCCTCGACCGCAATCAGCAGTGCCCTCTCGGCCTCCGCCGCCTCGATCGAGGCACGCAGTTCAGCTTCGACCGTTTCATAACTCACAGAAGTGCCGTCAATACGCTCTTCAAGTCGAATGATATGCGTCCCCGCATCTGTCTCGACAGGTGCCGAAATATCCCCGGGCAGCGCCAGCCCCGCAATGGCCTCTTCCATGGCCTCGGGAAACGTGGCGCCATCTGTAAATCCGAGCTCACCGCCCATCGCTGCGGAGCCAAGGTCGTCCGATAGCGCCGCAGCAACAGCAGCAAAATCGACGCCGTCATTTAACTGGGTAGTCACTGTTGAAAGCCGACTGGCAAAATCCTGCTCTGTCTCTTCTTCATCCCGCATGAGCAGTATGTGAGAGACTCTGGTTTGCTCTGATACCTGATATTCATCTTTCACGGCTTCATATTGCTCTCGCACCACCGCGTCATCCACTAGAACATCAAAGCCCTCCAGATTCAGTTCAATGTAATCAACAATCAACTGCTCTTGCGTGAAAAATAGCGATGCGTTATCGGTATAAAAATCCCGCAATGCGTCGTCTGATAATGCAGAGTCGTCTAACAGTGTATTGTTTGGCACCACTAAAAATCGCACATCCCGCTCTTCTGCCATAACGTTGGCCGTTGCACTTAATTCGGTCTTCGTAACAAATTCCGATTCACTGATCGCCGCCTGCAGTTGGGCAAGCACGATATCGTCCGCTTGAGCGCGCCGAAATCGTTCGAGGGTATAGCCAGCGTTGGCTAGAACACTCTTATAAGCATCAGGGGAGAACTCGCCGTTGAACTGGAAAGCCTCAATTGAGGTGATTGACTGGCTCACCTGAGCCCCTGAAGCCACCAACTGAAGTGCTGCCGTCTTCTGCAACAATAACGCCCGCTGAACCAATGAATCCAACGCCCGCGGCCGCAAACGCTCGTCGTCGAGTAGCGCTGGATCGATGTCATCACCGAGAATACTGATCAGTTGTCGTTTCTGCTGGGTAATCGCTTCTTGCAGCGCAAAAGGTGTGATTTCCTCGCCGTTGACCTCTGCGACCGATGTACCCGCCCCGCCGGGCAGAAGTGTCTCCAAGCCGAAGGCGGCGAAGGACAATACGATCAGACCAATAATCACTTTGGCCGCCGTACTCTGCGTGCTTTGGCGCATTGTTTGAAGCATGGTGTGCTAACTCTGTAGTGGCAGTCTCCGCTTATCGACCAACAAGCTGGCAACAACGTTCACCTGCGAAGCGCTGTTCCTTTGCTGGCCAGCAAAACGGGAATCAATATATAAAGAAGGCGCACTATGGCGCCTTCCAAGAACCGCCACCCAGTGGATGGCGAAGCAAACGATATTACTTGTTAACCGCATCCTTTAACGCTTTCCCCGCCTTAAACCCGGGGGTGTTCGAGGCAGCAATCTGGATCGTTTCACCTGTTCTGGGGTTGCGTCCCTGACGGGCTGCTCGCGCCTTCACAGCAAACGTACCAAATCCTACCAGCGACACACTACCGCCTTTGGCAAGTGCCCCTGTAATCGCTCCGATGGCCGCATCGAGTGCTCGGCCTGCAGAGGCTTTCGAAAGATCCGCGTCAGCGGCGATGGCATCAATCAATTCATTCTTGTTCACGTTATTACCCCTCGAGTGTTTTGAGCTTAAGCTTCAGTGGCCAATTACAAGAGCCAGCCTGTAGCGTACTCCTCCGCGGCCCCACTGGTCAACGCACCAAACGCTGGAAATCAATGAGGTCTAGGCCGTTTTGGGGCAGTTTTGTCTGCCTCCGCGTCCTCACCTTGCGCAACTGAAGTCATGCCCTTTAGGTAGGCATCATCATCGAGTGGCTCGGGCAAACGCTCTAGTGCGATCGATAGCACCTCATCAATCCATTTTACCGGCCGGATATCCACGTTCTCCTTGATGTTATCGGGCACCTCCTGCAAGTCACGCTCATTTTCGTGGGGAATAATCACCGTCTCAATGCCGCCCCGTTTAGCGGCCAACAACTTCTCTTTGAGCCCGCCAATTGGCAGCACCTCACCTCTGAGAGTGATCTCTCCGGTCATCGCGACATCAGACCGCACGGGAATGTCAGTAAAGCTGCTCACCAGCGCAGTGCACATGGGTTGCGGACTCGAGGAATTAGGGTTGCTGCGGCGAGAGCAGCGGGTCGATGAACCCAAACCCTAACCCAAACCCTAGCCCTAGCCCTAGCCCTAGCCCTAGCCCTAGCCCTAGCCCTAGCCCTAGCCCTAGCCCTAGCCCTAGCCCTAGCCCTAGCCCTAGCCCTAACCTGTATCTCGGGGTTGAACGAGTTGAGGAACTGCAGGATGAGCGGCTCCTGAAGGGGGCCAAACGCGGTGATATCGGCGGCTTGGGAGGCGGCTAGCTCGCGCACCCGAGGCAGTGGCTGGGCGCCCAGAGGCTTAGCCTCGCCCTGTATCGCCCTGGGAGTACCAAGCTGCTCACAGCCGCCAGCCGTGCCCTGAGGAGGCACGGGAGCCGAGCTGGGGCGCTGCCGAGGGGGCACGTTTGAGCGTGCTGGGGTTCGGGTTGCCAGGGCTGGTCGCCGCGTCGCCGGTCGAAGCGCGTGTACTCGGCCACGATGGGCGGCAGCGCCCACCGCTGTAGCTTGCGTAGACACATGATCAACGTGCCTGTGGCGGTGGCGCCGTCGAGGCAGTGCATGTACGTGCAGGGGCAGGCGCAAGGTCAAGGTTAGGGTCAGGGGTAGGGTAGGGGTAGGGTGACCTGTGGCGGTGACGCCGTCGAGGCAGTGCACGTACACCGGCTGGCGCTCCGGCGTCACGAGCAGGTGCAGCAGCTCGGTGGCGGTCTCGTGCGTCAGGGTCACCTCGTCCTTCTTGAACGGCAGCACCACCACCGCATGGTTGTCCACGCCGTGCAGCTCGCACCTAGGTTGCACCACACGGTACGAGGATAAAGCACGGCCCGCCCGAGGGTGGTCCGCGTACTAGGTACGTACAGTGGTGCCTCCCAAGGGGGGCAAGCTGCCCTGCGCCTCAGGTATGCAAAGCATGCACGAGGCTGAAACGCGTGGCCCGTACGCACAGTACGGAAGCCCCTGGGCGTACGTGTCAGCAGAGGCTCGCACCACTGCAGTAGGTCAGCCGTGGGCGGCTCCGGCAGCAGCGAGACGATCGTGCGCAGCCCCAGGCGGGTGAGGAAGCGCTGGTTGACCAGGGACGGGTACGCGCCGCGGTACACGCCCTCCTCGACCTGAGAGAAGCGGAGCGGCGGCACGAGCGGCGGGAGGGCCATGGGCGCCGCCCTGAGTCAACGGTGA
>CAJJBO010000020.1 GCA_905182485.1 uncultured Luminiphilus sp.
ATTGCCTTTCAGAATGCCTCGGCGCGGGTAAATAAGCCCGTCAGACGGCCCTAAATTCGGGTGAGGAATCGGTCCAAATATGGGGCAAGACCGATCGTCCTGTCTCCGTCAAAAAGTACTCGCCATCCGTCTCCTCTGCAAAACCCTGACCCACTAGCGGGGTAAGCCAGTCTTTGCGCTGCGCCGCGGTGAGCTGGGCCGCCGGTATCCGTTGTCGGCAGATAAGGCCTCTCAATACTTTTCGACGCAATATTTCATTATCGTCTGAGAATACTGCCGAGGCGGCTGACACCGCACCCGATTCGACAGCGCGATGCCATAGCGCCGGATCGACCTGATTTTGCACTATCAAACCAGACACCTCACTGAGCGCCCCCAAACCGATACCAATAACTGACGCTTCAGCCTCTGTGCCGTAACCCAACACATTCAGCGCAAGATCTCCGTCGCGATGCGCCACCGCCAGTTCGTTGTCGGGCTTAGCAAACAAATTGAGTCCCACCCATTCGTATCCTGATGACGTAAGACCCTCGGAGACCGTATTGAACATCGCGAGTCGATCTGCGAGGGACGGGAGCTGTTGTGTATCGACCGCAATCTGATGCGGGAAAACGGATTCTCGTCGATGAAACGGCAGACAAACTAGGCTATCCGGATCCAAGGAAATCATCGCTTGGATACTTTGCTCACTGGACTCTACTGTCTGTCCGGGCAACCCAATGAGATAATCCATGCTAATAGAATCGAAGCTCACACCGTGGGCAATCGAAATAACATCCTCGAGCAGTTCTAACGACTGCACACGCCCAATTTCCCGCTGCACTGTCGCATCAACATCACGCACTTCTAGCTTCACGTGGCCGATACCGAGCCCTTTCAAAAAATTGAGCTGCGCGCGAGACGTCCGGCGAGGATTCAATTCCATGGCGATCTGTGTATCGTTCCCCACTAAGAAATGTCGACTCACCGACGAAAAGATCGTCGCGATGGCCAATTCTGACAAGTGGTTCGGCGACCCTCCGCCAAAGTGGACCCGCGCTAACTCGCGTCCAGTACCCACCGCATCGGCAACAATTGCCAACTCACGATCTAAATTCGTCACGTAGCGTTCCAGCGCTTCGGGTCGATGCTCAACCACTGCCACCCGATCGCAGCTAAAACAGCGCGATGGACAAAATGGTAGATGCACATTGAGGATTAACTTGCCGCGATCTTCTCTTATTTTCGCGAAATATGGTTCTAAAAGCGCAGCATCTGCTGGCACTGCGTTTTCACCTAAGGATAAACTATTCTCTGGCTTAGCCAACGGATACGTCGGCTTAGCAGAAGACCATGCCCCCATGGATGACTTCATTTTTTGCCCCCTCACTTCCTGTATGACCGCTTATTACAGACTCGCAATGATCGCGCTTTTGTGTCAGTACCGGTTCAATGGCTCTATCTTTTTATGACGAGCCAAAACCACACTAGGCCTCTGCCAAGCCTGCGTCAAGAAGAACGTGGACAAACATCCTTATTATCTGGAGGGTTATTATTTAAGAGGGCTCTCGAGTATCGGCTCTCGCCCACCGCCACAACACCGTTTCACCCATCGGAATCATCAAGAAAACGTGCTCGAGTACCGCTAGCGCGGCTAACCAAGCAATCAGGAAGCAGGACAATGCCGTTGCTGGCTCATTGGCGACTTGTCCGAAGAAGAACAAGATATAGGTGCAGTATGCGGCCAACAAAGTCGACACGAAGATAAACCAACTATTTTTACCCGGCCGCAAGTAGCTGGTGATGTATGTCATATGGGCTGGTAACCACTCACTATTAAAATGCCGAACCCCCAAAAATAAATTCAGCTTGGTACTCCAACGCATCAGCCACAGAACGGCCAGCGTATTTTGGATAGTGGGATTAGGCAGTCCCGCTCCCAGCACGCACACCAAACCCACCACGCCAACCACCAACAGCTCATGATAGATCGTAGTGCCTAAGGCATATCGAAAACGTTGCCACTGTGACAGTGTCGCGGTGGCGGAAATCTTCACTGGGCCGGTGATGAAGCCCATCAGATAACTGAGTTCCAGCCAGCCCCAAATACCCAGTCCTATCGCGAATCCCGTAATAGTCGCCAGTGGCGTATGAAGCGTGGCATTCGATTCGACACCGACTAACGCCCACATCACAAAGCCGGTCGCCAGGGTGAAGATGATGCGTTGAATCCGCCGCGACTGATGCACACTCATTAATGCAAGCCCTGTCATCAACCACCACAGGAGCACCGCGACGAGCAGAGCAAGCCACATCATGGCTGGCTCACTTCAGTCGCTGCAGTCGGCCTCTGTTGTTGACGTGCACGCTCTAGCAACTCGACAAACAACTGGCGGTTGTCGACACCGAATGCCTCCAGCGCCATCCAATAATTTGTCTCAGGATCGGAAATCACTAAACTCCTATTGTCGAACAGGCTGAGGTTAAAGATGCCGCCCGCATCCAGATCGCGAATGCGCCGCTCGCGCACTAGGCTGCGGAGTATGCCGCGTAAAAAACTGCCCTCACCCGACCCGTACTGAGCGAGCTTGGACCCTGTTTCAGCGTCCACCACCTCGATCCGCCCCGCGGGGCCATCGATAAATAATAAGACTGCCGATGATAATGTTGCAGCCGCTTGGGGTTCAGGGGGGGCATAATCGGCATCGTCTCGCGATACCGCCCACCCCCATAACAACGCCATGGCAAGCACCACCCTTGGCGCACACAGATTAACGCGATGCCAGTAAGTAGCCACCACAAGGCCACTGCCGCGGTAAACGCCAACCAAATCAACGCGTAACAACCCCTGCTGATGACCCCAACTTTGATGACGCCGCGCCCGCCTGCAACATGTCCCTAAATTGCTCGGCATTGATATGGCCAAAGGCATCTAAGTCTATGTGGCTACCCGTACTGGGATCCTCCACAATGACGCGGCCGTCGGATAGCCCTCGTATTATGAATTGTGGGGGTGCCGACACCTGCCGGACCCGCCTATCCCTGACCAAACTTCTGAAGATGGTTCTCACAAAAGAGCCCTCTCCCGATTCAAATCGCGCGAGGGGCGCGTTCGATTGGGTCTGGAATACCCCTACTGCTCCATCGGGCAAGTCCAGAACCGTGATCTCCACGCTGCTGGATACTTCACCACGAATCGGTTTCTGAGCGGCTGTCTGAGCATCTCCAGCAAGTGAAGCGCCCAACCACCAGAACCCCAACATGGCAAGCAAAACCCACACCAATGGGTGTAAAAAATCAGTAAGCCATGTCAGTGGTCTGCTCATCGTGGTTAGCCAGTCGCCTGTTGACGAGGAAGGGTTGAATCGTCTACCCCGGGGTATTTCCGATTGAAGTCACCCAGCTCGATATTGCCGTGTTCGCCCGCCTTTTCCACCAGCAAATGTGCCACCGTCTGAACGTCTTTTAATCCCCTCAGCACCGGTCGCAGCGGACGTAGCCACCATGACCTCGTATTGGGCCACAGTAGAAGCCAATAGAGTTTCTCAGCTCGAGAAACTTGCAAGGTAATGTCCCCCGTGCCGTCAGCGTATTCGCGTAAATCAGCTGCAGTAATCTGCTGCAAGGGCAGGTTAATGTGAATAGTGATGGCGGCGCCGGTCTTAATAATAAGCCGCTCATTGGTAAGGGAATAACGCGTCGTCCTGCTGTAGACCGCGGCCAGGCCAACGATAAGCAATATGACAAACGCACTGGCGAGCAATTGCCACGCCAGCATACCGGACCAGGTCGCAACCGACTCACCATCCAAGATCAAATACCCGGTCCGAGCGGCGATTAATGCAACCAGATAGAAAGCGATGTACTTGAGGTACATCGCCCGGGCAGCCAGCGCATGTCTCTCTGGCTGACCCTGCCAAAGCAATTGCTCTCCTTGCGGCAATTTCTCTGAGAAACCCAGCGCATCGCCAAGGGCCGCTCCCTGCATCGACTTTCCTTTTGAGGTGGGACCTCCATTCATATTCTAGGTTCCTGGCGACTCGGTATGGCGTACAGCGTGCCGCCGCCGTAGAAGGCGACAATTTTGTCCTCTTCTTGAAGTGTAATCTGATCCGGATTCGCCAATGCAGGAACCTGTTGAAACTGATCACTGCGGATCGATCGGACGTTCACCTCGCCAGCTTTCGAAACTCGCGCCATGGTCATCGGCAAAAGGACACGCTTGCCAGAAATATCAAGCTCTGCGTAACGGAACATTGGCTCAGCCCTATCTACCCAAAGATCCACGACAGTGCCCGCCTGAACGCCATCGCAACCGAAAACAGCCTTGCCGATGGGATTCGGGTCGTTGGATACGACACTATGCTCAGAATCTACTCGCAGAGGAACAATCCGTGGCCGTCCATCGACGGTCAAATCGGGTTGTTCAGCGCGTTGTGCCCATGCCGCTGGTCCTAACCCATCTACCATGGGGTCACCAAGCGGTTTCAGCGGAGCACCATTCGCGTTGTAAAGAGGCTCTGCATTGATCGCGTACTCAGGGGCGTCAGGTCCAGGCCTCACTCGATCACCCTGACCATGAGCTTTTCGATAGGTCTTGGGTTTGGGAATGCCGCCCACCCCTCTCGCGGTTTCACCATTATTGAGCTGCAGTGGCCAGCCCTCTCGCTTACCTTCGCGGTGAAGGTGGAGCACTAGGCCAATGAAAAACAGCCAGAATAGTGTGAATAAAATTGACGTGAGATCTACAAAAGATGTTGCGTCGCTCATTTAACAATCCTCCATATGTGAAAACTAGTTCGGAAAATCCACCAAATTAAGGCCGTCTCTGGATTCTGCAGACGTTGTGACGCGTCTAGCCAACGGACCAAGTGACGCAAGCGCCACAAATAGAAGTGCAATTTCGAAGGCATAGACCGATAGATACCCTGCGGCGGGAGACCGCATTGCAATACCTAAAAGTCCCATTTCCCCCCAGTTGCTTACCAAATCACGGATAGCACCGCCTGAAAAAACCGCGACGCCGGTAGCGGTAGCCTGCACCGCTCCCCAGGCGCCAAGGGTCATACCCGCCATGTCTTTACCGCCGAATACCATTGCGGCGGTGAGCATCCCCACCGCAAACAGTCCGTGCCCAAATCCGATTAATACGGCACCCATCTGAAATAGCCGCGTCGAGTCAAGGAGAGCGGAGAAGCTGACCGCAAAAAAAGCGGCAACGCCCACTAAAACTCCCAGCGAGGCAATGAGAATCGGGTCAGTGCCACGGCCTAAACTTCTTGACGTCATCAGCAACGCTAACACCATACCTCCCGCAAACATTGCGGTGAGTAACGTCGTGCCGCTCACTGAGAGCCCAAGAATTTCGGCCCCATAGGGCTCCAGTAGAATATCTTGCATCGCAAACGCAACGGTCCCGATGCCGAGGGCAATCAGCAGTCTGCCAGCCCGCGGTAATTCGATGAATTTTTGCCAAGCCTTAAAAAACGAGGGCCGCGAGCGGTCATGCGTAGTCAGGTCGGGCCGGCGAGCCTCCTGTCTCCACATCGCGAATACATTGAGGCCAAGGGTGACCACTGCAGCACCCTGGATCACCCGGATCAGCCGGATGTAGTCAAAGTCTGCCAGTAGGAAAGCAAAGATCAGGGCACTGCCAATCATCCCAACGAGCAACATCAGATACAGCAACGCAACCACTCTGGGCCGTCTCTTCAGTGGCCAGATCGGTGGCCAGTGCCAAGCCTGCGGTCTGGAAACATGCATGCCCAAGCCCGTTAGCAAAAAGGCGCCCATGGCTGCCATAGGACCGATGAATGCGGGCCCAGAATGTGGCTCTGTCATGAGAATGAGCGCAAACGGCATGAACGCAAGCCCACCAAATTGCATCAGCGTGCCAGACCATAAGTAAGGAATCGACGCCACCCCAGGTACGATCGATGATGATCCGATCGATAGCCAATCAAGGCCCGGGCTGGAGCCAGTAGCAGCGGTATCGCCAGCATTAACGAGACCAGCGACGTGCCCTGCCCCAGCTCCACCACCATCACTCTGATTCAGGGTACCCGTCAGGAGCACGATGGCCATTCCCTGACGAGTTGAAACAACGACAGGCGCCATAATCGAGGCAGGGTGAGATCAACGGTCGCCGCATCGGCAAAGGGCAGCCAGCGATGACTGAATCCCCCCACCTCCACGCGCTTGTTGGACGAATGAGTCACCGTCTGCTGAGCTCCATCGCCTGGGATTTATAGAAGCCCGTGTCCACTCGATGGAGCGGTCAATATCCCACTCTGACAGCAAGCCAGCCTCGGCAAGCTGGCGACTTAAGTCGCTTCGGTGACACCGGCTCAATGGACGGCGCTCGGTCCTGCTTGAGGGAAAAAACGTCCCGTGCGTGCATCATCGCCAGCAAGGGCGTCCAAGGCGCAAACGTAAATACCATTTTCGTTTGATCTCGCCGCCATCGCTGCGAGGGTTTGCACCCCATCGTTCACGTCGTAGTGAATCAGCGAATCCATCGCCACCGCGTAATCGAAATGACCTAAGTCCATGTCCCGCATATCACCGACTCGAAAGCTCACAGGCCAGCGTTGATCCAGATCGAGAAGTCGCTCTTGCGCAATGTTGACGAGGGTCGGATGACAGGTCAATCGCGACCACCTCAGCACCTCGTCGTGCTGCCTCGATCGCTAGCGTCCCCGTGCCACACCCGCATCCAGAGCCGAGCTACCCGCTAGATCTCTGGCAACCAACTCAGCAATGTGTCGCGCATCTCATCACGACCCCTTCTGACCGTGCGCCGAATACGGCTAACCGGCGCATCCGACGTGACGTCTCCCAAGGTCGCCGCCGCAGTCCGATCGAAATAAGTTTCAATCTCTGCTCTTCGCGTGTGATAGCGCGCAGAATCCATCAATCGAATCCTAAGAAATCAAACAGGTCGCGGTCTTTCATGGGCTCGCAAGGCAACGGCTCAGTGCCGTCCCACATCTGCTGCGCCAGCGACATGTATTCGTCGCAAACCTCAGTTAATCCTTCCTCGCCTGACAACTCGAACAACGTCGATTTTTTCAATCGACTGCGGCGAATCACGTCAAGATCGGGAAAGTGTGCCAGGCGCTTTAACCCAACGGCCTCGTTGAAGCGATCAATCTCGTCAGTGTTCGCACTGCGGTTGGCAATGACACCACCCAAGCGGACAGCATAATTTTTTGATTTTGCTTTAATCGCCGAGGCGATCCTGTTCATCGCAAAAATGGAGTCGAAATCGTTTGCGGTGACGACCATCGCTCGCTCGGCGTGCTGCAGAGGTGATGCAAATCCGCCACACACGACATCGCCCAGCACGTCGAATATCACCACGTCGGAGTCGTCTAATAAATGATGTTGCTTGAGCAGCTTGACCGTCTGGCCTACAACATAACCACCACAACCCGTGCCGGCTGGCGGTCCTCCCGCCTCGACACACATTACCCCGTTGTAGCCCTCAAACACGTAGTCTTCGGGACGTAATTCTTCGGCATGGAACTCCACTGATTCCAGCACATCGATGACCGTAGGCATCAGCGCCTTGGTCAGTGTAAAGGTCGAGTCATGCTTGGGGTCGCAGCCGATTTGGATGACCCGTTTGCCCAGCTTAGAAAACGCCACTGACAGATTAGAAGACGTCGTACTTTTACCGATCCCTCCTTTTCCATAGATGGCGAATACTTTCGCGGTTGTCTGCATCAGATCCTCTTCAAGATGAACCTGAAGGCTCCCCTCGCCATCACCGACATTGTTACCCGGATCAATTTGTGAAATCGGAATATGTTGCTTTGGTGAATTCATGCTGCCACCTCTCCTGTCACGCCCTCAAGGAAATCCTCGAGGTCTTCTCCTGCCCGTCTTAGGGCGTCGATGCTGTCATCGTCTGCCCCCCAGTAATCTCTTTCTTGTGCTTCAATCAGACGATTGGCCAGCCGTGATGCTGAAACCGGATTGAGTTTCGCCAAGCGATCTCGCATCTGCTCATCCAAGACAAACGTCTCTGATAACTGCTTGTATACCCAAGGGGATACATCGCCCGTTGTCGCCGACCAACCCATGGTATTGGTGACGTGCCGCCTCTATTTGTCTTACCCCTTCATAGCCATGATCCAACATCGATTCATACCACTTGGGATTCAACAGCCGCGTTCGAGTCTCTAGTGCCACTTGTTCGTTGAGCGTTCGTACTCGACCCGCTCCACCGGTCGTATGGTCGGCGATATAAACCGGCACTCGTTCGCCGCGAGCCCGGTGAACGGCACTACTGATGCCACCAAGCGTGCCGAAATAATGATCAACCGTCGTAATGCCTAGCTCGACTGAATCAAGGTTTTGATAGGTGAGCTCGACGTCTTCGAGAACGCGATTGAGTAGGTTTGATTGCTGACTCACCTTGCCGTGACGGTCATAGGCAAAACCTTTCCGTTGGGTGTAGCAGTCTGCGAGCTCGTCTTCCTCTTCCCAGCGACCGCTATCGAGCAAGTAGTTCACATTAGAGCCGTAAGCCCCTTCTGCATTACTAAAGACTCTCAGTGCCGCGGCTTCAATATCGCCACCGTGCTCTGCCTGATAGGCTAGTACATGTTTGCGTACAAAATTCTCTTCGGGGTCCTCGTCCGCGGTAGCCGCTAGCCAAGTGGCTTCTGCCAGCAATTGTGTTTGCGTTGGTAGCAAATCGCGGAAGATGCCTGACAACGTCACCAGCACGTCAATACGCGGCCTGCCTAGGGACGCCAACGGGGTCAGCTTGGCACCGACCACACGTCCGTAACTATCTTGTCGCGCCTCAGCGCCCAGCAGCGCCAGCGCCTGAGCAATACTCACACCCTCGGTTTTCAGATTGTCAGTGCCCCATAGCACGAGCGCTACCGACTCCGGTAAGGACCCCGTCTCTGACTGATGCCGGGCCAGCAATTGATCGGCCTGTCGATGACCCTCTGCTTGCGCAAAACCGGCGGGCAATCTATAAGGATCGAAGCCGTGGACGTTGCGCCCCGTCGGTAAAATATCCGGCGACCGCAGTACATCGCCACCCTTCACCGGCGAGATAAAGCGACCATCCAGCGCTCTTAATAACGCCTTCAACTCGTGGTCCTCTTTAAGAATATGGTAGGCGTCGCGAAGCGTTGTGGCTAAGGTCTCCGTATCGTTTTTTTCGGACTCTGGCATATGCTCCGCCAGTAAATCGGGCAACGCCGACAGTTCGCCATCTTCAATCGCCGAGGCCAATTGCGCCGGCGATACCGGTTGCGCGCCACCCGCCTCAGCCATTGCGCTCACCAATTCAGCTCGGTCGGCTGGCTTCATTGGCTCACCCACGACATGTAGGCCAAAAGGAATCAGTGCCTGTTCAATTTCATCAAGGCGATCGCGCAGTGCCATCATGTTGGTTGACCACTGCTCAAACGGCCATTGAGTACCTTCTTCACACAACTCACACTGCGCCGCAATCGCCAAGACCGTATCGACCATGGTTTGTTCCGCGTCTTGCGCCATCTGGGCGGGTCGTTGCCGCCAGTGATCAATCGAGGCGCGAAGATCAACATAATGTCGGTAAAGATCCGAATGTGTGACCGGTGGCGTGAGATAACTAACGAGTGTCGATGCCGCACGACGCTTGGCAATCAACCCTTCGGAGGGGTTGTTAGCCGCGTACAAGTAGACGTTAGGTAGATCAGCAATCAGTCGATCTGGCCAGCAGGCACTCGACAAGCCCACTTGCTTTCCGGGCATGAATTCTAACGAGCCATGAGTGCCAAAGTGCAATACGGCGTCGGCGCCATAGCCTTCTCGAATCCAGCGATAAAATGCTGAGAACGCATGTGTCGGCGCCAATCCACCCTCGAAAAGCAACCGCATAGGATCACCTTCGTAGCCAATGGAGGGCTGGATCCCGACCAACACATTGCCAAATGATTCACCCAAAATAAACAGATGCTGCCCATCGGTCAGCTCTTTGCCTGGCGCCGGACCCCATTGCGCTTCGATTTCGTCGAGCCATGGCTCAGACCGCACATGATCATCGACCGGTATGCGGTGATGCACATTTGCTTCGGCGCCGAACTGCTTTGCGTTACCCGATAACACGGCGTCGCGCAGTGCTTCATGCGACTCGGGCAATTCGACGTGGTAGCCGTCTTCGCGCATGCCGCGCAGGGTATTAAATAGCGATTCAAAAACGCTTAAGTGTGCTGCGGTGCCCATTGCGCCGCTGTTCGGCGGAAAATTAAACAACACAATCGCCACTTTACGTTCTGCTTTTGACGACCGCCGCAACGACACCAATCGCTCAACTCGGTCAGCCAATCGGACGACACGCTCTGGATGCGGCTGCATGTCGGATTGTCCATTAGTCGCCACATCGGACCGGCCACCGAAGACCATGGCACCAGTCGCGCCATCCAGCTCTGGAATCGCAACCATCATCGTTGCCTCAACCGGCATCAACCCAGTCGTTGACGCTTCCCAGTCTTGCAGGCTCTGAAATTCCAGTCCCTGAACGGCCAAATAGGGGACGTCTAACTTCTCCAGGAGCTCTTGCGCGGCATCCGTGTCGTTGTACGCAGGCCCCCCAACTAACGAGAAGCCGGTCAGCGAGATCACGGCATCGACAATCGGCTTCCCCCGATCCATGAAAAAAGCGTCCACCGCAGGTCGCGCATCAAGACCTGAAGCAAACGCGGGGATCACGTGCAATCCGCGCCCTTCCAATGACTCGATCACCGCGTCGTAATGGCCGCTATTTCCAGACAGGGCATAAGATCGCATCAACAACAAACCCACCGTCCCGATTTTTTTCTTTTTTGACAACCGCGGCAACTGAGCAGGATCATCGGTGATTCGATTCGGCAAGCTCTTGTGGTAGACGCCCGTCTCGGGGTACTCCACAGGCGGCTCGTAAGTCAGACTCTCCTTGAGCGTGGCGTGGGCACCCTCTGCATAACGTGAAATCAAAAACGCCATCATGCGGGCCAGATTCACTTCTGATCCCGCCAGCCAATACTGCAAAGTCAAAAAATACGCGCGCACGTCTTGCGCGGTGCCCGGTATGAACCGTAACAGGCGCGGTCAGCGACGCAGCATCGTCATTTGCTGCGCGCCTGCTGGTCGCTTGGACTTATCACCGCCACCCCGCATCCGCTTCAGCAAGCGCCATGGCGCCCGTGGCTTCGGTATCCATGCGGAACCGGCCCATGCGCGTTAAACGCATAATTTCGGGGGCCGACATGCAGCAGATCATCGCGTCACAGTGATCACTGCGGTCGCTGAGCGCCTCGCGAACCGCCTCAATATGCGGCTCCATAAACAGCATGGTGACAATGATGATGTCACCCTCGGCTATCGCCGATCGTGTTGTCTCAAGTGACGTCGGATTGCGGTCCCAGTCGGTTGCCGCATGTGACGAGACCGATAGAGCAGGCACCTGCTTTGACAACGCATTAGCCGCCCGAGTCCACGCCCCACTGACATGGTTATCAAGCGTGACCAGCACAACCCGCAGCGGGCTGGCACTGTCAGCGGCTGTAGTGTGCTTTGGCTTCATAAAGCGTCTCGACATCAATCACGGATAAACCATTCTCAATCGCAAAGTGCTCGGTATTACGGCGCGCTTTACCGCGCACGAAAAAGGGAATCTTACGCAATTCTTTCTCGGCCGAAACCGCCCAAGCGATTGCGCCCGGCTCATCAGTTTTCGCAGATTCTTCGATCGACAGCCACGATATCTGGCTGGTGCGCGCCGCCCCCCTCGCCACCCAAGTGCGAGGGTGCAGCGGTATCATTGAATTCAAAGTCATCTCGGAACATCGTCAAGAGATGCTCCTCTAATCCCATAATCAGTGGGTGAACCCAGGTATCAAACAGCACGTTAGCGCCTTCAAAACCCATCTGCGGGGAGTATCGAGCGGGATAATCTTGCACGTGAGCCGGCGTTGAAATCACAGCGCAGGGTAACCCAAGCGCTTGGCAATATGGCGCTCCATTTGAGTACCCAATATGGACTGGCTGCAGCGCTTCCACGGGTGGCTGCTATAGCGAGGTAGTCGTCTGTGATCAGTGCTTCTAGACCATACTCCGTGGCCAACGCCCGCACGTCTCGAGCCCGCTCACGACTATAGGTACCCAAGCCAACGACCTCGAAACCCATTTCGTCACGCGCAATACGTGCCGCTGCGATAGCGTGAGTGCCATCGGCAAAAATGAAAACGCGCTTATTAGTCAGGTAAGTGGAATCAACCGACCGGCTATACCACGGTAGGCGACTGTCACCTACTGACTCGACGTCGATGTCTAAGCCGAGCGTCTCAGACACCTCGGCGATAAAGTCACGCGTGGCGCCCCAGCCCATGGGCACCGTTGAAATAATGGGCTGCTGAAATTGACGTTTTAACCAATCACAGGTGAGATCACCGATCTCGGGAGCCAGGTTCACATTGGCATCGGCATCAGGAATACGCAGCAAGTCTCGCGGTGTCGCATTAAGCGGCGCAACGACATTAACGCGGACACCCATCTGCTCTAATAACTTTTGCACCTCCACCACATCATCGCGGCAACGGAAGCCTAGCTTAGTGGGACCGATGAGATTCACTGACGGCGGCTGATCCGCCCCGCGTGGCGCCTTTGTCTCACCGGGCTTTAAGGCCTTGGCCGCCAATAAGCCGCGCACCAACTGGTAAAACGTCTCGCTCGCGCCCCAGTTTTCTTTGTGAGTGTAGGCCGCCATTTCGATCGGAATTACCGGCGCTGACAGGTTGGCACCTTTCGCCAGCGCGCCCGGTTGATCTTGCAGCAGTTCCCCAGTGCACGACTCTGCCACCAACAAGACCTGAGGGTTATAACGTTCACAGACACCTTCCAGCGTATCTGATCACCATCTCAGCAGTTGAGCTACCGAGGTCCCGTGCTTGGAAGGTCGTCCACGTCACAGGCGGCCTGCGATTTTCTCGCTCAATCATAGTGAACAGCAGATCCGCATAGGTATCGCCTTGCGGCGCATGAAGCACCAGATGCACATCGCGCATTGACGCCGCGATCCGAATCGCACCCACATGCGGAGGTCCTTCATAGGTCCACAGCGCTAACTCCATGATCCCACCTCAAGCTGTCGTTCGCGCACGAGCGGGCGCGAGAACAGTCCCGCGAGATCAGCGACCTGATCAAATCCCTGTATCGGCGTGAACACCAGCTCAATCGACCACTTCGTTCGCAGCCCCTCGGCTTCTAATGGATTCGCGATGCCCATCCCACAGACGGTGAGATCAGGGCGATTCGCCCTAACCCGCGCCAACACCGAATCGAGATCAGCCCCTTCAACCACTCGCACATCTTCTGCTAAGCGCGCTAACTCTTCGGCCATCAGTGATTGATCGATAAAAGGCGTGGCCACCTCAATAAGCGACATGCCACACTCTTCACTTAAAAATCTTGCCAGAGGGATTTCGAGCTGTGAATCCGGCAGAAACTGTAAACTTTTACCCTCAAGCGACGTACGGACTCGGCTCAGCGCTTTTTGCGCTCGCGCGATGGGAATAGCCAGTGCCTCTTGCACCGTTTCGGCCGAGCAGCCCCACTCTGCGGCAGCGGCTTGGAACCAAGCGAGCGTGCCTTGAATACCCAGTGGATAGAGCGCACTGATTAATTTGGCACCTCGTTTGCGTAAAGCGCCGACCGTGTCACTAAGGTAAGGCTGCGCTAATAATATCCGAGTGCCGGGCCCTACGGCGGGCAAATCATCGGCGCGCGCCGCCGGGAAAAAATCCACCTCAGTGATACCCAGCTGAGCAAAATGTCGTCGAAATTGCTCCTCGACGATATCAGCCAACGTCCCCACAACCATCAATCTGAGGCTGCTGTCCTGCGCGGCTGGCAAGTCTGGAACCATACTGGCGAGACACTGATCCTCACCTTGCGTAAACGTTGTTTCAATACCAGAACCACTGAATGCTGAGATTCTCAATCGATTGTCATGCTCGCCTTGTAATCTCGCCGCAGCATTGGCGAGATCAAGTTTGATCACCTCTGACGGGCAAGAGCCCACTAAGAACAAGCGTCTTATGTCGGGCCGCCTTGCGAGTAACTCTGACACGACACGGTCGAGCTCCTCATTACAGTCAGCCATCCCCGCTAGATCTCGCTCACCCAGTATGGCAGTGGCGAAACCGCGGCTCAGCAAAGATCATGACGCCTGCAGCAGACTGTAATAAATGCGCGCAAGTTCTTGAACCTACCACCAAGAAAAAGGCGTCTTGAATTCTGCGATGGAGCCAGATGATCGATGTCAGACCACAGAAAACAGCTCGCTCGCCGCGCTCTGTGATCACCGCGGGGGTGCCGCTTGATTCTGCGCGGGCAATTACCTCGGTCACGTATCGAGCGCTCCCTGAGCCCCTAACATGGTCGACGCATCGTCCTCGCTGTCAACGCTCGTCTTTTTTGCGGCTTGGAACTTCAATAGAAACTGCAAGGCATTTACGGCATAACTGGCGTAGGCTGCCAAGGCCATCCACATTTGCTCGACTGGGGTTCCCCATCCCGCTAACCACATCGCGACGTAAGCCGTATGCAGGGACATGACCACCATGCTGACAACGTCTTCCCAGAAAAAAGCCGGTGCAAAAAGATAGCGACCAAAGACGACTTTTTCCCAGATAGCGCCGGTAATCATGATGGCGTAAAGCAAGGATGTCTTGACCACGACTGACATTGTGGCCGCTGCCAAGCCTGCGCCATTCAACAAGTAGTTGACCACCAGGCAAAGACTAATCGCAAAAGCGAGAAACTGGATCGGCGCCAAAATGCCTTGCACCAGCGTCCACTTCGTCGCATCCCGGCGAGCACGCTCTGCCGGGGTGTATAGCGTCTGTCTCTGCCGGCCCAGTGCCGACTGATCCACGCTCATGCAAACCTCCAACCGCACCCAGAGTGTTACGGCAATTATTATGCAATTGAGAGTAGAGTTACCCCGAGTGAGTGTCAAACCTTTTTTACAGTTCCTTAATTAATCAGTTTAGACACTCGGCGTGGAGCCTTAATACACATAAAACGCGTGTAAGCGTGATTTTCTCGCCTTTTTGCATTTGCGGAGGGTTGCCAAGATGATTTATATTGTCAAAAAATTGCGACACTTTACTTCCATTGGAGGCAAAAAACGTGTCAAGCAGCTCCTTAGCCACTACGAAATCACTATTGGCGGCGGTCTCAGATCTGCAGATCACACTGTGCCCGAAGGGCGTGATCACCCATGTAGAATCTGATTCGGACCTACTGGAACTCTTGCCGCTGTCCATCCTAACCGGACTCAGCTGGCTTGAACTCATTCAGGAAGCCGATATCGACTTGACTCGCAACACGATAAAAGCAGCTCGGTCAAACCCTGGCGCGCCCAGTCGGATAGATGTGGTGCTGTGCCCGGAGGGTCAGGTAGAAATGATTCCGCTGAGTTGCTGGGTATGCGCGGATGCGGAAACCGACGCGACCTATTTGATATGTATGGACCTGCGCAGTGAAACAAGCCTCAAGCAACAACTCGTCAACGCCCAAAGAACACTGGAGCAAGACTATTGGAATAACCGCCGACTAGAGGCGCGCTACCGCAGGATGATGGAGATGATGTCGGAAGGCTTCCTCGTCATTGATGATCTTTCAGGGCGGGTGCTTGAAGCAAACAGCACTGCCCCATCAGACGCAGTTGGTGAAGACGCGTTAGTAGGCCGGGTCTTCCCTGTTGGTCTAGAGAATAGCGGATCCCGCGCCGTCACAGAGTTGCAGCGAGAATCACGCAGTGTCACGGGCATGGTTACCGGAGAGGTGACAACGAGCGCAGGGGATATCCTGGCCATCGGCGTCGTGTGCCTGCGCCAGGGTAATGAAACCCGACTGCTCGTGTGCATCGCTCCAGTATCGAGTAATGCCGCTGAGATTGGCATGTCCAACGATGCTTTTGACCATTCACCTGATGGCATTCTGGTCACCAACGAGACCGGGGTTGTCATCACAGCCAACGCCGCCTACCTTAATTTGGCCGGCATACACGAGGAGTCTCAGGCCGCGGGTAGACGAGCTGACCGATGGTTGGGGCGCTCGAATGTCGATCTAAACGTCATGCTAGGCAATGTGGGAACCGACAGCCCCCTACAACTATTCAGCACGGTGCTCCGAACAGAAACGGGCATGCTCATTGATGTGGAGCTTTCAGCTGTGCAGGCACCGGTCAATGATCAAATCGTGATTCTGATGTTTATTAGAGACATTAGTCGGCGCATCGATAACCGACAGACTACTGATGTCCACTTACCCCGCTCAATAGAGCAAATAACAGGCAGAGTAGGACGGGTTCCCCTGAAGCAGTTAGTGAGAGAGTCGACCGATGTCATCGAGGCACTCTGCGTGGAGGCCGCCTTGAAGCTGACAAAGGACAACCGCGCAGCGGCAGCGGAACTGCTGGGTTTAAGCAGGCAGAGCCTCTACACCAAGTTAAAGCGATTTGACATCGGTGATTCAGAAGACGAGGTTGCGTGATGCAACGCCAACGTCGATGCCCTGATCGCGACGGTCAATGTCTGCGCACAAAAAAGGGTGCACTGGGCACCCTAATCACGCATCTGGTGAGATCGACTGATACCGACTAGACCAGTTTGAACGAGCCTTTCATCATTCCCCAATGCCCAGGGAAACTACAAAAGTAGGTATAAGACTCATCTGCAGTCATACCACTGGTAGCGAAGGTTACGGATGTTGAATCACCGCCACCAATTATTTGTGAGCCTGCAAGAACTCGTGCATCACCGGCGGGAAGATAGTTATTGCTAAGACCCTCTCTCATCCCTGCATTTGCCACATCATTAAAGTCCGCTGAGGTCGTGAGCACCCAATTATGGCCCATGCCCTCTTTAGGCAGTCGTCCAGTGTGCACCAGAGTCACCGTCACTTCAGCACAAGAGGCAGGCGCACTCATCTCTAATATGTTGTACTGCATAGTATCGCTTGCTTCGATCGTCAGCTGACAGTCTGGATTAGCCGCTGCCTCCTCCACAACAGCCTCTTCCACAACAGCCTCTTCATGATGAGCCGACAATGCGTGTGGGATAGATATAAAGGGGGCCAACAAGGCGCCACCGATCAACATTTTTAATTTCATAATACTCTCCGGTTTTGGATTTTCCGGTTGTACATACGTACAACTTTCGAGAGTAGATTTAAAAAAATTAATTTGACAATACTAAGTGTAGAATAAAATTGACTTAACTCCGGTCCATCGCCAAGATTGTTGTATGAATCAGTCTGCCCCGGTCAACGCAGCAGTTGGCAGGGCGTCACCGGGCGCGCTGCTAGAACTGCTCAAACCGATCACATGGTTTCCACCTATGTGGGCGTTTCTGTGCGGCTGGATTTCTGCAGGGCCCGGAACAGGTCTGAGCGGTTGGTCCTTGCTAGCAGGCGTCGTACTTACCGGACCCCTGGTCTGCGGCGCCAGTCAGATTGTGAATGATTGGTACGATCAAGATGTCGACGCGCTGAACGAGCCACACCGACCCATTCCCTCGGGGCGCGTCCCCGGTAAGACGGCTTTTTGGTTTGCGGTCGTGTGGGCAGCCATCGCACAGGCTTGGGCCATTCTGTTAGGACCATGGGTCGCGGCGGCTACCGGCTTAGGACTCGCATTGGCCTGGGCTTACAGCGCACCGCCACTGCGTCTCAAAATGAATGGCTGGTGGGGTAATAGCGCGGTTGCCATCAGTTATGAAGGGCGTCGCCTGGATCACGGGCGCCGCTATTGTCATCGGTGGTGACCTACCCGCACAGCCGATTCTGCTCATCGCACTACTCTATAGTATCGGTGCCCACGGCATCATGACCCTTAACGATTTTAAAAGTGTTGAGGGTGATCTAACGATGGGGATCCGCTCACTGCCCGCACAGCTCGGCCCCACGCGCGCGGCGCGGGTCGCTTGCCTCTTTATGCTGCTGCCACAGATCATTGTCATCCTATTATTAGTCCGCTGGGCTCTTACGCCTTTTGCGCTTGCTGTCGGCCTTGTGGTGATCGCGCAATGTCTCGCGATGCGCAAACTGCTGCAGGATCCAAAACAATTTGCCCCCTGGTACAACGCCACCGGTGTCTCCCTTTATGTCTTGGGCATGATGGCCGTCGCAATCGGTCTCGGCGGGTGGCTAGCATGAGCCTATCCCAGGCAAGACAGCTGAGTTGGTGGCATATTGTTCGCCTGGGCCTTATCCAGACGGCATTGGGTGGCATTGTGGTACTCACCACTTCTACGCTGAATCGAATTATGGTGGTGGAGCTGGCGCTCGCCGCCTCATTGCCAGGCTTTTTAGTGACCATCCACCACATTGTGCAATTAGCGCGACCGCGGATCGGTTACGGCTCTGACATCGGAGGTCGCCGAACGCCTTGGATCGTCGGTGGCATGTTTATTTTAGCGATCGGCGGAGTTGGCGCTGCATTTGGCACGACCCTGATCCCGCAAAACCATTGGTTAGGCGTCGGCATTTCAGCACTGGGCTTTTTTGCGATCGGCGTCGGCACCGGCGCCACGGGCACCTCCTTACTCGCGCTATTGGCAAAGCATGTTGCCTCAGAGCGGAAGCCCGCCGCGGCGGCACTGGTATGGTTCATGATGATTATCGGCTTTGCCGTCACCGCTGGCGTTGCCGGACACTTTCTCGACCCCTACTCCCCTGAGCGATTACTGGTCGTGACATCGACAGTCTCGCTGCTCGCCGTTCTCATCACGCTACTGGTGATTCGAGGCATTGAACCCGAGACACCTGTCCCACTAGTCGCCGATATCGTGGCGTGGGAGGCCTCGCCAAAAAGCCCCTTTATGACGGCCTTGGCAGATGTGTGGACTGATCCACAAGCGCGCATCTTTACTATTTTTGTTTTTGTGTCGATGCTCGCTTACTCGGCTCAAGATCTTATTTTAGAACCCTTCGCCGGTTTGGTATTTGGCCGCACGCCTGGAGAGTCCACGCAGTTAGCAGGGGTACAACATGCCGGTGTATTACTCGGCATGGCCGCCATGGCGGCGTCGACACTACTCTTTAAGTCGCGCGGGGCCAGTCTACTGCGACTATGGATCCGCGGAGGTTGCTTGCTCTCAGCGGTGGCCCTTTTCTTACTGTGCTGGGGCGGGCTGTCCAGCGCCACGTGGCCCCTCGAGGCCAATGTCTTTTTACTGGGCACGGCCAACGGCGGTTTTGCCGTCGCCGCGATTGGCGCCATGATGGTACTGGCGAGTGCCGGCCAACAGAAACGAGAAGGCATCCGCATGGGATTATGGGGTGCCGCTCAAGCCATTGCGTTTGCCCTTGGCGGCTTTTTGGGCACCGTGGCAGTTGATCTCACGCGCTACTGGCTCGATGAGCCCGCGATCTCTTACGGGCTCGTTTTTGCCTGCGAAGGATTCCTATTCTTAATTGCCGCGTCACTTGCACGGCACATTCACATCGCCAACTGGGGCCTCAGTAACGAACCCGTTGCCCCCTCCTTTGGTGACATTGCTCTAGCGGAAGCTGGAGAGGGAGGCATCAGATGACACAACCGCACACAGATTACGATACGATCGTGGTGGGTGGCGGCCCGTCGGGCGCGACTGCAGCTCATGAGCTGGCAAACAAGGGTCACCGGGTATTGCTGCTGGAACGTGGCTTCAGGATCAAACCCTGCGGTGGCGCCATCCCCCCTTGCCTACTGCAGGAGTTCGATATTCCCGATCATCTGGTCGTTGCGCGAATCCGTTCAGCGCGCATGATTTCTCCCAAAGGTCAGTCGGTGGATATGCCGATCGATGGCACGTTTGTCGGCATGGTCGATCGCGATGAATTTGATCCTTGGTTGCGACAACGCGCTAGTGAAGCCGGTGCCACAGTGGTGCCAGGAGTCTTTAAGTCACTCGAATACCAAGAAGAGCTGGTTTCGCTCACGTATCAAACGAAAGACGAGAATCCTCGCACTGTTACGGTCACGGCGCGCAGTGTGCTCGGTGCCGACGGCGCTCGCTCTGCCGTCGCCAGAGCCACGATTCCCGATGCGGAGAAAACACCCTGGGTGCTGGCTTATCACGAGATTATCGAGGTACCCGAAGATCAAAATTGGGACGCTTATGACCCGGACCGCTGTGACGTCTGGTATCAAGGCCGTCTCTCACCTGATTTTTATGCTTGGGTCTTTCCTCATGGCAAAAACGCGAGTATTGGAGTAGGCAGTGCCCACAAAGATTTCTCAGCCAAAGCCTCAGTCGCGGCGCTGCGTGCGGATGTAGGACTAGCAGAGGCGACGACCAAACGCAAAGAAGGCGCCCCCATTCCTATGAAACCAATGAAGCGCTGGGATGACGGTCGCGCGGTCTTAGTGTCGGGTGATGCGGCGGGTGTGGTCGCACCAGCCTCCGGTGAGGGCATTTACTACGCCATGCTCTGTGGGCGGCTCAGTGCCAATGCCCTCGATGCCTTCTTAGCAACAGGTGATGCACGCGCACTCGCTCAAGCCCGTAAACAATTTATGAAACTCCACGGCAAGGTCTTTTGGGTGCTCGGATTACTACAGCGCTTTTGGTACGGCACCGACAAGCGGCGCGAAAAATTTGTCGCTATGTGCCGAGACCCTGACGTGCAGACCTTAACGTGGCAGTCGTACACCACCAAAAAATTGGTGCGTCGCCGACCTTTTGCACATATTCGTGTGTTCTTTAAGGACGTAGCACAATTACTGGGGCTTTCACGAGCGTAAAGCGTGCCTGACTGGTTCACGATTACTGGGCTCATTGATGTCATCTTGCTGGGCATGATGGTCGAGGCGCTTTGGCTTTTTTGGCGCCATCGTAAAGCGAGACTTCACGGCCCACCTCCGCTACTACTCCATCTGGTGTCTGGCGCCCTGTTGCTCATAGCCATGAAACAAGCGCTAGCCAACATGCCTGATCTCTTTGTCGCGGCGACCTTGGGGGTTGCTGGCTTAGCACACCTCGCCGACTTACGAACCGCTTCAAACACCTGATGCAATCAATCGGGTGGGTAACACCGCCCTTTATGATGAACTCGATTCCGGCGCTAGATTCTGACAGGTAAATGACCGCAGTGAATAAGGCACGTCATGGCTCCCTAATTGATGACACTCGCTAAGCCCTGCAGAGTGGCTGGCTGGCGCGCAACAGCATCTTGGCTACGTATCTGGTAAATTCGCGATTGATCTTCAGGAAGACGTCTGTCCATGCCAGTTATCCCCTTTATCTTATCGATCACGCTATCGACTATTAGTCGTGTGTCTACGCACTGTCGCTGCCCCCATTGTGCAACCTGGCGCACCCGGCGAGACCTCACGCCTACTCAGTGCTGACGTCGCCATCCAGATTGCCAATACCAGCCATACGCCGGACGATATTCAGTTCATACAAGACATGATGGTGCATCATCAGCAGGCGCTGGATATGGCCGTGCTCGCAAAAGTTCGCACCAATGCTCCCGGCGTTCTAGACGCATCAGGCAGGATCGAGGCATCGCAAGCGGATGAAATTGCCTTTATGACGCAATGGCTGATAGCGCGCGGTGAGCCGCTGATCAATCAACTGCATGCGGACGATCATCAGCATCACGTCATGATGGGTATGGCGACACCCGCGCAGATGCAAAGCCTTAGCGACGCAACCGGTAGTGACTTTGATCGACATTTTCTAAGTTTGATGATCACCCACCACGAAGGCGCACTCGAGGAGGACGGATTTTCCTGGAACAGCCCGGTGCGGCCTACGATCCAACATTATTCGAATTCACCACAGACATTGTTAACGATCAGGAAAAAGAGATTGAACGCATGCACGGCTTATTGGTTGGCCTTTCAGATGACCCGCGTGCGCATCTTGCGGCTGGACTTTATGACGCCGAAGAAGCCATTTGGCATCTTGAAAAAGTAGCCGTATTGACCAAACCTCCGGGTTTTTATGACCCGGCCAACCCTGCCGAGTTGCCAGCGGCACGGTTCATGGTGACCGCGCCGACAGCAGATTCCGCTGACGAAATTGAGGCCGTTACCGACCACAACATGCACCAAAGCGCCGAGCACCAACAACATAGCAAGCGAGCTCAGCAGACCGAGTCCGACGATATCGGCAAACAGGCTGAAGCGCTGGACCCAGAGCGCACTGAGACAACTGGCAAGGAGCGCACCGCAAAAAATACTGACGACACCGAATCTGCTGATGAGCAGGATGAACCCGAAGCTCGCGCCCCACTGCTGAGTTTTTCTAATACCGACATCGCGTTTTGGGACAACATTATGGTGGCGGGGAGCTACCATGGTTTTAACCTTTATGAGCTGGCTGAGGAGACCGCTCCCTCACTGCTGGCGTCCGTCGTGTGCCCCGGTGGGCAGGGTGATGTTTCCATCGTCGGACACCTCCTCATACTGTCGGTGGAAGAAACACGTAGCCGAGTTGATTGCGGGTTAGAGGGCATCCGCGGTGATGTGAACGCTGATCGTTTTCGCGGGATCCGTATTTTTGATATCAGTGATTTAACGCAACCGCGGCAAGTCGGTGCCGTGCAAACGTGTCGCGGTTCACACACCCATTCCGTCGTGGCAGGCCCCGACGAGCAGGGCAAACTGATTGTCTACAACTCAGGTATCTCTCGCGTACGTGAAGAGGAAGAACTGGCGGGCTGTATCGATGAGTCTCCCGGCGATAACCGCACCGCGCTATTTCGGATCGACGTGATCGAAATTCCTGTCGACGACCCTGCCAACGCCCGCATTATTGATAGCCCTACCGTGTTTGCCGACCCCGAGACCGGAGCCCTGTCGGGCCTCTGGCGAGGCGGCGACCATGGGGATGAGACGCAAGAGACCTACCGCACCGATCAGTGCCATGACATTACGGTGTTCCCCAGTTTACAACTCGCTGCGGGCGCGTGCTCCGGTAACGGAATCCTGTTCGACATCAGTGATCCGCGACGTCCGGAGCGCATCGATGTTGCGACCGATACAGGCTTTGCCTACTGGCACTCGGCCACCTTCAACAACGACGGTACTAAAGTGGTTTTCACGGATGAGTGGGGCGGCGGCACTCGTCCTCGCTGTCGCACCTACGACCCACTCACATGGGGAGCTGATGCGATCTACGATATCGTCGACGGCAAACTCATTTTTCAAAGTCATTACAAGATGAGCGCGCCCCAGCTCGAAACTGAAAATTGTGTGGCTCATAATGGCTCGATCATCCCCGTGCCCGGGCGCGATATTTTTGTGCAAGCGTGGTACCAAGGCGGCCTGTCGATCATCGATTTCACCGACTCCAAAAATCCGATTGAAATCGCATACTTTGATCGTGGACCTATCGATGCCGAAGATCTTGTTACGGGCGGTTATTGGTCAGCGTATTGGTATAACGGTCACATTTATGGCACCGAAATTATCCGCGGGATCGATGTCTTTGCGCTCAAGCCAAGTGACTACCTCACCGCGAATGAAATCGCAGCTGCCACCTTAGCGGACCAGGGCGGGCAATTTAATCCGCAGCAGCAACTTCCCAATACTTGGCCAGCGGCACCGATTGTGGGGATGGCTTACCTGGACCAATGGGTGAGAGCGCATCCGAACGAGACAGCAAAGATGGATCCACTATATGACCTGCTCCGTGAGGCCGACGTACGCCTCACTGCACAAGAAAGCGACACTGCACTCTCGGCCGAACTGCAACAGTGGGCTCAATCGCCAGCAGTGATAACATCGACTGCTCTGCGTGAGGCGCTCGAGGCGATCAGCGCACGTTTAATGGCCGTTGAGACCAACAACCTTGCTAGCATGAGCCCCCGACATAACTAAAAAAACACTTTGGAAACGCTTAAAAAAGGAAGCCAGATGTCAGACGTTGCCACGCGGGTTGAAAGCACCGGATTTTACGCCGGCCAGAATCGCCTAGTTGCTGTATCGGTTAAGGTTGTGGTGGTCAGCCTCGTGCTGTGGGCGTCGCTCGCCCCCGATGCCGGGGCCATTTTGATGGACATTCAGGCGGCGACCATTTCCTACTTTAGAGGCTGGTACGTTTATGCGTCGGGTCTTTTTATGGTCGTGGCGCTATTGCTGGCGGTGGTACCCAAAACCGCGCGCATTCGCTTGGGCGCAGAGTCCGATAGACCCGAATTTAGTCGCTTCGCTTGGTTTTCGATGATGTTTGGTGCGGGCATTGGTGTTGGCATGCTCACCTACTCAACCGCTGAACCGCTGGCGCATTTTGCCAACAACCCCGATGTCATCCTCGGTGCCACGACTGCGCTTGAGCGCGATAATCTGGCGGCGGCCTATAAATGGACACTCCTGCACTATGGCCTGACACCCTGGGGCTGTTATGCCATTGTCGGGATGTCGCTGGCGTACTTTGCTTATCGGCGCAATATGCCACTGACGATTCGATCGCCCTTTACGGCAGTGCTCAGTGCCGAGTCAGGACGGCGCATTGGTGGCGTGGTCGATGCAGCGGCGATTCTTGCCACCATCATTGGTATCGGTGTCACGATAGGCTACGGCGTCAATCAACTCGCCTTTGGCATGCATCAAATCACCGGCTGGGAATGGCTGGTCTCTGAAGGCCGGCCCAGTCTCACCGCACTCTTTGTTGCCGTTGTGTTTTTGACCTTAGCGGCGATGCTGTCTGCCTTGTCGGGGATCGGCCGCGGCATCCGGTGGCTCTCGAATCTCAATATGGCGCTGTCTTGGCTGTTACTGCTGATCTTCGTTATCTTTGGTGCGACGGCTTTCGCCGGCGAGATGTTTGTGGCCGGCCTGCTCGAATACCTTTCTCAGATTGGTCAGATGTCGGTCACCGTCTGGAGCGACACCGACACACCCACCGCACGCGCTTTGAGTGACTGGCAATCTGCTTGGAATATATTTTATTGGGCATGGTGGATCGCTTTTACGCCCTTTGTCGGACTGTTTCTGGCACGGGTATCTCGGGGCAGAACAATCGGTGAATATGTAATAGGTGCGATTCTGGCACCTTCTCTCATGTGCTTTGCTTGGTTTTGTATCATTGGCGGGACCGCCCTAGACCTCGAACTCAGTGGTGTTGCTGAAGGCAGTATTCTCGGTGCAGACCTCTCCGCACAATTATTTGCAACAGTGAAATCGTTGTTCTCTGCAAGCTGGGTGTTGCCGGTATCAACCCTCTGCACATTGCTGCTCATTACCTATCTTGTGACCTCCGCCGACTCGGCGGTGCTGGTCATCAATACCATTGTCTCGGGTGGTTCTGAGGACGGCACTCACTCGCGACATATTGTCCTGTGGAGTGTGCTGCTCGGGTTGGTCATCATCACGCTGCTGATTGCTGGCGGCATGGATGCCCTCAGGTCAGTCATGATCATCGGCGCACTGCCCTTTTCTGCGGTGATGCTATTTATGCTGTGTGCCTTGCTTTACGCCATTTGGAAGGACGAGTCCTCCCCCAGCACAGAGCGCTGACGCACACCGCGCCGGGGCCTGACAGCGCCGCTATCGAGGCAGCGCTAATCGCCTCACCACGTCCAAAGACGCGGTCTCGGTGCCCTCGGTCAAAATCGATGAGGCGCCGCCCAGCAGAGTTGGATATAGTGTCGCTCGAGGGCAACTCGGCGCGGAGCCAGCAGCATGTCAGCAGATGCACAACCACCGACAGGGACACCCCGCCAGGCCTCCACTGGCCTCGGCAAACTACTCGGTTCGGTCGTCAGTGCAGGGCGCGACATTCTGGCCCGACGCCGACAGGTGGCAGCCCAAGCTCCCTTCTGACGACTTAGCCGGTAAATGCCAGCAGTTACTGCACCACCGGGGCGAGGCATCGGGACTGGCGCTGGCGTGCGAGGTCATCGCAGACTACCAACAGCTGAATGACGCCAACTAAGCTGCTGTTCTTCGAGGCCCTCGCGCGTGATTTTGATGTCTCTGCGGACGCCATCGTGGAGCGCAGCAGATGACTATAAAAACGACCCGCAGGCGGATCAACTCGTTGCGCTTACCAGGGCCATTGAAGCCCCCAGAATCAAACTATTTCGCAGAATGAATATGGCGCCCGATGCGACCGCCGTGCTCGTGAAAATGCGTGCTTCATTGCTCAAATTGCTGCCTGATCACCCCCATCTACAATGTGTCGATGTGGATTTGAAGCATCAGTTTATTTCGTGGTTTAACCGCGGCTTTCTCGAACTCCGCGCGATTGATTGGAACTCCCCCGCCGCGGTACTCGAGCGCATCATTCAGTATGAATCCGTGCACGAGATTCGGGGTTGGGAGGATCTCCGAACCCGACTCAGCGAACAACGGCTCTGCTTTGCATTTTTCCATCCGGCGATGCTCGACGATCCGCTGGTCTTCGTGGAGGTAGCGCTCACCGCGGGTATTCCTGATGCGATCGCGCCTTTGATTGATCGCACTAATGGCACACTCGATGAGCATGTTTATCTCGACACAGTCGTGTTTTATTCCATCAGTAACTGTCACCCCGGATTAGCCGGCGTCTCTTTTGGTAACTTCCTGATCAAACAAGTGGTCGAAGAAGTCGGCAAACGTTATCCCAACGCCAAGCGCTACGTCACGCTGTCGCCCATACCCGGATTTGCAAAGTGGCTTACCGCGCATCAAGACGAGCATCAAATCGATGTTCATGACCTCAGATCTATTGCTCGGCTGCAGGCAAAGGATGCCAATGAATCCGTCAAAGAAAAAATACTGAAGCTCTGCGCGAGCTATCTAGTGAACGAGCGCGCCAATAGTGTTGCCCTTGACCCTGTCGCACGATTCCATCTTGGCAATGGTGCCAGCTTGCGCGCCATTCACTGGGCCGCGGACCTCAGCGAAAAAGGATTGCATCAATCTGTCGGCCTGATGGTGAACTATCTCTATGACCTCGATAGCATTGAAGAAAATCATGACGCGTACTTTGATCAAGGTGAGATCGTCGTGTCACGCACCGTCGCCAAATGGCTACAGTAAGCCGCAAAGTCATTACCCGAAAATAACCAATACCCACCGATAACATGCCAGCGCCCGGCACGCCTTAGCGCGGAAAGTAGCACGGAAAGTAGCGCTAGCAATGCCACTGAACACCGGTATTATTCGAGTGAGGTTGAGATCGTTGATATCGCCACAACCATACCAACACAATAATGATAACGAGGGTGTCGCGCTGTATGGCTTTTAATTTGAAACAATTTCGTGAGTTTCGTTTCGGCTGGCCCGTTGTGCTCGCATCTACCTTTGGCATCTCGTTGGGGATGTCGCCTTTGCCCTTTTATACGATTGGCGTTTTTGCAAAGCCTTTGGCTGCCGAATTTGGCTGGGGTATTGATCAAATCATGTTTGGGCTTGTGCCCTTTTGCGTGGTAACGGTGATCAGCGCGCCACTGGCCGGCTATCTGTCTGACCGGTATGGGGTCAGACGTGTGGCGCTCATCTCTATGGTGACCTTCTCGCTCGCGATGATGTCCTTTGCACTCAATAATGGCTCACATACGCTCTACTTATTTCTTTGGGGTTTACTGTCTATTCTCAGTGCAGGCACCCTGCCGATCACCTTCACCAAAGCCATCTCGCGGTGGTTCCACGAAAAACGCGGTCTGGCGCTGGGCATGGCGCTGGTGGGCACCGGCATTGGTGGCGCCGTTGCGAAAGCTACTGGCCGAATCGCTCATTAACGCCTACGGCTGGCGAATGGCCTATGTCGGTATCGGGTTTTTGCCACTGGTCGTTGCGCTGCCGATTGCATTGATTGCGTTTCATGATGTGGATGATCCTAAGGTCGCCAAACGGGCGGCGGGCCTCGCTGAACTAGGACGCGAGACCGGCACGATGATTAAGCAATACGGGTTTACCTTTGCACAGGCCATACGCGACTGGCGACTGTGGTTACTCGGCGCCATTTTTCTGCCGCTGTCCTTTGCGATTGGTGGACCTATTCCAAACCTTGAAACGATGCTGGGCTCAAAAGGTTTTGACCGGGTCGATGCAGTCATCTTGGCCAGCTTTCTTGGTTATTCGGTGTATGCAGGGCGCCTCATCGCTGGTTACTTACTCGACTATATCTGGGCGCCGGCGATTGCCTGTGCGCTCATGATCATGCCCGCGGCGTCGATGCTGATGTTCACCGCAGTGGATCCGAGTTATTCACAAATGGTGATTGCCATTGTGTTACTGGGCGTTGCCGCCGGTGTCGAGTATGACTTACTGGCTTATTTGGTCTCGCGTTATTTTGGGGTCCGCAGCTATTCCCGGATCTACGGCGCACTCTATGCCCTCTTTGGGCTCGGCGCAGGCTTTGGTCCCGCCACCTTTGGATGGATCTACAGCAGCTCAGGCTCTTATGATCAAGCCCTGTATTACTCGATGTGGGGGTTTATCATTTGCTCTCTTGCCCTGTTGTTACTCGGTCGTTATCGCGACGAGCAGTTAAAGGCCATGGTCTGAACTCGCCCATGAAGCCTGATCCAAAGCTCAACCGGATCGCACCTGATGAGATGCCAGACGATATTGCCTCAGCCTGGACCCGCTCGATGGATCTGCGCGGTGATGCCACGTTTTTTGAGGTTTTTGCGAATCATCCCGAATTGTATCGGTGGTACGTGAATCAGTTTTATGGCGATGTCTTTCGCGGTGGCAAAGTCGCCCAGCGCTATAAAGAGCTCCTCCGGCTGCGGCTCTCCACTTTGCTACATGGTTGCCGCTTTTGCAATCAGGGGAATCGGCTCGACGCGCTCGAGGCAGGCCTCACCGAGGCACAGATCGCCGCGTTTGAATCGACCCGAATCGGGGCCGTTTACGCCCGCCGAGCTCGCCGTACTGGCGCTGGGCGACTGAGCTGGCGCTCACGCAACTCAGCCGGGATCCTCAGTGAGGCATTACACGCCCAGCTGGCTGCGCATTTTGATGACGCTCAAATCTTAGAACTGGGCCTAGTGGGTGGCATTTTGGCGGGCGTGGCGAAGTTTATGTTTGCCTATGACCTAGTGGAAAAAGAGGACAGCTGCCCCTTTCATCCCGTCACTTAAGATCAACTGTTGCTCCCACAAAATCACTGACCAGAGTCGGCTATCACCTCTGCCCCTCGCTCAAAAGCCGGCGCCGTGACGTCATCTCGTTCAACTAAGGTGGCATCCGGTATCCAGTCGGCGGTTTGCAGCGTGCCCTCGCGCAAACTCGATTGCGTCGCGATCACCAGCGTCGGTTTTTGAACCTGTCGGCAGGCCACCTCCACCTGATAGGTGGCGGCCGCATGATAGCCCGCATTACGGTTCTCCCCTGCGCTGATAAAATCGATGAATAGCGCAAAAGCCCGATCGAAGGGCACATGCGCTAATCGATCAACAACCATCGACTGGAAAAGCCCGTTTAACGGATCTTCTTGTGTCAAATACTGAGGCGGTATGGTCAGTGATTCGCGCAGTGATGCCATGTCTGGCCCCGCGAATACGGGAACGTCCACTAACACTAAACCCGCAACCTGCTCGGGAAAGGATTGCGCCATATCGATAGCGACTAAAGCGCCTGAGTGAAAGCCTGTCAGCCATACCGGCGTTGATGAAGCCGCTAACAACGGAGACATCGCACGCGTGAATCCCCCCACCGTGGGCGCGTCACCCAAGGGATCAGAGCCGCCATATCCCGGGAGGTCAGCACTCCATACCGGCCCCTCGTAGGCCGTGGCAAAACTTGCGAAGAAACGCCCGCCAAAGGGCACTGGCGGCAAACAGATCAGGGGGGCTGATCGGACTGGCGCCCATCCATGACCACATATGAAGCTGCCCCTCAGCATTGTCGATATAAGTGCGGCGGATATTGGTCATCTACAGTAGTCCCTCATGTTCTGTCACACCGCGGCCATAGTTTGCCAAAATACCGCGCAACCCTAGGAGAACCGGCACCCCAAAGATCACCGGAATGAGCGCCATCGAATAGCGAATGCCATCGACACCGAAAACATGATCATTGAGTAGCGCCACGGTTGTGGGGCCCAAGAATAAGCCTGCCATACTGATACACATGTAATACAGCGCCACCGTTTGTGCCTTGATCGGGCCCGGAGCGATGCGCAACAGTGCAGTGACACCCATGGCAGAGGTCATCCCTATGCCCATGTTGTTCACGGCGAAGACCCCCATTGCCACGGGTGCCGTGGGCATCAACGGGAAGGCAGCGCCCGATACGACGGTCACTAACACGCCAAAAAAAGCGATCTTCATGGCCACATCTTGCTTGCCCTGCGACAGCCAATGATCACAGAGCCAACCTGCCGATAACACCGCGGCGGGACCAAAAATAATGAGTAATACGCCATTAATCGAAGCGTAATAACTCGTCTCCCACCCCCAAGTGCGTTCAAAAAGGGCCGCACCCCAACCTTGGCTGTAGGCCACGATCGTCATAAAACAAAATAGGCTGACAAAGCCGCCATAGAGCCGCCACGCTGCCGCACATGCCTCAGCATGTCTGACAAGTTGCCCCCCATGGTATTGACCCCCGCAGAACGGGCAGGCTCACGCAGTAAAAAAAACAACGCCGACACAACAAGACCCGGTAAACCCACAATAAAAAACGTGGCCTGCCAGGGCATGAGTTCACCCACCACGGGCATTGTGATGGACCCGCCCGATTTTGCCCACGTGAGAACGCCTGCCCCGAGTAACGACGCAAAACCGGCGCCCACCGAAAGCGCCATGGTGTAAACGGCGATGGGCCGGGAGCGTTTCTCCGGCGGGAAGCTGTCTGAAATAATCGACATGGCGCAGGGGCTCAGAGTCGCCTCCCCTACCCCAATACTCATGCGAGCAATAAAGAGGTGGGTAAAGTTACGCGCGAGCCCTGACGCCGCAGTGGCAACGGACCACACGGCAATGCCGATGGCGACAATGCGCACCCTATTTTTTTTATCTGCCAACCACCCCAATGGCAAACCCATCGTGGCATAAAAGATCGCAAAGGCCGGACCCAATAGCAGCCCAATTTGCGTATCGGTAAGACCAAGGTCTGCCTTAATCGGCTCAATGAGCAACCCCAAGACATAGCGATCAACAAAAGAAAAAACGTAGGCAATCGTCAGTAGCCCCACCGTCAGCCACCCATAGGCGAGGCTGCTGGCTGGCGGCGTATTGGGCGCCGCAGTGGAATGATTCATACGAACTGATTCACTTCCACAAAGTACCCGTTAGGATCAAAGAAGCTAATGCCCAGCACTCTGAAGACACCCCCATCCGGTTTGGGATATTCACTGATCACTGGCTCACACACCATCTCGAGCCCCGGTACGTCTTTTAACTGTTCAAAAGCGCCCTTCACATCCTCGTGGTGCAAGACATACACCGATTCACCCACTCGTACTCGATTAGGCACGGGCCTTGGCGGGGGCTCGGGCAACGGCGGGTCGATGTATTGCAGGATACCGAGCATGCCGATGAAGTCATCTTTACACTTCAGCATCACCAGGCGGGTCTGTGAATTAGGCTCACCCGCCGGTAGCCCGTCACCCGATACCAGTATTTTCTCATCGTAATGCACCGCCATCCCTAAAATATCGCGATAGATGCGCAGGGCGGAGTCAATGTGATTCACCAGCATGGTGGTGCGTCGTATCAGAACAGGAACATCGCTCATCGTGCTACCTTTGTTTTATAGTTATAACATTAGTACTTTACGGGTGTAACCGACAAAGAGGCAAGTACCATGACGCCAGTCATCACTATTTCAAGGCCAACTCAGGGCTATTGGCCTACCCCGATCGCAAGAACACGAGCAAGACGCTTACGCCGCAGAGTGGGCACAGCATTGGGATTAGTGCTGACAATCTGCCTATCCACTACGTCGTGGGCTCAGGGACAAGATAGCGCCACGTGGAGTCGTGATCGCCAGGTGATTGAGGCCCTGCTCCCCGGATTTTATAGCAATGCCAACCAAGCTTATTTCGACGGCCGCCGCCGACTACCTGAACCGCAAAATCGATACAACCTGTCGATCGAGGCCTCAGCAGAGGCCCATGTGTTTACCGCCACACGCACCAATACCGAGGGCGCAGTGATCAGCGAGCAACGCTGGTCGCTCTTTGATGACGACGCCAAAGAGGCGGTGCGTATGGAAATAGATGACACCCAAGCCGGCAGCCAATGCCCGGTTTGGTGGACACGGGATGCCGCACAATTTAGCGCAGCAGCAGACGCAGACTGCGCCGAAGACCCAGGCAGTCCCATCGCTTTATCACTGGCACAGCAACAGCTCTGGTGGGGCTCTCGCCGCAACGATAGCGCGATAAAATTCCATCGCAGCCGCGCCTTTACCTGTTACGCCGATATCCCCGGCGTTGGCGGGGGACGTGACGAGCCCTACACGCGCTACGACAACTTAAGCCTGCATGATCAGGGGGCAGAAACGTGGTTTACCGATAAAGACGGCCGGACACTCGGGCTGCGGCTCTTTAATGTCGACTGGCCCATTAACAACTATGAGGGTTACTTTACCCGAGACTCGCTAGTGATTTACGTAGTCGAAAAATTCGACGATGGCTCCACCAAAGAACACGGCTATGCTTTTACGCTGCCAGAAGCTAATCGCATTGGCATTAATCTGAAGTGGCTATTGGCAAGTTGCTTTATGGTCTCGGGTAAAGTGGATACGCCAACCCTGTAGAGACGCACCCCCCAAGCATTGGTGCAATGGCGATGAGGCTAAGCTGTCCCCACCAACACTCAGCACTGAGGCAATCGTTACGCATGCCGGCCACCGTCATAAACAACAGCCTGTGACCCAACGCATAAGGAGACACACTCGATGACACTCACTCGGCGCACAGTCTTACGCAACGGGGGTGCTGCATTGGCCTCACTGGGTGCTGCCAGTCAGGTGGCCATTGCGGCCGAAACCCCGCCGTCTGCGGGAGAATACGCTCACACAGGTCGGGGCAACCTATGTTTTGGTGCACGGTACTTGGCATGGCGGTTGGGTGTGGCGCGACGTCGCAGATCGACTCATTGCACAAGGACATCGGGTGTTTACGCCCACCTGCACCGGGTGTGGCGAGCGCCTTCATCTCACCGGCCCGGAGGTTGGACTAGAGACCCACATCGATGACATTGTGAATGTGATCGAATACGAAGAACTCAGCAATGTGATCTTAGTGGGCCATTCGTTTTCCGGCATCACGATTACCGGGGTTGCCGATCGGTTGCGCGAGAGGATCGAGCGCATCGTTTTTTTTGATGCGCTGGTGCCTCGCCCTGGCCGCATGAGCGGTGTGACCAAGGACCTCGCAACAGGTGAATATCCTGCTTGGTGGCGAGCACGACAACAGCACTTTATTGAGGGCTACCAAATGGACCTCTGGCAAGACTACCCCTATGGACATGCTGGTGCCGCCCGACTATCCCGATGTGGCGGCCAAGTTGCGGCGACTCATTACCCCCCACCCCGCCAAACAATGGACTGATACCTTGGTATTGAAAAACGGGGGATGGGACGGATTACAGCCCACCTACTTTCATTGTGTGGGCCAAACCTATCGCAAGAGCTCTGATCTGATGGTGGGCCCTGCCAGAGGACCCGACTGGCGCTTTGTTGAACTCGATATCCCTCGCGATGGGATGTTGACCCATCCCGACCTGGTCGCCGATGAACTTGCTCGCACCAACGCTGACCAACGCGCGGCTCATCAGTCGCGCCTCGCTACCCTATAGGGAGGGCTCAGGGCAGCGAGTAGCCTCCTGACATTACCAAATGCAGTGGTTCGGTCACGTGAGCATACGAGCCGTCACAGCATTGAATGACTGCTTCCGACGGTGCGGGATAGTAAGAACCAATCCGACTGCAAGCCCACGTATTATTGCGGTGCCCGTGCCTTCAGCGCAGGGGCCACGCGGGCAGCGATGTCCAGCAGTAACGATTCCGTGCTCTCCCAGTCGATACAGCCATCCGTGACAGAGACGCCGTAGCGAAGCTGTGACAGGTCTGCTGGGATTTTCTGGTTGCCCGCCTCGAGATTGCTCTCCAGCATCAAACCGATGATCGAGGTATTGCCATCGACAATCTGTTGAATCACGTTTTGCGCGACAGCGGGCTGAAGCTCCGGTTTTTTTTCTGAGTTGGCGTGGCTGCAGTCGACCATGATGTTAGCGTTCAGATTTGCCTGCTCCAGCGCCGCCTCGCAGTGGGCAATATGCTCCTGAGCGTAGTTGGGCCCACTGGTGCCCCCTCTGAGCACAACATGCCCATAACGGTTGCCGCTTGGTTTCGAAGACAGACACCTTGCCATCAGAGATTGATACCCAAAAAGCGGTGCGGGTTGACGACAGATTGCAGCGCATTAATGGCGACCTCAAGGCCACCATCGGTGCCATTTTTGAACCCAACAGAAGACGACAAGCCACTGGCCATCTCTCGGTGTGTCTGCGACTCGGTTGTTCTTGCCCCGATGGCAGACCAACTGATCAGATCCTGAAGGTACTGCGGTGTGATGGGGTCCAAGCGCTTCCGTTGCAGTCGGCAGCCCGATGCTGAGGACCTCTTTTAATAACTCGCGCCCTATTCGTAGGCCACTCTCAACCTCAAATGAATCATCGAGCATGGGGTCATTGATCAGCCCCTTCCAGCCAACCGTGGTGCGCGGTTTTTCAAAATAAACGCGCATCACCAGATACAAGCTGTCGCTGACTTGTCGGCTAACGCTTTAGTTGCTTGGCATACTCGAGTGCAGCCGTTACGTCGTGGATCGAGCAGGGGCCCACCACGACCACCAGCCGATGATCCTGCCGGTCGATGATGCGCTCTATTGCCCCTCGGGATTCGGCGACGAATTCGAACAGCGACTCGCTAATGTGAACCTGTTCACGAAGGGCAGTGGGCGACATCAGCACACGCTGGTCAGCAACGTTCACGTTATGTATTCGCGGGTTTGACACCTCTTAATCCCTCGTCAGGACCGGTATTGAAACGATCGGTATTGCCAGTGATCAAGCCGTTCCCCAAGCCCCGGCCGTATCAAACAGACGCGAGTGTACAGATTCATTCGGCTGAAATCAGCTCACCCCCGGTCCCACGCAAGGCGAGCGTGTGCCCCAGCGTTCCTGCTCGTTCAGACAGCGCTTTGAGACAACGAAGCCAGTGAAAACCGTGTCGCATGCGCTGCAGCGTGCCGTCGCTCAGGATTGAACGAATATGAATAGCATGCCCAACATAATGAACCGGGTTTTGGGATCAAAAAGCGCGAATGTCTCCATATCAGCAAGCCCCATCCACAGGATCAGCGAGGCACCTTACTCTCAATAGAGCCTTTATATTTCCTATACTTTCAGGTCTTTCAGACTAAGCACCACCCTCACTTTTGTTTCGGTTCTCTCACGTTGCAGCTTTTTTCTGTAAACTTCACGTATGGAGCTAACTATTGACCAAGCATTGCAACGAGGAGTCGCTGCACACAAGGGAGGGCAGGCTTAAAGAGGCTGAACAGTTGTACCTTGCCATCTTGCACACAAAACCCGACCATCCAGATGCTAACCATAACCTAGGCGTATTAGCAGTATCAGTGAATAAAGCCGAGGCTCTAACACGATTCCGAAATGCGCTAACAACAAATGCAGCCGTAGAGCAATTTTGGATAAGTTACGTTAATTGTCTTATCACAGCAGAGAAATTTGCCGATGCAAGAGTTGCTCTCGCTGATGCTAAGCATGCGGGTGTTTTGGAAGAGCAATTAATATCACTGGAACAAGCCCTGCAATCAGCGCGCCGCTCAAGTGAACAGCCCAAGGTGAGGCAAATTGATGCTGGGGATCTGGAGACGCGTGCGCCATCGCAAAAAAAAATTGAGCTTTTATTTGAGCATTATCAATCTAACCAGCTTGAAGAATTCGAAAAACTCGCTATCGCAATGACCAAAGAATATCCCAATCACCAAATTGGATGGAAAGCGCTGGGAACGGCTCTTAGAAGGACCGGCAGAATAGTTGAGTCCTTAGAACCCTTTGAAACGCTCTGTAGATCTATCACCCCCCAAGACGCCGAATCCCAGAGCAATTTGGGCTGCACGCTCCTGGAGCTGGGAAGACTAGCGGAAGCCGAAGTCAGATTAAGAGAAGCCCTACGGGTGAACCCTGAGTTTGCCGAAGCCCACTACAACTTGGGCAATGCGCTTCAAGAATTAGGGGAAATTACAAGAGGCAGAGTTAAGCTTTAAAGAGGCGACAGTTTTAAAGCCTGACCATGTGAAGGCTCACAACAAAAAATTACAGCCAACTTAAACTCCAGAAGCGAATAGCAAGCTACAAAAAAGCGGTCGCGTTGGATCCAGACTACGCGCAAGCACACAGCAACTTAGGCAACGCGCTTCGAAAACTCGGGAAGTACAACGAAGCTGAAACAAAGTTGCAGGCAAGCAATAAAGTTGGAATCCGAGAATGCTACGCCCACAACAATCTAGGCATTTACGCTCGAAAAAACTGAGCAGATTCCTCGAGGCCGAGACTAGCTACGCGCGAGCGGTAGCTTTCAAACCTGAATATCCCGAGGCCCACAATAACTTAGGTAACGTCCTTCACGTGCTAGGCAGATACAACGAGGCCGAAGCAAGCTGCAGACGAGCATTAGCATTGAAGCCCGATTTTGCCGAGGCCCACAGCAATTTGGGGAATGCACTGAAGGCGCTTCGCAGAGTAACTGAGGCAGTAGCAAGCTACGCGCAAGCAATAGCGTTGAGGCCTGATTTTTCCGAGGCTCTTACCAACCTTGGCCATGCCTTAGCACAGCTTGGCGAATTAGAGGAAGCGAAGCAAGCTGCAGACAAGCGATAGCAATAAAATTTAGCAATACTCAAGCCCATTTTAACATGGGAACTGTACTCAAAGAGTTAGGAAGACTAGAGGAAAGCAGAAGCAAGTTATAGACAGGCGATAAAGCTGCAACCTGACGATAGTGCCGCATACACTACTTTGGGCGACGTGCTGCTGCATCTGGGCAAAATCATTGAAGCGGAAGAGAGCTTCAAGAAGGGCATCATATTGGCACCCCATGATATTGAAGCTAGAGAATATTTGCTTAAATGTTTTTTTTGGCAAAACAAAAAATCTGATTTTTTTGAGCTGCTTCAGCTTTTGATTAACGGAGGTGAGATCACCCCCGCAATTGGATCTATGGCTTACCAAGCAAAATTCAAATTCGGTAACGAAGCCACCAATCCTTTCTGCGACACGCCTTTAAAGTACGTTCGACATACACAACTTAGTGCGAATTATGATTTTGAAAACTCGTTCGTCAAACCGGTCTTATCCTTTCTAAAAGCAAATAAATTTGTTGGCAGAGCACAAGACCTTCTGGTGAACGGTAGTCAAACTTCTGGGGATTTATTCAGCTCAGGACATAATTTCATAGATGAAATAGAGATAATTATTCGAACAGAGATAGAAAGTACAAACTAGATTTCGGAGATAGCACAGAGGGATTTCTAACGAATTGGCCATCGGAGTACAGCCTTGGCGGTTGGCTGATTTGCATGAGGAGTGGCGGAAAATTAGAGCCTCATATTCATGAGAAAGGCTGGTTGAGCGGTAGCATTTATATCAACGTCCCTCCAAAAGACAAGCCGGATGCCGGCAACCTAAACGTCGCCGAAGGCAGCGACACCTTCAGTACCAACATTATTCTTGGTAAAGAAGAAACTATAGATGTGCGAACGGGTAGTTTGGTGTTATTTCCCTCTTCTGTCACGCACTATACAACACCATTTCACTCCGACCAGGAACGTATTGTTTTAGCGTTCGACGTTAGAAGGCTTCAATAAACCCGGTTATGTACATAAAGGCAGGGTGCGCTTATTAGCAGTTTACGGGCATGAATGGCAGTCAACTTGCAGGGCCACCTTGATATCAATTTGGTTCGAGGTTTATTAATCAATCGGCTCTTCTATCTAAACTCTCTGAGACATACAACAGGGCAACACCGAAATCAGTCAGGTAGGCCACTTCTGTCAAAGGTACAAGGAGTGAATACCTCTGGATAAAATATTTCGATCTACGGCGCGCTGTAAACCCTACTTAACCCTGGTACTGAGAGCGATTTATTAAACGTATTATACAGTTTGGATCACTTCAACGTCTTCGTGGCTGATAATCAGAATGAAGACTACTGCCGACCAGACATCTCTCCTACACCTGGACCGCACAGAGAGCCTCACGCCCACAGAGTCGACCGTCTAGGCCCATGAAAGAGTTTGAATAAGCTGGTGGCAATTGGATTCTAGAGCGGCACTGCAATGTGGGAAATTAGCCCCGCCCTAGCCCCAAGACCCATCTGTGGCAAGAGGGCTGGAGTGACTCGCCAGCATCGGCTTCGGTGGTATATGTGCTAGTTCGGCCAGGATGCTGGGAGAGTAACGCCCGTTCAGACTAACTCACCCAAGGAATATCGAGTTATCACCGCGTGCGCGCAGCGTGGTAAAGTTGTGGTCCGTTACGCGACTTTGACAATGCTATTGAGCAACGCGCGCTGCAAAATTAGCTCCGTGCTGATGCTAAATACAATAGTCTTGTCGAAATATGCTGTGCCTGTAGAGTAGTGGGGTGGCATTTCTAAATCACCTTATTAAAGCGGGCTTTTTAGTCCCGCTTAAGCTACTCAAAAAACATAGGTTACAAAAGCATGGCGAGCTACGGTGAATGGCAGCCAATCGCACAGCAAAAAAGGAAACAACTTGATGCGACCCGCAGCTAGCAGCTTCTAATCCGATGACAAAGAAGACAAAGAAGACAAAGAAGACAAAGAAGACAAAGAACAAGGGGCCTAGTAAGGCAGGGTCTCTTACGCTGTCTCAAAAGAGAAAAAAACAAGCGCAAAAGAAGCGGCCTACAAACCAGAATGTAGAGATGCAATCACCTTCTCAGCAACAGGTAGATGCCCTGTTTATGCATTACCAATCTGGACGGCATGAAGAATTCGAAAGACTTGCAATCTTAATGACAGAAGAATTCCCAGCCTATCAGATTGGTTGGAAAGCCTTAGGGGCAGCACTGAAACAGACTGGAAGGCTAAGCGAGTCACTAGTGCCTATGCAGCGTTCAGTGGAGTTAGCGCCTCAAGATGCTGAAGCGCACAATAACTTGGGCGTCACGCTTCAAGAATTAGGTAACCTAGGGGCGGCTGAAACGATTTTAAGACAAGCAATAGTATTGCAATCCGATTTTTCCGAGGCGTATTACAACCTAGGCAATACACTCCAGGAGGCAGGAAGACTTGATGAGGCTGAAGCAAATTTTAAAGCAAGCAATAGCCTTGAAACCTGACTACCCCAAAGCATACATCAACTTGGCTAATGTGCTCAAAAAGCTAGGGCAACCAGAGGACGCTGAAGCAAGCTGTCGGCAAGCGATCGAGTTGGACCCGCGTTTTCCCGAGGCTTACAACACTCTGGGTATAGCGCTTAACGAGCAGGGTAAATTTTCGGGGGCAATTTCCGCCTACGTTGAAGCCATAGAGTTGGATCCCAGCCTGACGAGTGCCTACAGAAATCTTGGTGCGGTCTTACAGAAAGGGGAAGTTCGATGATGCGGGGCAACACCTTTACCCAATATTGATCGAACTGCTTGAGAACAGAAACGTTGTGCTGGCAAGAGATATTGTCCAAGCGATTGTGAGCCTCTTACACCACGACCCCTCTGATTAAAGATCTGCTAGCCAAAACCAAGGAATTTCGTAAAATCAAAGAGATAAAAAGCGCAATAGCGGTGCTAAATCAGCTGCCGCTTCTGCATCATCTCATGCGTATATGTCCACTTCCCGATTTACGCTTGGAGGAGACTTTCGTGACGCTTCGGAGAGGTCTCCTCACAAATTTGGAAAAGATTGAAACAACCTCTGAGATTATCTATTTCTTATCAACGCTATGCCTGCATTGTTTTACCTGTGAGTACGTTTTCTTCGAAAGTGATGAAGAGTCTGCACTAATCACGAATTTAGAGTCTGAGATCGCAAGCACCATCGCACAATCGAAACAACCACAAGTTATCCAAATATTGTGTCTCGGGGGCCTATCGTCGTCTGCATCGATTTGATTGGTGTCAGAGCCTGGAGTTAGTTAATCAAATACCCGACGTTCACTTGAGGTTAGTTGAGGAGCCACTTATTGAAATTGACATCGCAAAAGCTATACCGGTGTTTGGAGAAATGTCGAACACGACATCACTCAAAGTCAGGGCACAGTATGAGGAAAACCCCTATCCACGATGGGAGAAGCTCAGAGTATCCGAACATGCGGTCTCAATTGCAGAAGTTTCTGATAATTTAGAATTGCGCCTGCACTCCAAACATATTGAAAGCGTATCTTCGCCGCATGTGCTCATTGCCGGGTGTGGAACAGGATTACATCCAATAGCGACTGCCTCACGTTTCGCCAACTGCCAAATGAAGGCTGTGGATCTCAGCCTCGCCAGCCTAGCTTTCGCCCAGAGAAAAAACGACCGAATTTGAAATGACCAACATAGAATTTTGCCAAGCGGATATTTTGCAACTCAGCGAGCTAGGGGAACGGTTCGACATTGTAGAAAGTGTAGGGGTTTTGCATCATATGGGTGACCCCATGGCTGGATGGAGAGTTCTCACAAACCTGCTAAAACCCAATGGATTGATAAAGGTCGGTTTGTATAGCGAATTAGCAAGGCGTCACATCACTAAGGTCCGAGAAGATCTAGCATCTTTAAGGCTGCCACCATCTGAAGCTGAAATCAGGCAAGCCAGGCAATCACTAGCGATGTCGAGCGATCGACAACATCAGCTGCTTACTGAATCTGTTGATTTCTATAATCTAAGCACTGTCAGAGATTTACTGTTTTCACACGCAAGAACACCTCTTTACTCTTCCAAAAATTAAATCCTGTATCGATAAATTGGATTTGGAATTTTGTGGATTTGAGAATGCCAGTGCGATCTCAAATTTCAGAAACTTACATGGTTCGAATGCAGACATTTACGATTTAACACTTTGGCAGCTATTTGAAGAGCACAACCCTCGTATTTTCGCTGGCATGTACCAATTTTGGTGCCAAAAAAAATAAATAAATATGGGCTTTAATAAAAAGCTATCTTCCGATCAGGGCGGTTGCCAAACTTACGACTCGCACCGCACGCTATCACTCGACATTAGTCCCGCTATACCGCGGCATCCACAACCCCTGTCAAACAATGAGTGGGCCTGACAAAAATATGAATCTTTGGCATGTTTACGAGTGTCTTGGTACGACCTACCAGCCCTGATATGTTGAAAATGGCGAGTTCGATAAATTACGGCCACAGGAGCATTTGAGCCTTCAGAGCGAAGCGACGCCCGCCCGAGGAGGAAAGCGCGCGAGGCAAGTGGCTCGAGATAATCCGGCTGGTCCTATCAGGCGT
>CAJJBO010000021.1 GCA_905182485.1 uncultured Luminiphilus sp.
CAATCATGCGCCGTAGCTTTCAGAGGCCCCAACTCGCTCAAATAGCCCCTAATGCGGACACCATAGCGCTCTGATAACCATTTCTTTGCCACCGCACCAGCCGCCACGCGCATGGTGGTTTCCCGGGCAGAGGACCGACCGCCACCCCGATAATCGCGCACACCAAATTTCCTATCGTAGGTGTAATCTGCATGAGCAGGTCGATAAACATCTTTAGATTATGCTGTAATCTTTTTTGATTTTTGATCTTGGTTGTGTAGTGCAATCCATGATGTACCAGTCGTCTTCCCCTCAAATACCCCCGAGAGAATCTGCACCTCATCGTCTTCTTTTCGCTGCGTGGTGTAGCGAGACTGCCCCGGTTTGCGGCGATTCAGATCCAACTGCAAATCCGACGCCTCCAAGCTCAGCCCCGGCGGACAGCCGTCAATAATGCAACCCAGCGCCGGACCATGGCTCTCGCCAAAAGTGGTCACTGTGAAAAGCTTGCCAAACGTATTTCCAGACATGATTCCCTCCTGCGGGCATTATAAGAGGCCAGCGGCACTCCAGTCCCGTAATTCCTGCGCACTGATGACGGCGACCCCCGACCCTCCCTGAGGAAGATCAACCCAGGTAAAAGGGACACGCGGCAAACTGCACTCCAGCGTTTCCGCCGTCTCGCCGACCTCTAATACTAATAAACCCTCGCTGCTGAGAAGCAACGCCGCCGTCCGCAATACCCGCAGCGCCAACGCTGTGCCCTCTGCCTCAGCCTCCAGCGCGACCTGAGGCTCATGTTCGTACTCCGCTGGCAAGTCGTGCATTTCGGCCGCGGACACATACGGCGGATTTGACAGGATCAGGTCGACACTCCCAGCCGCAAGCGCCGACAGTAAGTCGGCCTGAAGACAGAAGACACGGGATCCCAGATCATTAAAGCGAATATTCTCCGCGGCAAGCGACAATGCCTGACTATCCAGATCCGACAGCAGTACCGTGGCCTCGAGGAAAGCAGGTGGCCGCCACAATGCCAAGACTGCCGCCGCCACAACACACATCCACAATATGGCGCGGCGGGCTTGCTGCTGCCCACCAGGGAGAGAGCCTCCTCCGTCAGCAACTGCGCGATCGGGGACCGGGGCACCAGAGCCCGTGGTCGGATAAAAATCGCACCCCGCCAAGTAGGCCTCGCCCACAATATAAGCCACCGGTTGCCGCTCCGTCACAGCGGGCAGTCAGCATCTGACTCAATCGTTTTTCCGCCTCGACGGGAAACGGTTCCGCGAGCAAGTGCAGCTGGACTGCTCCGACCGGTAGTTTTGCGGCGCCAGCAGTAAGGCGACCGCCTCATCATGCGCCGATTCGTAGCCGTGCCCGAAGCACAGACCTGCTGCGTCGAGGGCGGCCTCAACCTGTCCTAGTTTTGTCCCGAAAGTAGCCATAGCGTGTCTAATAAGTTGGACGCCTTATGATATCATTTATGGTCGACATCGCGGCGCAGGTCGCGCTGCCTCTTGGGTCAGCGCAACCGTCGCAAGCCCAAACGCGGGGCGCGTCATCAACGATCATCAACGGGAGCACAAACAGTTGGTCTGACTTCGTGCAAAAAAAATGGCACAAGAGAGCCCAGAATTGAAATCTAAAATGCCTGCCGCGAAGTAAGATATAAGAACACTTCTAATCAGAAGGGTGGAACAAAATATGGCGATCAATCAATTGAAGACAGCGGTTACAACAGCACTGCCGGGCGCATTGACACCGGAGGCTATTGCCGTGCGCGGCGCCTTGCTGAAGCGTGGGTTAGAGACACCCATGACGGCGAACGGGCTATCCCGCGATGAGCGCTATGACGTGATCCAAGCGTCGTTCACCCAAATCTTGAACACCCTCGGGCTTGATCTGCAAGACGACAGCTCTAGAGCAGACACCACATCGCATTGCGAAGATGTACGTGGATGAAATTTTTAGCGGACTAGACTATACCCATTTTCCTAAAATCACGTGATTCAAAATAAGATGAAGGTCGAGGAGATGGTCTGCGTCGACGACATCGACCTCACCAGCACCTGCGAGCATCACTTTGTCACCATAGACGGCTCAGCAAAAGTGGCTTATATCCCAAAAGACACCGTCATCGGGCTCAGCAAGATCAACCGCCTCGTCAGGTTTTTCTCGCAGCGGCCACAAGTGCAGGAGCGGCTGACACAGCAAGTGCTTGTCGCCATGCAAACACTGCTCGGCACTGACGATGTAGCGGTCACCATCAACGCGGTGCACTACTGCGTTAAGTCCAGAGGCGTACAGGACGGTAACAGTCATACACGAACCACCTCATTGGGCGGCGTGTTTAAGTCAGACCCCTCATCCCGAGCTGAGTTCTTGAACTCAATGATTAAGTACTCGAGCGCGTCATCGATACGCTGCTGGCGCGACACCGTGGCGCCAGCAGCGGCGAAACGCGGACAGAGTGGAGCACCGTGCGTGACTCAGCAGATCACCCTCTTGCGTATCACACTGATTCAGCATTGGCACCGCGATCAGCACCCTCAAAAAAGCCACGTGTAGTGGCAATGATCTCGGCCCCCTCTTCCATGTGCGTATGGTGTTTGCCCGGCACGCGTTGCACACTGCACTCTGGTACCTGACGAAATCGCCTGCAGAGACGCCTCCAATCCAGCCTCGACCCGCAGCCCCTCCTCTGCCACTAACACCAACGTCTTTACCGACAGACTCTCGTAAAAAGCCGCAATCATGCCAGCGGTCAGCTTGACCGCAGAAGCCTGATTCAGGCGCGGGTCATGGGTGAGCTCAAAGCCATTGTCATGCGGTCGGAGTGCCCTAGGTGCCAGCAGCCTCGCACTGTTCTCCGAAAAACCCAGCTTCACCCTTGCGCCGACAAAACCTGCTACATCCGTGAAGTAACGCCGCCGGCGCGTTCTTGCCGTCTCACGATCCCTCTGAGCCTGAACAAATTGCTGCGGCGCCGCCGCATCCTCGGCGGGTATAGGGAGCATGCCATCTAGCAATACCAAATGAGAACAACGCTCCCCCAATGCGGCAGTCAAGAGCACGGCAATCGCCGCACCGCGGCTGTGCCCCATCACAATCACAGAGCCTTCACCGAGCTGTTCCACGATCCCCAATAGCTGGGGCACATCATCCCAGATGTGATAGGTCGCATCTGCGGAGCGATGATCACTGTGGCCCTGCCCTGACAAATCCAAAGCCACCAACCTGAACTGAGCGAGATGGGGCGCTAGCACCGAGAACGACAAGGCATTATCTAACCAGCCATGGAGCGCAATAATGAGCGGCCCCTGGGGATTACCCCATTCGATCCCCCGATAAGTCAGACCATCGACGACAAAGGCACACTCCTGACCTGAATCACTCATACCAACCCCCTTGGGGTGACGATCGATGACGAAGCACCGTCGCACCGCCCCTTGTTAAACTCAACACTTCAAGCGTTGCGTAACCGCTGGGTGCCAAGGGTGGCAACGTTTCGTCATCACTCCACACTGCGATAGCCCGCGAAACAAAGGGCTCATGCGAGACTAAGAGGACGTGAGTGGCATCAATAGCCTGCCACATCTTGTTGGCAAGATCGGCCCCCGGCGCCAGCAACTGATCTGCAACGCAAGACATCGGGCGCAATACGCCATGGAGTATGGCTGCCGTCTGTGACGTTCTCGTCAGTGGACTATGACGAAGCCGCTCCACCTTGGGGTGCCCTGACTGCGTAAGCCATCGCGTAAAAGCCTCTGCTGCGGCGGCCACTTCAGACCGCCCGCGCTCGCTCAGCTCACGCTCAGCATCCCGAGGCGCGGGACCTGCCTCTCCGTGTCGCCAAATCGTCAGCAACACCTTAGGCGTCGCTCATCTCCACCAGCAACTTATTCAGTCGAGCAACATAGCTAGCCGGATCCTCGAGTGCCGATCCTTCAGCCAAAAATGCTTGGTCCAACAGGATTTGCGCCAGATCTGCAAAACGATCCTCGTCCGGCTCCTGATCTAATCGCTGCAACAGTGGATGCTCAACATTGATCTCCATGGTCGGCTTGCTCTCAGGCATTGCCTGCCCTGCAGCCTCCATCATACGGCGCATTTGCGCACCCATCTCGTGCTCTGCCACGGTCAAACAGGCGGGAGAGGCCGTCAAGCGAACGGTGGGGCGCACTGCCGATACCCGTTCGGTCAGCACTGCTTGCATCCGCTCAATCAGTGACGCGCTCGCTTTCTCAGCCGCCTCCAGTGCCTCTTTGGATTTTTCATCGTCGGCGGAATCGTCCCACTCTCCCTTAGCACAATCCTTAAATGGCTTACCGTCATATTCGCCGAGATGGCTCATCAACCACTCATCAACCCGATCCGACAGCAACAACACTTCGACACCCTGTTGCCTCAATGACTCGATATGGGGGCTGTTCTTCGCCGTGACGTGATTTTCTGCCACGACGTAATAAATAGACTGCTGATCGTCTGACATCGACTCAACATACTGCTTCAACGACACCCGCTGAAGTGCTTCGTCATCGCGCGTGGTCGCAAAGCGGAGCAGCTCTGCCACCTTTTCACGATTACCGAAGTCTTCTGCAGGCCCCTCTTTCAGCACGACACCGAAAGTATCCCAAAAACGCTCAAAGTCCTCTGGCGATTTAGCGGCCATCTTGCTGATCATATCGAGCACGCGCTTGGTCAGCGCACCACGGATCGACTCGACCTGCTGGTTTTGTTGCAACAGCTCTCTGGAGACGTTGAGAGGAAGATCGTTTGAGTCGAGCACGCCTTTGACAAAGCGCAAATACATCGGCAGAAACTGCTCTGCCTCATCCATGATAAAGGTGCGCTGGACATAGAGCTTGAGCCCTCTGGCCCCCTCCCTCTGCCACAGATCAAACGGGGCGCGCTGAGGCACATACAACAATGAGGTGTACTCAAGCTTGCCCTCTACCGCATTATGGCTCCAGGTCAACGCCTCTTCGAAGTCGTGAGATATATGCTTATAAAACGCCTGATATTCCTCATCGCTGACTTCGGAACGACTGCGAGTCCAGAGCGCCTTGGCCTCGTTAATCGCCTCCCAAGCGGGCTCAGCACTGGCCTCGTCATCGCTACTGTCACTGTCATCTTCGGTCTCCGTGACCGCGGCGGGCATCATCACGGGTACTGAGATGTGGTCCGAATACTTCTTAATCACCGAGCGCACTCGCCAACCGTCGGCAAACTCATCTGCATCAGACTTTAAGTGCAAAACCACCGTGGTCCCTGCGGCCTCACGCTCAGTCTCAGAAATGGTGAACTCATCCTCACCCGCAGACTCCCAACGGGTCGCGGTGTCGCTCCCCGCCTTGCGAGTCACCACCTCCACTCGATCGGCAACAATAAACGACGAGTAAAAACCCACGCCAAATTGACCAATCAGCTGGCTATCCTGTTTTTGATCCCCACTGAGCTGCTCCATGAAGGCGGCAGTGCCTGACTTAGCGATCGTGCCTAAATTATCGATCACTTCCTCTCGGGACATCCCAATACCATTGTCGTCGATGGTAATGGTTTTCGCCTCAGCATCAGTGGCGACTCGAATGCGATACTCCGCTGTCAAACCTGCCAAGTCTGGGTCACTGATCACCGCAAACCGGTGCTTATCAATGGCATCTGATGAATTAGAGATGAGCTCCCTCAAAAATATTTCGCGATTGGAATACAAAGAATGAATCATGAGTTGAAGCAATCGCTTCGCCTCGGTTTGAAATCCCATTGTTTCGGTTGCTTCTGCGGTCATAGCTCGCCTCGTCTCACCAGGTTAAGTCGAATAGATGGGGGCCTTAATAGTAATTTCAAGCGGGAAACACCGCCTTTCATCCATAAAAAAGCCCGCCGAAGCGGGCTCTAGCAGGATCGGCAGGCTTACCAGCCTGTAATCTCGGTCAATGCGGCGCCGATATCGGCCAAAGAGCGGACCGTTTTAACACCCGCGCCCTCAAGGGCCGCGAATTTTTCGTCCGCCGTGCCTTTTCCACCAGAGATGATCGCGCCGGCATGGCCCATTCGCTTGCCTTTTGGAGCAGTCACCCCGGCGATATAAGACACGACTGGCTTGGTCACGTTATGACGGATAAATTCAGCCGCTTCTTCCTCAGCTGTACCGCCAATCTCACCGATCATGACAATGGCTTCAGTACTGTCATCTTTTTCAAAGAGATCGAGGATGTCGATAAAATGGGACCCAGGAATGGGATCGCCACCGATACCAACGCAGGTTGATTGTCCATAGCCCACATCAGTTGTCTGCTTGACCGCTTCGTAAGTCAGCGTGCCGGAACGGGACACGATGCCGACACGACCCGGCAAATGAATCTCCGCCGGCATGATACCAATCTTGCATTGACCGGGCGTGATCACGCCTGGGCAGTTGGGCCCGATCAGACGCACACCCAACTCGTCGCACTTAACCTTGGCGTCTAACATGTCGAGTGTCGGCACACCCTCTGTGATGCAGACAATCAACTGGATGCCCGCCAGAGCGGCCTCGAGAATGGAGTCCTTACAAAAGGGCGCGGGAACATAAATCACCGAGGCCTCTGCACCCGTTGCGCTCACCGCTTCATAAACCGTATTAAAGACCGGCAAACCCAAATGCGTTTGTCCGCCTTTTCCGGGCGTCACGCCGCCGACCATTTTCGTACCGTAAGCAATCGCTTGCTCCGAGTGAAAAGTGCCCTGTCCGCCAGTAAAACCCTGACAGATAACGCGCGTTTCTGAATTAACCAAAATACTCATTGGACACCTCCAGCCGCTGCGACCACTTTTTGGGCCGCATCAGTCAGACTTTCTGCCGCTTCAATATTTAGACCGCTGTTAGCGAGTACCTCGCGACCAAGCGCTGCGTTATTACCCTCTAACCTCACCACAACAGGCACCTCAACGCCCACCTCCTCAACTGCGCCAATCACGCCCTCAGCAATCAAGTCGCAACGAACAATCCCGCCAAAAATATTGATCAACACAGCCTTAACATTGGTGTCAGAAAGGATAATTTTAAATGCCTCAGTGACACGCTCTTTGGTCGCACCACCCCCCACATCTAAAAAGTTAGCTGGCGAGCCGCCATGTAGCTTCACAATATCCATTGTTCCCATTGCCAAGCCAGCGCCATTGACCATACAACCGATACTGCCGTCGAGCGCTACATAGTTGAGCTCCCATTGTGCGGCATGCGCTTCACGCTCATCTTCTTGAGACGGGTCGTGCATCTCCTGCAGTGCGGGTTGTCGATACAGTGCATTGGAATCCACGACAACCTTGGCATCCAGACAGTGCAGGTTACCCTCTTCGGTAATCACCAGAGGATTCACCTCAATCAAGGCCAAATCCTTCTCTTGAAACAATTTAGCCAGACCCAGAAAGATGGTGACAAACTGCTTAATCTGAACCCCTGACAAGCCGAGCCGGAAAGCCAGATCACGCCCTTGAAAAGGCTGCGCCCCCACTAATGGATCAACCTCTGCCTTGAGAATTTTATCTGGCGTCTCTTCCGCGACTTTTTCAATTTCAACACCGCCCTCAGTAGAAGCCATGAACACGATGCGGCGGCTAGCGCGATCAACCACGGCGCCCAGGTACAACTCTTCTGCAATATCAGTGCACGACTCGACCAAAATCCGCGACACAGGCTGACCCGCTGCGTCGGTCTGATAGGTCACCAGCCGCTCGCCCAACCACTGCTTAGCGAAATCGCCAGCGGCTTGAGGTGAATCAATTAATTTGACCCCCCCCGCCTTACCACGTCCACCCGCGTGCACCTGAGCTTTGACCACCCATTGATCACCACCGATCTTAGTGGCCGCCTCTATGGCCGCCTCTGCCGACTCGACAGCGTGCCCAATGGAAACAGGCAGTCCATATTCGGCAAATAACGCCTTGCCCTGATACTCATGCAGATTCATAAAAACCTCTCAGCTAATACCTGGTACACCCCACACTCCCCCAGCACCAGGCGGTCAAGAGAGCCCCTCAATCGTTGTTACCGCTGAGGACGGTTCACCATGTGAATCGCCCTGCCATCCGCCGCTAGCGCTGCTTCATGGACCGCCTCCGACATCGTCGGATGCCCAAATACCATGAGTTGTAAATCCTCAGTGCTCGCCGCCATTTCCATGGCAATGACAATTTGCTGCACTAGATCAGCCGCAGACGGACCTACCACATGAGCTCCTAGAATCTGGTCAGAGTCGGCATCAGAAAGTATCTTTACCAAGCCGTCGGTTTCCCCAGACGCTTGCGCACGTCCAATCGCCGCAAAAGGGAAGGTGCCTACTTTGTAGTCAACACCCTCGGCCTTCAACTCTTGCTCGTTTTTACCGACCGCGGCAACCTCGGGGTGGGTATAGATAATAGACGGCACCACCTCATAGTTAAGTTGCGCTGCCTTACCATGGATGCGCTCAGCGACCATAACGCCTTCTTCAGAACCCTTGTGCGCCAGCATCGGCCCCCGCACGATATCGCCAACCGCCCACACACCCGGCGCCTCAGTCGCGCAGTGTTCATTCACGAAAACAAATCCTCGCTCGTCCATACTGACACCCGAATCACCCGAGAACAGCTTGTCGGTGCGAGGCCTTCGGCCCACTGCAACAATTAAACGATCAAATGTTTCTGAATGCTCGACGTCTCCTAGGGAGTAACCCACCGTTACCTGCTCTGGTGTCACCTCCACTCCCGTCACTCTGGCGCCAAGTCGAATATCGAGACCCTGCTTAGCAAATATTTTGGCGGACTCTTTGGCAATCTGCTCGTCCATGGCGGGCAAGAACTGTTCCATCGCCTCCAGAATCACCACCTCAGACCCTAATCGAGCCCAAACGCTGCCGAGCTCAAGGCCAATGACACCCGCACCAATCACGCCCAAACGTGCGGGAACCGAATCGAGGCACAACGCTCCAGTAGAATCCACCACCCGGTCGCCATCGATCGGGGCAGGCGGAATTTCGACCGGCTCAGAGCCTGATGCGAGCACGACGTTATCGGCGGTGTAAAGCGCGGCTTGTCCCTCAGCATCAGTCAACTCCACCTGACGTCCGGCCAGTAACTGACCTGCACCGCTGAGCACAGTGATCTTATTGTGCTTGAGCAAGCCCGCAACACCTCCGGTCAGTTGAGAGACAATTTTTTCTTTACGCACCATCATCTCAGGAATATTCAACGTCACGTCGTTTACCCCAATGCCATGCTCTGAAAGGTGCCCCTTGGCATCAGCATAACGTTGCGAGCTATCGAGTAACGCCTTAGACGGAATGCATCCCACATTGAGACAGGTGCCACCCAACACGGGCTTATCGCTGGCATCAGTCTCCTTCTCGATCAAAGCGGTCGACAGCCCGAGTTGCGCGCAACGAATAGCGCAGACATACCCCGCAGGCCCCGATCCAATTACTATCACCTCAAAATGGTTAGACACACTTCCTCCTAAGACTAGAGCTGTAATAGGATCCGAGCGGGATCCTCTATTAGACCTTTAATCGCCACTAAAAATTGCACCGCCGTTTTACCGTCGACCAAGCGATGGTCATAAGACAATGCAAGGTACATCATCGGCTGAATCACCACCTCACCGTCCATTGCAATGGGCCGGTCCTGAATAGTGTGCATGCCCAGAATCCCCGTTTGCGGAGGATTAAGAATCGGGGTAGAGAGTAATGACCCGAATACGCCACCATTTGAGACGGTAAAGGTACCGCCCGTCATCTCCTCAATCGTCAGTTTCTTGTCGCGCGCCTTGACACCCAAGTCATGAACCGCCGCTTCAATATCGGCGATGCTCATGAAATCTGCGTCCCGCAATATCGGTACTACCAATCCCTCGTCGACCGATACTGCGACACCAATATCCTGGTAACCGTGATACACCACATCATTGCCATCGATACTGGCATTCACCGCGGGGAAGCGTTTAAGCGCCTCGCATGCCGCTCTCACAAAAAAGCCCATAAAGCCTAAGCGCGTGCCATTGTGGACCGCCTCAAACTGATCTTTGTATTGACGCCTCAGCTTCATCAACGGCGCCATATTGACCTCGTTAAACGTAGTGAGCATTGCCGTTTGCTGCGTCGCGACGAGCAAGCGTTCCGCAATACGCGCCCGCATACGAGTCATGGGGACGCGCTTCTCAATGCGCTCGCTCGTGGGTCCCGTCACCTCCAGTCCCACCGCCTGGGTCACTGGGGTATCGCGCTCTTGCCCAACGGTTTTCGCTAAGCCGGCCATGTGAGCGAGCACGTCCTCCTTCAGGAGTCGCCCCCCTTTTCCACTTGCCGTTATCGCTGCAGCTTCAAGACCCTGTTCGTCCAGCAAGCTGCGCACGGCAGGTCCCATAGGGACGTTATCGGACGACGCCGGCTCAGCACTAGCAGAGACAGGCTCATCGTGATCCGATGCGGCCGTCGCTTTCGGTACCGTCGCTTGCGACACCTCAGCTGCCTCACCCTCGACCAACGTAGCCAACAAGGTTTCACTCAGAATCGTTTCGCCCTCGCCCACCAAAATGGCTTCAATGACTCCCGGCGCCGGCGCAACCACCTCCATCACTACCTTGTCGGTCTCTATTTCAACCAGCAGCTCGTCTCTCGCTACCGACTCACCCGCTACCTTGTGCCAAGCTGACACCACACCATCAGCAACGGACTCTGGAAAAGTGGGCGCTTTGATTTCAATTGTCATGAGGTCATCCTCAACGTTATCTATTAAAACCCCCAGGGCATCGGCCCCAGAGCTTCGTCAATGAACTTTTCTTGTTCTCGCATATGTAATGCCGAGTAACCCGCCGCAGCCGAAGCTGAAGACTCTCTCCCGACGTAACGCAAAAATAAATCGACCTTATGGCGCTGCACGGCCGTCCGCATCCGGCTCTGCATGGCATACCAAGCACCCTGATTTTTTGGCTCTTCTTGAACCCAATTAACATCTTCTACATTGGGATAACGATTGATGATCTCCATGAGATCAATCCGCGGGAAAGGGTACATCTGCTCAATTCGGATGATCGCAATGTCATGAATATCTCGTTCTCGACGTGCCGCTCTTAAGTCATAAAAGACTTTTCCAGAGCAGAGGATGAGGCGCTTCACTTCGGTTGGATTCAATGCGTCCGTTTCATCAATGACCGTCTTAAAACCACCCTGAGCCAAATCTTCTAGCGTAGAAACCGCTTCTTTGTGGCGCAAGAGACTTTTCGGCGTCATCACAATCAGCGGCGTTCTGAAGGGCCGAACAGCTTGGCGGCGCAACATATGAAACACTTGCGCTGGTGTACTGGGAATACAGACTTGAATATTGTCATCGGCGCACAACTGCAAGAAACGCTCTAAACGAGCCGACGAGTGCTCAGGACCCTGACCCTCATAGCCATGAGGCAGCAGCATCGTTAGACCACACAACCGACTCCATTTGTTCTCGCCACTGGAGATAAACTGATCGATCACGACCTGCGCCCCGTTAGCAAAGTCCCCAAATTGCGCTTCCCAAATCACGAGGCCACCCGGCGCGGTGGTCGCATAGCCATACTCAAAAGCGAGGACCGCCTCCTCTGAGAGAAGCGAATCATGGATGTTGAAAGGCGCTTGGGTTTCAGAGACGTGAGCCAGCGGGATCCACGTTTCACTGTTACGTTGGTTGTGTAAAACCGCATGGCGATGACTGAACGTACCGCGACCCACATCTTGCCCCGTCAACCGCACAGGGTAACCCTCTTTCAATAGCGAGGCGTATGCCATTGTCTCTGCGAAGCCCCAATTAATCGCTTGCGCGCCGGCACCCATCTTAAGTCGATCATCCATCAGCTTTTTCACAACACGATGCAGCGCGACGCCATCAGGCACCTCGTTACACGCCTCTGATAGTGCTTTGAGCTCCGGCAAGGGCACCGCGGTATCTCCGGCAACATCCCAGCGATGTCCTAGGTAAGGCGACCAATCAACAAATAATGCTTTATTCGGCTCAGACACCAACGAACTGACCAGCGGCTCATTCCGCTCCAGGGCTTCTCGGTATTGCTCCGTCCACTCATTATCTTGCTGTTCACTCAACACGCCATCGGCAATCAACCGGCTGGCATAGAGCGATCGCGTACTGGGGTGCGACTTAATCTTTTCGTACATGCCAGGCTGCGTCACAGACGGCTCATCGGCCTCGTTATGGCCACGCCGTCGATAACACACCAGATCGATCACCACGTCTTTGCCAAACTCGTAGCGATAGTCCATGGCCAGTTGCGTCACGAAAACCACCGCTTCCGGATCATCGCCGTTGACGTGAAATATGGGCGCCTGAACCATTTTCGCGATGTCGGTACAGTACTCTGTTGAACGTGCATCAATTTGTCTGTGGGTGGTAAAACCGATCTGATTGTTGAGAATAATGTGGAGGGTCCCGCCAGTTTTATACCCGCGAGTCTGAGACATCTGAAACGTCTCCATCACCACGCCTTGCCCGGCAAAAGCTGCATCGCCGTGCAACAGGATGGGCAGTACCTTTTCACCTGATGGATCGTTGCGCCGGTCTTGCCTAGCGCGCGCAGAGCCGACAACCACGGGACAGGAAATCTCCAAGTGCGATGGGTTAAAGCCGAGAGCCAAATGAATCTCACCACCGGGGGTCATCACGTTGGAAGAAAATCCTTGGTGGTATTTCACGTCACCGGATCCGAGGTACGTCACCTTCCCTTCAAATTCGTCAAATAAGTTGACCGGATTCTTGCCGAGAATGTTGACCAACACATTGAGTCGGCCTCGGTGTGCCATGCCAATACAAATTTCTTTCGCCCCATACCCACCCGCACGCTGGATGGCCTCAGACATCATCGGAATTAAGCTCTCACCGCCCTCCAAACCGAACCGTTTGGTACCGGGGTATTTTGACCCTAGAGAGCGCTCAAGTCCCTCTGCCCCATTGAGTTGCCGCAAAATCTGTAACCGCTGATCTGAAGAAAACTCCGGCGCACCACGAACCGATTCTATCCGGCTCATGATCCAGTGGCGCTCTTCCGTGTTGACGATATGCATGAATTCAGCGCCAACCGTGCCGCAATACGTTCGCTCCAGGGCCTCACGAATGTCTGCCAACGTCGCTTCTGCGCGACCAAAATAGGCCGTACCCACCTGAAAGGTGGTGTCAAGATCGGCATCACTGAGTTCATGGAAGGTCAGATCAAGATCGGGAACTGGGGGGCGCACAGCCAGCGCCAACGGATCTAGCGCTGCCTGTTGATGCCCACGTTGTCGATAAGCAGAGATAAGCTGCACCACGCGAACCTGCTTGCGCTCATATTCGGTTGCATGCATATCCTGCGAGACCGTTGCATCGGTGCGCACACGCATTTTCGATATCCGTGCAAAGCGCTCCCTCAGCACAGAATGCGGAACGTCATGCATGGCATTCGTGTCGGATGGCACCAGCGGCAACTGATCAAAATAGTCACGCCATTGGGGGGCAATCGCGTTGGGGTCCTGCAAGTAGGCTTCGTAGAGCGCCTCGATGTACTCGGCATTGCCGCCAGCAATATGGGAAGTCGCCCACTGCTCCAGCATGCCTGAACCGTTCCTCATATGTGTCACCATCGCCCCTGGGTGTTATTTGACACGCGCAGACGGCGCTCGCATCGGACGCCCTCTCTCGAGTCAGGAGTGTAAGAGACAATGCGGCCTTTGAGGAGGTGGGGCACTCTGGGTGTGCCCGTAAAACTACCGTTTAACGCTTGCCAGCCCGGACTAATTACTGCGAGTTATGGGACCCATAATTTTTATTAATGTCAATCCGCGGCAAGCCTGGCGAAATATGAATGAAATCTATAGATTCTTGACGCTAATAACTATGTCGTTAGGTCGCCCGGTTCAGCAACATCGTCCGAATATGGCCAATGGCCTTGGTGGGGTTCAGCCCTTTAGGACACACGTTCACACAGTTCTGGATTCCATGGCAGCGAAATACGCTGAATGGATCATCGAGCTTAGCCAACCGCCCCTCTGTTGCGGTGTCTCGGCTATCCGCTAGGAAGCGGTAAGCCTGCAATAAACCGGCAGGCCCAATGAAACGATCAGGATTCCACCAAAACGAAGGACAGCTGGTAGAGCAGCAAGCACAGAGGATACACTCATAAAGCCCATCTAATTGCGCGCGCTCTTCCGGTGACTGCAGCCGCTCAATCGCTGGAGCAGGCGAAGGATTCTGCAAATACGGCTGCACCTTTTCGTACTGCGCGTAGAACAGACTCATGTCGACCACGAGATCGCGGATAACAGGCAACCCCGGCAGTGGCCGAATCACTAACTTTCCACCCTTTACCGTCTCCGACAAGGGCGTAATACAGGCCAGACCATTTTTACCGTTGATATTCAATCCATCGGAACCACAAACGCCCTCTCGACAACTCCGCCGGTAAGTAACGCTACCGTCATAATCCGCCTTGATGAGTTCAAGTACGTCGAGCACCATCAAATCTTTGCCGCCTGTGTCAACCGAAAAGTCCTCCATATGAGGCGCGTCATCGGATTCTGGGTTATAGCGGTATAAGCTGACTTTTAGCATGTCTTGTGGCTCCCTGAAAAATCAGTAAGTGCGCGCTTTGGGCTGAAAAGTTTCAACGGTACGCGGAGTGAAATTCACGCTACGCTTGGAGACCTGCTTTGTTTCGCTGTGATAAAGCGAATGTTTCAACCAATTTTCGTCATCCCGCTCAGTAAAGTCCTCGCGTGCGTGCGCACCTCGACTCTCGTCTCGCGCCTCGGCCACTATAGCGGTCGCCTCAGCTGTCTCAAATAAGTTCTGAAGCTCTAGGCATTCTATCCGCGAGGTATTAAAGGCCGAACTACGATCGGCCAGGACCACATCCTCAACACGACCACGCAGCGTCGCCAGCTTAGCGATGCCTTCTCGCATGAACTCACCAGTCCGAAACACACCAAAATGGTTCTGCATAATGGCTTGTAACTCTTGACGCATCGGCGCTACCTGCTCGCCTTTCTCGCGCTCATTGAGCGCATTCAGACGGGCACTTGCTGCATCGAGATCGGTTTGGCCCGCGTCTCGCAGCTCGATGCCGTCACTTAGTGCTTTCTCGATAAATAATCCTGATGCACGGCCAAAGACCACCAGATCAAGCAGTGAATTACCGCCCAGACGGTTGGCGCCGTGCACTGACACGCAGGCGACTTCCCCGCAGGCATACAAGCCAGGAATCACGGCGTCGTTACCCGCTGCGTCGATCGTTAGAGCCTGGCCGTCAACGTTAGTCGGTATCCCGCCCATCATATAATGGCAGGTCGGCACGACGGGGATCGGTTCTTTCACCGGATCAACGTGCGCAAAAGTTCTGCTCAGCTCACAAATACCCGGCAGTCTCGACTCCAGAACATCCTCACCTAAGTGGTCCAGCTTTAACTTCACGTGGTCGCCATTGGGACCACAACCACGGCCCTCTAATATTTCCAGCACCATGGATCGTGCAACTACGTCCCTGCCCGCGAGGTCTTTGGCATTCGGAGCATATCGCTCCATGAAACGCTCGCCGTCTTTATTAACGAGGTACCCGCCTTCACCGCGGCAGCCCTCGGTTACCAGTGTGCCGGCTCCATATATTCCCGTGGGGTGAAACTGCCACATCTCCATATCCTGAGCAGGGAACACCCGCGCGGAGCGCCATGCCCATCCCGTCGCCGGTATTGATATGCGCGTTAGTGGTGGAAGCATAAATACGCCCCGCACCGCCCGTCGCGAAAACGGTCGCCTTAGATTTAACGTAAACCGTTTCACCTGTCTCGATGCAGATCGCCACAACACCAACGACGGCCCCGTCGCGTTTTTTACTAGGTCAACGGCAAACCATTCGTTAAAGAAGACGGTCTCGTTCTTAATGTTGTTTTGGTACAACGTGTGGAGCAACGCGTGACCGGTACGGTCCGCCGCGGCACAGGTTCTGGCCGCTTGCCCGCCTTCGCCATAGTTCTTTGACTGGCCACCAAAGGGCCGCTGATAAATACGGCCCTCCTCCGTGCGGGAAAAAGGTAATCCCATGTGCTCCAGCTCAAAAATGGCTTCTGGACCCACGGAGCACATGTATTCGATCGCTTCTTGGTCACCAATGTAGTCTGACCCCTTCACGGTGTCATACATGTGCCAGCGCCAGTCGTCTTCTGGGTCATCACTGGCAATCGCACAGGTGATGCCGCCCTGGGCCGACACGGTGTGCGAACGAGTCGGAAACACCTTCGAAATCACCGCTGTTTTGTAGCCAGACTGCGCCAACTGTAGTGCCGCGCGCATACCCGCACCACCACCACCGACAATGACACCATCAAAAGAAATTGTTCCACTTTCAGGCTTTATCCGCCTTACTACCCCGAACATGAACGCAGTCGGCGCAACCGTTAGCGGCCTTGGATTAACTCCAAATGATCACCACCACCCAAATTACGTAACCGACCAGCGCCAGCGAAGCACCTAGTTGACTCACTAAACGAATCACGTTGCCCTTTGGCCCCAACATCCGCTCGGTCAGATAGTCTGTGAAAACAGACCACAAACCAATCCAGCTGTGCGCAGCCAAAGACAGAGCGGCCATGAGTGTAAAGACCTTCATCCAGGTCTGCTCAAACAGCCGCGTCCAGCTAGTGTAGTCAACTGAACCCATCAACTGGTAGGCGATGAGTAGAAAATATGCCAATAAGATGACCGACGTGACTCTCTGAATGAGCCAATCCGAAAGGCCCGTGCGACTAAAACTCGTTACTGAAGTCACCATATCGCCACCCCCCATAAAACCGCTGCGGTGAGCGCCGTAGCAAAAACGATACGCGCACCTATGACACCTCCTCGCATGGTTTCCCCTACGCCCGTATCCATCACGAGGTGCTTGACACCCGCGAGCGCGTGATACGTCAGCGCGGAGGCAATCCCCCACATCACCAATTTGGACACTGGCGACGTCAATACCGCAGCCAGGGCATCAAAGGAGGCCTCTGACGCCAGACTGCGGTCAAGTGCCCATAGCAGGAGGAAACTGGCGAAAAAATTCAGCACACCGGTCACGCGGTGGGCGATAGAGGCATAAGCAGTAACGGGTAACTGGATCGTACCCAAATCCAAATTGACTGGACGTGTGTCCTTTGAAGTCGGTCTCACAATAGCTCTCAGATTAGTCTCATTAACAACGGGCAGATCTGGTAGACGCCAGAATCTCAACGGGGCGCAGTATAGGTGTGCTGACAATTGATTACAATTTGTTGGTCTAAACTGAAAACCATTCACACGCCAAAATTGACATGACCGGCGGTCAGCATTAGTTTGGCATCCTCCCATCATGACGCGGTAGATAGTCTAATGTCCGAAAAAAACGCGACCCTTACCCTCACACGTGAGGATGGATCCCAGCAAACTATTGATTTAGCGGTGCGCGCTGGCACGCTTGGCCCCGATGTCGTTGATGTCGGCACACTAACGGCGAATGGCTATTTCACGTATGACCCAGGTTTTACCTCCACCGCGGCGTGCGAATCAAAAATCACTTTTATCGACGGCGAAAAAGGCGTTTTGCTGCACCGTGGGTACCCGATAGAGCAACTTGCTAAGCACTCAGACTACTTAGAAACTTGCTATTTGCTGCTCAATGGTGAGCTGCCTACAGCAGCAGAAAAAGAAGAATTCGTCGGTATCATGACGCACCACACCATGGTGCATGAGCAGATCAGAACCTTTTTTAACGGCTTCAGAAGAGATGCGCATCCCATGGCCATCATGTGTGGCGTTGTCGGCGCACTCTCCGCTTTCTATCACGACTCCACTGACATTTCTGACCCATGGCATAGAGAAGTAGCGGCGTTCCGACTGATCGCCAAAATGCCCACGTTGGCCGCAATGAGCTACAAGTTTTCGATCGGCCAGCCCTTTATGTATCCCGATAACAATCTTGACTACGCAGCGAATTTTCTCCACATGATGTTTGGCAATCCTTGTGAGCCCACGAAGGTCTCACCGACCATTGCCAAGGCAATGGATCGCATATTCCTATTGCATGCAGATCATGAACAAAACGCCTCGACCTCCACCGTGAGACTCGCAGGCTCATCTCAGGCTAATCCGTTTGCTTGTATTGCAGCAGGTATTGCTGCGCTGTGGGGCCCCTCTCATGGTGGCGCTAACGAAGCGGTAGTCAAAATGCTCGAAGAAATCGGCACGGTGGACCGAATCGACGAATTCATCGCTCGGGCCAAGGATAAAGACGATCCCTTCCGCCTGATGGGTTTTGGGCATCGCGTTTATAAAAACTTTGACCCTCGCGCTAAGGTAATGAAAGAGGCCGCCGATGAGGTGCTTGCTGAGCTAGGTATCGAAGACGAGAATCTCGAAATCGCTAAGCGGCTCGAGGAAATTGCCCTTAAGGACGAGTATTTTGTGGCCAAGAAGCTCTACCCCAACGTAGACTTTTACTCAGGCATTATTTTGAAGGCACTCGGGATACCAACGTCTATGTTCACCGTGATTTTTGCTATCGGGCGCACCGTGGGTTGGATTGCTCATTGGAATGAAATGATTGGCGGATCCTACCGTATTGGCAGACCCCGACAGCTCTATACCGGCGAGCCGCACAGAGACTTTAAACCCATCGACAAACGCTAGGGCTTGCCATGACAATTTCTGCGGTGATTAGTGGCTCTGGCCTCTTTACACCACCAGACAGCATCAGCAATCAGGAACTTGTCGAGTCATTCAATACGTGGGTTGACCGCTACAATGAAGCGCACCTTGCGGCAATTGAATCCGGAGATGTCGAGGCCAAAACCCACTCCTCTGTGGCGTTCATTGAGAAGGCCTCCGGCATTAAGTCTAGGTATGTTATTGATAAGGAGGGTATTTTAGACCCAGACCGTATGGTCCCCTGCCTATTCCCGAGAGAGCGAATAGTAGTCACTCAGTGATGTGCGAAATTGCCTGCCACGCTGCCCGAGAAGCATTAGATCAGGCTGGCGTTAACGCCAGCGAGATTGACGCCGTCATCGTCGCCGCCTCCAACCTACAAAGAGCTTATCCTGCGGTCGCCATCGAAGTGCAGGCGGCGCTAGGTGCAACGGGATTTGCTTTCGATATGAATGTAGCTTGCTCTTCAGCCACCTTCGGCATACAGCAGGCCAGCGATGCGGTGCGCTCAGGGAGCGCGCAGCGGGTGCTCATGGTGAACCCCGAAATCTGCACTGGGACACCTAAACTTCCGAGACCGCGACTCACATTTTATCTTTGGTGATGTCGCTACAGCGGTTGTCGTCGAAAGCAGTGAAAGTGCCAAAGCAGGTGCCGGCTGGGACGTAGTCGACTCGCGCCTGCAAACGATCTATTCCAATAATATTCGCAATAATTTTGGCTTCCTCAATCGCGCGGACGAAGAGGGCATCGGACAAATTGATAAGTTATTTATGCAAGAAGGCAGGAAAGTATTTAAAGAAGTCTGCCCGGCCGTCGCAACTCAGATTAACGAGCAATTGGCATCGCTGAATCTCGATGTCGAGGATCTCAGACGCATATGGCTGCATCAAGCCAACCAAAATATGAATGACCTCATCGCGAAAAAGGGTCTTCGGTCGAGATCCCGCACCAAGTGAATCACCTACTATACTCGATGAGTACGCTAATACGTCATCTGCGGGCTCGATCATTGCCTTTCACAAACACAATGCCGATATCAACAGTGGAGAGCTAGGCGTGCTGTGTTCATTTGGTGCCGGCTATAGCATCGGCTCACTGGTCTTGCGGCGACGCTAACTCGGTGGAACAGCAGATCAGTTAAGCCTCTTCAGCAGCGCACAAAGCGGCGCAAGCCTCTAATAAAGCGTTTGTCTGCGCGAGGGTGCCAACTGTAATTCGCAACCAGTTCTCGACGCGCGGCTTGTCCCAGCGACGCACCAAAATGTCTTGTTGCCTTAGTCCATCGAACACAGTGCGCCCCGATAAAGCCCGGTGTTGGATGAAGATAAAGTTGGCGGACGAAGGCAGCACTTCAAATCCCAACGTCTCGAGTCCCTCGGTCATCTTTGAACGACTCTCAGTAACCACGGCAACAGACTGCGCTTGCCATGAGGCGTCACAAATCGCCACCTTGGCGGCAGCCTGTGCGACTGCATCGAGTGGATAAGAATTAAAGGAATCCTTGACCCGGTTGAGGCCTTCAATCAAATCCTGATGCGCCAAAGCATATCCAACCCGCAACCCAGCCAATGCATGACTCTTCGACAAACTCCGGCTGACAATCAGATTGTCATACTGATTGATCAGTGGCGCTACCGTATCAGCGCCAAACCCATAATATGCCTCGTCGATAATGTGCAGCCTATTCGGGTTGCCGGCCAGCAGCCGCTCGATCTCCTGACGAGTCAGTGCCAGGCCTGTTGGCGCATTGGGGTTCGCTAACACCACAGCATGCTCAGACGCCATTAGGGCATCAACGTCAACGCTAAAATCAGCCCGCACCGGCACTTCAGTGAGTGTTGAATGGTACAACTGCGCCCACACGGGATAAAAACCATAAGTGGTATCCAGCGTCTGCACCGGACGATCGGCCAGCAAGCTAAACCAAACATGTGCCAGTACTTCGTCTGACCCATTGCCCACAAAAACCTGATCAGTGGTTAAAGACTCCGTCTGGGCAATCGCCTCTCTTAATCCTTGGGCCGCCGGGTCGGGGTAGCGCCGTAACTGCTCGGCCTGACACGCACGAATCGCCGTCATCACCGCCTCGGACGGGGGTAACGCATGCTCATTGGTATTCAGTTTAAGCAACGATTGCGAGGCAGGTTGCTCGCCCGGGACGTACGGCGTCAAATCGCTTACTGTTGTTGTCCAAAACCGGCTCATAACATGATGCTCTCTATCGCAGGCAGATCTGTTACTTCGAGGCGCCTATATTATCAGGTCAGTCAGAAAGACCTAGCGCTGATCGCTCGCGCCGGCGCCGCTCGCACTCGCGACCACGCGAGACGATGGAAATACCAGCCGAAAACAGCTACCACGTCCTAGCTCACTGTCCACAAACAGTTTTGCTTCGTGCGACACTGCCACATGCTTCACAATCGCCAGCCCCAAACCCGTTCCGCCCGTCGCAAGACTGCGGCTTTTGTCGACGCGATAGAAGCGTTCAGTCAAACGGGGAATGTGCTTAGCAGCAATGCCAAGCCCCTTATCTTCGACCAGTAGCGCAGGCCCCACCGTGGTATCGATCCACTTCACAACAACAGGACTGTTCTCACCATACTTCAACGCGTTAACAACGAGGTTAGTAATCGCACTCCGCAGCTCATTCTCGTCCCCTAAAATTTGCTGCGAGGTACTGATCTGAAGGTCAAGGACTCTGCTAGGCCAAACGGCGGCTAACTCCATTACCAAATCTGACAGTAACGCCTCCATGTCTATCTGGCCTTCTTTACGCTCCCCCTCCACACTCTCAATGCTCGACAGCCACAGCAGATCGGACACCAAGTTTTCCATCCGCACCAACTGAGTATCCATCACGCTCAGCGATTTCTGCAGCGTCGAATCCGAAGCGGGCATCAGTGTTTGTAATGTCTCCGTATAACCTTTGATCACCGTCAGCGGCGTTCTTAACTCATGAGACACATTACCGACAAAATCGCGACGCATGCGCTCCAACCTGTCTTGCTCGGTGACATCTTTCACAAAAACCAGACGGTCATCCGCGCCAAATTTAGAAAATTCGAATTGCAGGCAGAGCTCTGACGCTGCGCCGCGTTGAATCCGTAACGGCTTTTGAAAGTTATTGGCATCGACATACGTCTCGAGCGACGGGTGAGACACTATTTCAGACAGCCGCTTGCCCTCCTCATCTGCAAATCGAACGCCCAGTAAATACTCCGCGGCATCATTGCACCACAGCAGCTCGCTCGAGTCGTTGATAATCAAAGCGGCCTCCCTCATTGAGGCCAGTGATTCTTTGAGATAGGGCTGTGAACGCTGGGAGGAGGAAGTGGCCTGAATCGCACGACTACGCAGCACATAGACATCGTGAAGAACACCTCGCATCCCCGGACCGCCAATGGGCGGAAATTCCTCTGGATGTGAAAACCAGTGATAAACCCTCGCGAGCTGCCAACCCCATAAGAAGAGCAGCACAGCCAAAAAGCACATCAATGCGTGTTGCCATTCACCGGTCACTGCACCCCACACGAACCCGCAGCCAGCGGCCAGCGCCAACCGCCTAACCTCAAGCAAAAAAATGCGGGCTGCCATCACGGTAGGACGACACCCCGATCTGAGAAGCGATAACCCAAACCACGCACCGTTTGTATCAAGTCGCTATAACCCGGCACTCCCGTCTGAAGCGCCTTGCGGAGCCGACGGATATGGACATCAACTGTTCGCTCTTCAACGTAAACATTGACCCCCCAGATATGATCCAGCAACTGGGCGCGCGAGTAGGCGCGATCCGGATTAGCCATAAAAAACTGCAGCAACTTAAATTCAGTAGGGCCCATCTCTAACACTTTGCCATCGAGGATCACCCGATGGCTATCAAGCTCTACCACTAATTTACTCAGTCGCAACTCGCTACCCACGCTCTCGTGAACCGTTCGTCTGAGCAACGCCTTCATTCTCGCAATGAGTTCTTTAGGCGCGAAAGGCTTGGTAATGTAATCGTCCGCACCCACCTCTAATCCCTGAATCACATTATCCTCATGAGCCTTGGCGGTGAGCATTATCACGGGGACCTGTTGCGTCGCTTCCTCCTTTTTCAGGCGCCGCAATAACTCAATACCGGTCCCACCGGGTAACATCCAGTCGAGCAAAACAATGTCGGGGGTGTTCTGAATAATTTTTTGATAGGCATCGGCAATATTGCCGGCCTCTAGGCACTCAAAATCGGCGGTCTCCAAGGCCAGTCTAAGCATATCGCGAATACCCGACTCGTCATCCACCACCAATACTTTCTGAATCGTCATCGTGTCTCCAAGCTCGAAGCACTCATGGCAAATAGCCATCTATTTACTCGCTAACCGTCCCGCAAAAAAAACAAACCAAAGCCGCGTAATGCTCCAGCAGAGGCTACCACCAACCAAACCAACCCCTAGGCTCCAACTCCTCAGCACACTCTTGAAGCTGGCTGTTGTAGCGCTGCGCCTGACGATCTACCTTGCGCGCTACGTCGACGAGCCACTTTTTGCTGCGATAGCTTTGCTTTCGATAACCGCCATGGCCCTCATGGTAAGCAAGGTATAATCGAAACGTGTCTTGCTTATCGATGTTGAGCTCCTGATAAGAGACGTGGTTGTACCAGCCGATAAAGTCTATGGCATCAGCAAAACTGTCTCTGTCCGCCCCATAATTGCCCGTGCTTTTCTGGTACCACTCCCAGGTCCCTTCCTTCGCCTGAGAATAACCATAAGAGTCAGAAGGCCTCGGCCCAGGGATAACACCCCATAATTTTTTTCGCGGTGGTTTGGCGGTCGCCACAAATCGAGACTCTTGGTACATAAAGGCCATCGATACCGACATCGGCACATTCCAGCGCGCCCGAGACTCCTTCGCGTCTTCATACCAGCCTGATTTTTCTCGAAAAATGTCGCAAACGTTATCAACCTGTTCTGGCGGCGAGGTGACGCACGCTGTCAAAGATAGCGCAACAGCGATTACAGTAATTTGATAACTCGTATCAATTTTTTTCATTCGTGCGTCTCCAATACAACCAGTAATGCCGATTCATCCATGATAGGTATCGCCAGTGACTCTGCGCGTTTACGCTTAGATCCTGCTCCTGGGCCCGCCACGACTGATGTTGTTTTTTTCGACACACTGCTGGCCGTTTTGGCACCGAGTGCCCTCAATCGACTCTCCGCCTCTTCGCGACTCATCGCAACCAACTTGCCGGTCACCACCCAAATTGTTCCGGCGAGTGGGCCGTCGCCCGCGTCGAGTGTCACGTCAGGCCAGTTGATGCCGGCCGCCAACAATTCATCAAGAATGACCCTATTACGCGCATCCACTGCAAATGCGCAAATGTGCTGAGCGACCACCGGCCCGACATCGTCTACATCCTCCAGTGCATCCACCGACGCTGCCAACATGGCATCCAATGTCATGAAGTGCTCCGATAAAGACCGAGCAGTCGCCTCGCCCACTTCGCGAATACCCAAGGCATAAATAAATTTAGACAACGTTGTCTCGCGCGCTGCAGCAACCGATAACAGCAAATTCTCACTCGACTTCTCGCCCATCCGATCGAGCGCGCCAACGCTATCCTTGGTTAATCGAAAAAGATCGGCCACTGAGGTGAGCAATCCTTCATCCACCAACTGGTCAATGAGCTTGTCACCCAGACCATCGATGTTCATGGCTTTTCGCGACGCAAAGTGGCGGACGACTCCTTTGAGCTGCGCCTGACACCCCACGCCTCCCACACATCGTATGGCGGCCTCTCCTGCTTCACGCGCCACAGCAGCACCGCAAGCTGGACACTGCGAGGGAAAGACTATGGGCTCTCTCACGCCAACGTCGTTCGCAGTATCGTCTCGAACCACCGAAACGATTTGAGGGATCACGTCCCCGGCACGCCGCACCACAACAATATCGCCGATCGCTGACACTCAATCGCTCAATCTCATCGATATTGTGCAACGTCGCGTTGCTTACCGTGACGCCGGCCACGAAAACGGGTTCAAGTCTCGCGACCGGCGTAATCGCGCCGGTTCTCCCTACTTGAAAATCGACACCCAACAGCCGCGTGCTGACCTCTTGCGCAGGGAATTTTCGCGCGACCGCCCACCGCGGTGCGCGCGAGATAAACCCCAATCTTTCTTGCTGCTCAAGCAAATTGACCTTAAAGACGATGCCATCGATATCAAAAGGCAATGCGTCTCGCTTCACTGCCATTTGTTCATAATAGACCTCGCAAGCCTCGATACCCGCCACCGTCTGCATATGCTCAGAGATCGGAATGCCCCACTCTGCCAAAACTCGTAAAGTGGCATCATGTGAAGCGGGCAACGATCCGTCGAACACCCCCACGGAGTAAGCAGTGAACTCCAATGGACGCTTCGCCGTCACACTTGAGTCGAGCTGACGTAAGCTGCCAGCAGCCGCATTTCGGGGGTTAACAAATACCTTTTGTCCCAACAGCCTCGCGCGAGCATTCATCTGCTCGAAGCCCGAGCGTGGAATGGTAATTTCACCGCGCACCTCGAGATAAGGCGAGATGTCGTCACCAGACAGCATCAGCGGGACATTCCTGATCGTTCTAACATTAGCCGTGATATCTTCCCCGCTCACCCCATCACCGCGTGTCGCTGCTTGGGTTAACAGCCCGCTCTCGTAAACGATACTCACGGCCACGCCATCTAATTTTGGTTCGCAACAGTAAGTGATCTCACTGGCCGACAAGCGTTCGACGACGCGTCGGTGAAACTCGATCAGATCGCTCTCCGAGAAGGCGTTGTCCAGCGACAGCATCGGCATTCGGTGGGCAATGGTTTCAAAGGCACTCAGAGGCGCTCCACCGACACGCTGTGTTGGTGAGTCAGGCGCCTGTAGCTCTGGGTGATCAGCCTCTAGCGCCCGAAGCCGCATCATTGCAGCGTCATAGTCGGCATCAGGAACGAGTGGTGTATCGATCTCAAAATAAGCCGCGCCCCAGCGCTTCAGGCGCGCTGTTAAGTCCGCGATCTCCTCCGCTGGGGAAGGCATGGTGTATTAGGTCCTACGAACGAGGAGCCGCCGTTCTAGCTCACGAATCTGTTGCCGCATATGCTCGAGACTCTGACGCGTAACGACGCTTCTTGTTTCATCTTGAATATCACCATCGAGTGACTTCGCCACCAGCTTTGCCGTCTCATACATGTAATCAAACGCTTTGAGCATGTCAGTGGGGCCCGGCAAGGTCACAAAGAACATGAGCCCTCTTGTCTGCAGCGGCTCCATATTATCAATATCAAAGACGCCCGGCTTCATCATATTAGCAACACTGAACTCTATTGCCCCACGACCGGACGTCCGCTCATGCCGATGAAAAAAGTCCATATCACCAAAGCGCAAATCATTCGTTAGCAACGTTTCAAGGATAGTGCCGCCGGCAAATCCGTCTTCCTGCCGAGCGACCACATACAGAATAAACACATGCGTGTTCGCCCCGCGAGGCAAACGCCCGTGCTCGGGTAAGTCGGACTCACTCGTCTCACTCGTCTCAATCGACTCCAACCAATCAACCGTGCCGCTATCGTTCGATTTAGGGTTAGCGCTATTACCGTCAGACGCCATTACCGGCTTCACGGTGCGGCGTCGAGACCCCTCCGAGGGCGCCGGCGACTCGCTGGGAGCAGCGCGAGGCTCTGCCTGCTCAGACGCATCTTTGGCAGCGCCAGTCTCAATCGGAGCAGAGACAGAGGGAGGAGTCACCACCGCCTCGCTCTCTCGGACCTCAGCCCCTACCGCCACATCTATTGGGTCGGGATATTGATTGGGTCGGGAATGATCGGGTCGGGCACAGCAACGTTTAACGAACCGTCAGCACGGTCAAGCGCCTCCTCGTCATCCAGAGATTCCCACTCATCAGGCCCCAAGCCCTCGCCTAGGTCACCCCGACGAATGATTCGGGCACCGCCATTGGGCAGTTCTGTTAACAGGTTAAAGGGTTGTTGTTCGCCGGGTGAAGCGCGCTCTATTCGGGAATTGAGCTTCAACTCAGCCCGCCTCTCTCGCCAGTATCGCCGAACAGCATCGATCAGCACGCCCGCGATCATCAGGCCGCCGATGATGATCATCCAGTCGCGTATTGAAAGCTGTTCCATTCAGAGCCCCTCCTAACTCGCCGCCAGCTGCGCCGCCTCTTCCACATCCACGGTGACGAGACGAGACACTCCCGGCTCCTGCATCGTGACGCCCATTAGTTGGTTTGCCATTTCCATCGTTATTTTATTGTGTGTAATAAAGATAAACTGCACCTCTCTGACATTTCACGCACCAGGCGCGCGTAACGTCCTACGTTGGCGTCATCGAGCGGAGCATCGACCTCATCTAGCATGCAAAAAGGCGCGGGGTTCAGTTGAAAAATCGAAAAGACCAATGCGATCGCAGTCATCGCTTTCTCGCCTCCCGATAGCAGGTGTATCGTCGAATTTTTCTTTCCCGGAGGACGCGCAAAAATCGCCACGCCCGTATCCAGCAGGTCGTCCCCTGTCATTTCTAGACACGCGGTACCGCCACCAAACACCCGCGGAAATAATTCGGCAAACCCCGCATTAATTTGCTCAAACGTATCCTTGAATCGCTGCCGCGTTTCTTTATCAATTTTGCGAATCGCTGCGCGCAGCGTCTCAAGCGCCGTTTCTAAATCTTCGTTTTGGGCGTCGAGGTACTGCTTCCGCTCAGAGGCTTGCGTGTGCTCGTCAATCGCTGCCAAATTGATGGGGCCTAGCCGATTGATTCTCGCTTCTGCCCGCACCACTTTATCTTGCCACTCGGATTCACTCGCCTCTTCTGGTAACGCGGCGGCAATTTCTTGCGGCACCCCGTCACGCTTTTCAATTTCATTCACCAACGACTCAAGACGCACACCGCTCTCGGCTTCCTGCAGACGAAAGCCCTCGATTTCCGCCTGCAGCGACTGAACCGCCTGATCCTGCTCGAGCCGCAGCTTATCGAGCTCTCGCAATTTAGCTTCAATATCGCCAACCCGTGCCCGTTGAATATTCAGCTCCGCCTCAGCACTGACTCGCTGATCGAGCAGCTCTGCCAATTTGGCTTTATTTTCAGCATCAGGGTCCTGCCCAACCGGTAACGTATCGGAAAGCTCAGTCTCGCGGGACTCTAGATTTTGGCGCTGCAGCTCCATCCGAGAGAGGCTTTCTTTTAACGTCGCCACCTGTGTTACCAAGTTTTGACACTGCAACTCGGAGCGCATGAGTACGTCCGCAGACAGACGCGCAGATTCTCGTTGCTGCGCCAACGCTTCAGTCAAAGTCACACGCTCTTTCTGCAACTTATCCCGCTCGACACGATCGAGTTCCATCTGGTCCAGAGCAGCACTTAGGGTTTGTCTTGCTTGCGCAAGATTTGCCTGTTCCTGTTCATACTGGCGTCCGCTCTCGTTGATTTCTTCCTGCAGTTGGTTACGGCGCTGCATTTGCTGCTCGAGCTTCGTGGCAACGGCTCTCCGCTCTGAAACCCATTCCGCGCGCTCATTAATCAATTGCTGCAAACTCTGCTGAGTTTGGGACAGTGACTTTTCCAATGCCCCCCTGGCAGTCAACAGATCACTCAGCGATACCTCTACGGCGACGGCTTCATCATTGCCCTTTGCGAGCGCTGCTTGGAGTGATTCCAGTTGCGCTTGACGGGCAATGATCCCGGCCGCAGCATCGGAACCGGACCTGCGCCGATGCCAACCGTTCGCAAGCCAGTGTCCATCCTTCGTGACGACAGATTCGTGCGGCCCGAGCTCGGCGCATCGCCGTCGCGCTTCCGCAAGATCCCCTGCCACTTTGATCGAACGCAACCACTGAACAATGCCAGCGGGCCCTTTGACGTGCGCCGCTAACGTCCCTTCTGGGTTTCCCGCCTTGCGCGTCCCTTGCTCCACCAGAAACGCGCCCGCCGGCAAAGTCGCCACACTCGGTAAACTTGCCATATCTGAGTCGCTTAGCACCTGCGCTGACAACGCCTCACCCAATACCTGCTCAACCGAAGCCTCCCATCCCGTGTCGACCTCGAGGGCGGCATAAACAGTGCCTAATGACTGTACGGACTCTGTCTCAATCCAGTCCGACAGCGCGATGCGCTCGCGATCATCCGAAGCGCCCTCTTGCAACGCCGTCAGCGAAGCAATATGTCCACGGTTTTCCTGAATAGTCGCCCTTATCGCATCCTGCTGTTGCCGGCCTTGCTCGATGGCGGTTTGTGATTCCGTCAACTGCTTTTGTAGTGTCTGGATTCCTGCTCTTTAGCTCTTGATATCACGGTCGGCGTTATCGATATTGGCTTGAAGCGGCTCTACCGCAGACTCACCCTGATCCGTTGCCAACGACTCTGATTCTAATTTGTGCTGCTGGAGCCGCTCTTGCAACTTGGTCAGCACCTGCTCGAGATAAACGATACGGCTTTGCTGTACTTCAGCGGTTTGGCTTGGGCCCTGCGCCCGGTCATTGAATCCATCCCAGCCTTGTGACCAAACCTGAACAGCACGCTCAGCTTCTTGCAAGCTTACTGCCGCCGCACTGGCGGCCCCCTTGAGTTCATCCAGCGCCGGCTCCGCTTGCCCGAGCTCCTCCTGCCACTTGACCAGTTGCCGCTGATCACCCTCCAGGTGCTGACGAGTTTGCTGCAGATTAGTGCGTGTTTGCTCAAGGTCTCGCTGTAGCTCACCACGCCGCTCTTGCGCATATCGCAATGCCTGTTCGATGCGAGTCACTTCACCACCGACGCTGTAGTAATGTTCCTGTGCAGCATGCAGCGCATCGGTCGCCACAGTCTGATCGACCCGCGCCGTTTCGGACTGCGTGGTAGTGTGGGTAACTTCTGCCTTGGCCGCCTCACGCTTAACCTCTAACGACGCAATCTCGCCAGACACCGCGCCTTTAGAGACTGTCAAACTACGCCACTGAATGGCAAATAACTCACCCTGCAGTTGCCGCTCCTCAGCCTTGAGCTCAGCGTATTTCTCGGCCGCTCTCGCCTGCCGGTCCAGATGCGCGAGATTGCGCTGCAATTCATCACGCAAGTCTGTCAACCGCTCTAGATTCTCTCCAGTGCGCCGCATCCGGTTCTCAGTCTCTTTGCGGCGCTCTTTATACTTTGAAATCCCTGCAGCTTCTTCGATAAAGACCCGGAGCTCCTCTGGCTTAGATTCGATAAGCCGTGACACCACACCTTGCTCGATGATCGCGTAACTGCGTGGCCCCAGTCCGGTCCCCAAAAATAAATCCGTAATATCGCGCCGACGACACTTTGCACCGTTTAAGTAGTATTCCGACTGGGCCTCTCGGGTGACTAGGCGCCGCACAGAAATCTCGTTATAAGCCGCAAATTCGCCAGCAACTTTGCCTTCTGTATTATCAAAAATCAGCTCAATAGACGCCTGACTCACCGGCTGGCGACTCGTCGTTCCGTTGAAAATGACGTCTGTCATGGACTCGCCACGCAACGTCTTTGCGGAGCTTTCTCCCATCACCCATCTCACCGCGTCGATGATGTTTGACTTACCACAACCGTTTGGACCGACGACCGCACACATATCCCCTGGAAACTGCACGGTAGTGGGGTCAACGAACGACTTAAAACCGGCCAACTTGATGGATTTCAGGCGCATTTATGTATCCGGATACCTATCGGGTGCGCTTTCGGCACGGGGTGCGTCGAAGCGAGCTAAAAACACAAGATGTAGTGTATATGCTTCCGAGCAACAACACTATGGCTGATGCTGAATTAGCCCTTCATTGGCCACGTAAGGCGATGACAACCGGCTCGGCACCGCCCACTGTCACCGGGTCAACCCGCCCCCAATACAGCGCGTTATCTCGGCCCGGCTGGCCATCAATCGATACTTGAACCTCTATCGATACGGCTTCGCTCTCCGATATCAGCTGGCCTGCCATCGATAGCCGATCATCCAGTCTCACCGACAGCGGCCAACGCTCCGGCTGGGTGCGGCTGACCGCGATAGGCATACCCTGTTCAGCACCTGCGGCACGCGCCAGCACGAACACCACAGACCCATTGGGTGGGACAGGCGCGCCCTCAGGCACTCTCACCACCACGTCGACACCGAGCGAAGCGGACGACGCGACGGACGGCGCTTCGTCCGATGAATCGTCAACCAGTCGCGGAGGCGCCTCACCTAACTCGAGTCGCGCGCGTTCGATAATCTGTCCCAGCATTGTGTAGCCGGAGGAACCAGGGGATTCCAACGCTTGTAAGCGTTGCCAATACTGAATTGCGGCACGAAAATCAGCTTCCTCAAACGCAGCCATACCCAGCGTCGCCAGCGCCGCCGGTTCCGCTGCATTCACCGCCAGCGCCTGCTCTGCACGCGACCGAGCCGTTGTGCTGAGCTGCCGATCATTAGCAAGGAATTCTGCCTGAGCGGCCTTACCTAAGATTTCAGGCGCCGATGCCCCCATCAAAACAAGACGATCAAAATAGTCAAATGCCGCCGCCGGATCATTACCCGACAAATAGTACTCGCCCAGCAGCAAGGCATAGTCTGCGTTAGCGGGCCTCGCCTCCGCGCGGATCTCAATCCGCGATATCAGCGCAATGATGTCGGCCGGTTGAGCGCGCTCAACATCAGATAACGCACGGGCAATATTGACGTCCTCCCAACCGCCTAATCGCTGGTAGAGCAACACCACCAATACCGTCAGTAGCAAAACGCCCGCCCACTGGGAAGCCTTGGACGAGATGAGGGGGTCCGCCGAGCGTGGCACGTCATCAACAAGGCCATCCTCGATGAGCCGCAGTGCGGCCTCCTGTTGCAATTGCTCCGACTCCCCTACTAACTCGCGCTGCCTGAGACGCAGCCAGTCTTCATTCGTTTCCGTGGGGTACTGTCTTTGCCAATACCGGGGCAACACCACCACCCACACTATCGCGCCGAGCAACAGCGCCGCCGCGACGATCCAAAAATCATCGATCAAGGAAGTCGGTCCTCTAGCAATCGATTCACCTGGTCCCGCTCCGCAGCGGTCAGCCCTTGGGCAGGATGATGATCTTTTTTGCGGAAATGACGCGCCACCCCAACACCACCCAGTACCAGCAGGAGCAGAGGCGACCACCACAGAAGGACCGTCTGGCGATCGACCTCAGGTCGGTAGCGGACAAATTGACCGTATCGCGCCACCATAAAATCGAGGATTTGGGCATCGGTTTGACCAGCCTCCAGCTGCTCATACAACACCACCCTCAGATCTCGCGCTATGGGTGCATTGGAGTCTGCGATATTTTGATTTTGACATTTAGGACAGCGCAACTCCTGACCCAACTGGTGATACCGCGAGGCCAAATCTGGCGAAGAGAATTCGTACGTTTCAATGACTGCCCACGCTGAAGAAGACACCAGAATGAGCGCGCACAACAAGCGATGCATCACTCACCACCCTCCTGAATACTTGCTTGAGCCACCCTCCCAGGGGCTGTAAAGAAGTGACGGATATCTCGTTCAAACACCGCCTCATCAAGCACACCCACATGCCGATGCAAAATGACGCCATCCGGCCCTAAAACATACGTTTCTGGTGCGCCATAAACACCGAGATCAAGGCCCACCGTCCCGTCGCGATCAGTAATATTGAGGCGATAAGGATCTCCCAACTCAGAGAGCCACTGCCGTGCTTTTTCTGATTCGTCTTTATAGTTCAGGCCATAAATGGGTACGCCTTGCGCGGCCAAAGCCAGCAGATAGGGGTGCTCGACGCGGCACGAATAACACCAGGTCGCCCACACATTGACCAAAGCAGGCCGAGGTTGCAGCGCCGACGCCCCGATCACCTCCTCCGTCAAAAGCTCTGGCTGACTAAAGTCCGGAAACGGTTGGCCGAGACGGGCCGCTGGCAGAGCCGTTGGATCAATCGACAATCCCTTAAAAAGCAGTAACGCCAGCAACGCAAAGGCGGCTAAGGGAATGAATCGCTTAACCCGCAAGTCCCGTCGCCTCCGCTATCGCGGCCGACTTTACCGTTGACTGCCTGCGGTAGCGCCTGTCTGCCACCGTCAGCAGTGCACCAAAGCCGATGAGCGCACCTCCTAACCATAACCAGCGCACCATGGGCTTGAACTGCAGTCGAACCGCCCAGGCACCTTCTTCGACCGGCTCTCCCAACGCAATATAAAGATCGCGCCAGACACTCCCGTCAATCGCCGCCTCGGTCATCATTTGCCCGCTCGCAAAGTAGCGTCGCTTTTCGGGGATCAAGGTCGCAATGGGCTTGTCTCCCTGTGTGATCTCAAAAACCGCCTGATCTGCCATATAGTTGGGTCCCGCCTGACGCGATAAAGCCGTCAACTCGAACCGATACCCCCCGAGGAATTCAACGTCCCCCACTTTCATCAGCAGATCACGCTCTTCGTTAAGCTGGGTAACGACTACCGCGCCCATCACAACGGCCGCAAAACCCAAATGCGCCGTTGCCATTCCCAGGAAACTCGGGGTTAACGTCTGCCACCTCAACCCATAGCCAGAGCCCACACCGAGACGACGCCACAAGTCCTTCAATACGCCGATTGCCACCCATCCCGAGAGTAGCACCGCCAGGGCAATCCAAACATTAAACCGCGCCCCAAAAAGGAGCGGCAGCGCCAGCGCGAACACTACCACCACTGCGCCCGGAACGAGCAACTCGTGTAGCCAGCGAGCGGCGGAATCCTCTCGCCAGCGCGACAAAGGCCCAACGGCCATAAAGGGCATCACCAATGCCATCAAAGGGACAAACACCGCGTTGAAATAAGGCGGACCAACGGAGTACTTGCCCAACGAAAACGCATCCATCACCAGTGGGAACAGTGTGCCCAGAAGCACAATGATGGTGGATACCGTGAACACGAGGTTATTGACCATCAGCAGCGACTCCCGCGACACCGCCGTGTAATTAATGCGGCTCGCGACGGTAGGGGCTCTCAGGGCATACAAAAGCAACGAACCCCCGATGACCAAAGCGAGAAATATCAAAATGAAGAGCCCGCGCTCAGGATCAGAAGCAAAAGCATGGACGCTGGTTAGGACGCCCGAGCGAACCAGAAACGTGCCCAGCAACGACAATGAGAAGGCAAAAATAGCGAGCAATACGGTCCACGCCCGAAACACCCCCCGCTTCTCGGTGACAGCGAGGCTGTGTACTAATGCGGTGCCCATTAACCAAGGCATAAAGGACGCGTTTTCGACCGGATCCCAGAACCACCAGCCACCCCAGCCTAATTCGTAGTAAGCCCACCAGCTGCCCAAAGTAATGCCGGCGGTCAAAAAAGCCCATGCCATATTGGTCCATGGACGCGACCATCTCGCCCACGATGCATCCAATCTACCCCCCAGCAACGCCGCGATCGCGAAGGCGAACGGTACCGATAATCCAACGTAACCCATGTACAAAAGCGGTGGATGAATAATCAACCCCGGATCCTGAAGCAATGGATTTAAGTCATTGCCATCGAGGGGTATGTTGGGCAGCAAACGCTCGAAGGGATTCGAAGTCAGTAGGGAAAAAGCGAGAAAACCGACCGCGATCATGCCCATCACGCTCAAGACACGCGCAACCATCACGCTTGGCAGTCCATGACTGAACCATGACACCGCCGCCATCCACCCAGATAGTATGAGCACCCAGAGTAGAAGGGAGCCTTCGTGGTTACCCCACAAAGCAGAAAACTTGAAGATGGCCGGCAGCAAGCTGTTCGAATTTGCCGCGACGACGGCGACTGAAAAGTCATCTTTAAGGAAACTGACTGCGAGCATGGCAAAGGCAATGCCCACAAACAGTAAAACGCCCATAGCTAGGGTTGGCGCGAGATTCAGCGCGGCACTATTGCCGCGCACCGCTCCCCACATCGGAATCACTGCGAGTCCCATCGCAAATACGAAAGCGATAATAAGGGCGAGGTGTCCTATTTCTGGGATCATGGCTGATACGGCGCAGCGGAGCGTGGCGTATTCCCTTCGAGCGCCTCTTTAACCTCGGGGGGCATATAATTTTCATCATGCTTCGCCAGTACCTGCGTCGCAATCAACACACCTTGATCGTCAAGCCGACCCTCAGCGACGATACCCTCTCCTTCACGAAACAAGTCTGGCAAAATACCCTATAGCGAATGGCGACCGACGCTTTGTAATCTGTCACCCAAAAGGTGGTGTCGAGCTCATCACGGCTGCGTTCAATACTGCCTTCAACCACCATTCCCCCTAACCGGATTGTGCGATCGATCGGCGCCTTGCCCGCCGCGACTTCGGCCGGCGGGTAAAACAGGTTGATGTTATCTCTGAGTGCATAAGCCGCCAGACCGATGGCGGTACTGGATAGCACCACCACAAGACTGACCAAAATGAGGCGTTGTTTTCGCGCAGGATGCATCTCAGCCACTCCAGGCGGTAACGCACCGCTTCACTGTGATTGCCTTGATGTACTGATTTGTCATAGCACCCGCTCTTTTCAATGAGCCCTCTCGATCAGAGGGCAGTGTGGTTACCCACATTTATAACTGACTGTCACCGGCTTGCCGCAGTTGGTGCGCGCTGACCCATCGCAAGTGCCGACGAAAGCGTGCCAGTGGCAACCAAACCATCAACACTACCGCCATCGTCGTCAGGGCGTAGGCCATCCAAACATAGCCACCGTGGCCGTCCATGTGCCATGCGGCAGCAAGGGATTCAAAATACATCAAGACACATCCAACCGTTGTCGCAACCAATGCGCATTACGATGCTGCCAGAGCAACTCTGCACGCATATTTAGCAGCATGGACATCGCGAACAGCAAATAAAATGCGCCAATCATCACCAATAAGGGATACAACATACTGGCATCAATAGCCGACTCACCCGTAAATTTGAGCGATGCAGGTTGATGCAGCGAGTACCACCAATCGACTGACTTATAAATAATAGGGATATTAACGGTGCCGACCAAGGTCAGTACCGCACAAGCCTTTGCCGCAGCAGTCTTATTTTCATACGCTTCAAACAGCGCCACCACACCAAGATAGAGGAACAGGAGGATCAACATCGACGTAATCCGCGCGTCCCACACCCACCAAGCGCCCCATGTCGGCTTGCCCCAAATCGCCCCGGTCACTAATGCAACGGCCGTTAGCACAGCCCCCACGGGGGCGGCCGCGCGCATGGCCACATCGGCCATCTTAATTCGCCAGATCAGACTAATTGCGCCAGCAATGGCCATCACGTAATAACCGGCCAATGCCACAACGGCTGCAGGAACGTGGATATAAATAATGCGATAAGAATTACCTTGACGAAAATCTGGGGGGGCAACCAGCAACCCCCAGTAGGCACCCACCGCAAGCAGCAGGACAGTCACCGGCAATAGCCAGCGCACCAGGGTGCCACTGAATCCGAAAAACCAAGGGGGTGACCCCAATTTATGAATGAACGCCCACATACCCCGCATTATAGCGGCTAAACCTTTGCCTTGAGGCCTAATTCACATTCGGCAGCAGTTCGCCCAGAGCGGCACTTAACTATCAAGTGAAATACGCAATGCAGCGCCCATAGCCAGTGGCGCTAGCGCCAGCATGCCCGCCGCTAAAGCGCCCATGAGCGTCAGCCAAGTCGATGGATCCCTTCCCATCACAGCCTCTGTGACCGCGGCGGTGCCAAAGATGAGCACCGGCACATTAAGCGGAATAATCAAGAGTGAGAGTAGCAAGCCCCCCCTGCGAATACTGACGGTCAACGCGCTTCCCACCGCACCAATCAACGTCAGACACAGCGTACCCAACAATAAACTCAGAACAAGTACGCCCAGCCCTTGAGACGGCAAACCCAGCATCATTGCAAACAAGGGCGAAACCACTGCCAATAAGCATCCTGTGGCCAGCCAATGTGCCGCGACTTCACCTAACGCGAGCACTGATAGCGGGTGGGACGCCAAGGCCATTTGTTCAAGACTGCCATCCTCGAAATCGGATGCAAACATCCTTGCACTGACCATGAGACTCGCCAATAACGCCACAACCCACAGAATCCCGGGCGCCATAGAAGCCAGTTGCTGTGGATCTGGACCCAAACCCAGCGGAAATAATGTGACTACCATGAAGAAAAAAAGCAGCGGATTCGCAACATCGGTGAGACTCGCCATCAACGCCTGACCGTGCCGACGGAACTGCCGGCCGAAGGCCGTGAGCAGAGAGAGACTGGGGCGATCAACTGACGGCATAGTTGGCTAAATCCAGATCTTGCTGAAGCTCGCTAAAACGGCTGGGTTGGTGGCTCGTAAAAATGACGGCACCCCCAGTACTGACATGTCCACGGATACACTCCTCCAACCAGTCACAGCCCGCTCCATCGAGCGCCGTAAACGGCTCATCCAGTAACCACAGTCGAGCACCGGTCAGCAGCAAGCGGGCCAACGCGACACGACGCTGCTGTCCGGCAGAGAGGGAACCAACGGGTTGATGCTCATACCCGCCAAGCTGAACAGCCTCTAACGCTAATGCGATTTGCGCAGGTGTCGAGGTGACATCGCAGGCAGGGTGACAGCGCAAATTTTCGAGCGGACTTAGCGCGCACTTAATCGCAGGCGCGTGCGCCAAATAAAGCAAAGGCTCGAACCGAGAGATCGAACCCTCAACCCCGAATCGCGCCAGCCCCGCTAACGCCCTTAATAAACTGCTTTTACCAACACCGTTGGCACCCAACACTTGCCATACTTGCCCCGACGCTACCGCCAGACCAACGCCTTGCAATAAACGACGTTCGCCCCGCTCAATAGAGACCTCTGCGGCACTCAACAGCACCATTACAGATTCACAACCCGGATATCAGGCAAGCCCAAACTATCATCACGCTCCACGCTCAAGCCGGTAAAATCAAACAGCGTTCGATCCAATAGATGCGAGGGTGCCGCGTTGCTCAGCGAGCGAAATATCGTTTCTGTCCGCCCGGGGTACTGCTTTTCCCAAACCTGCAACATCTGCTTGATCTCCTGCCGCTGCAAATTTTCCTGAGTGCCACACAGGTTGCAAGGAATAATGGGGAATGCCTTCGCCACTGCATAACGAGCCAGGTCCGATTCGCGACAATAGGCCAGAGGGCGAATCACCACATTGCGGCCATCGTCGCTCCGCAACTTGACGGGCATTGCTTTTAATTTTCCACCAAAGAACAAATTCAGAAATAACGTTTCAACGATGTCATCACGGTGATGGCCCAGCGCGATCTTGGTCGCGCCAATCTCCTCTGCGAAACCGTAGAGCGTGCCCCGTCGTAAACGAGAACAAAGACCACAGGTTGTTTTACCCTCGGGAATCACCGATTTCACAACGCTGTAGGTATCGCGCTCAAGAATATAAAAAGGAATGCTCAGGGTCTCCAGATAAGCTGGCAACACCTCCTCGGGATAGTCGGGCTGCTTCTGATCGAGTGTCACTGCCACAATCTCAAAATCGATTGGCGCACTCTCGCGCAGCGCAATCAACAACTCGAGCATCACGTGCGAGTCCTTGCCGCCCGAGATACAAACCATCACCCGATCGTCCTGCTCGATCAGGTTGAAGTCCGCAATGGCCTTTCCCATCTGTCGACGTAAGCGCTTTCGAAGCTTATTGAACTCCAACTGGCTTTTTCGAGGATCTTTATGCGCTAGGTCATTGATAATTGGGGCCGCTCGTTTGGCCTGCTGCGGTTTTCGCCATCGCAGCGAAACCGACCGGGCTTATATTGTTAGTCGAGGGGCGATGATAGGAGACACCGCCCTGAGACGCAAAATACTTCATCGCATGATGAGCGATGACCGACACAGGCCGACTCGCACTGAGGCGCGCGTTCAGCACACTGCGGGGTGCTTTTTACGCCTTGCCCGCCCAAAAAGTCCATAAAGCGGTGCTAACGCACCCTCAGAGATGAAAGGCGCTTGAGTTTTTGACGATCTGAAAGGAAAATCCGAGTCCGGCGTCATCGCTGGTTTTAAATCCTCGAATCCCAAGGAGCAACATTATGAAAGCACCCGTTCGCGTGACTGTCACTGGAGCCGCAGGCCAAATTGGATACGCCCTCCTGTTTCGCATCGCGTCCGGCGCCATGTTGGGGGAAGAACAGCCTGTGATCCTGCAACTACTGGATATCACGCCAGCAATGACCGCGCTCAATGGCGTCAAGATGGAGCTAGATGACTGCGCCTTTCCCTTACTCGCCGGCGTCATTTGTACCGATGACCCACAGGTTGCCTTCCAAGATAGCGACTACGCATTACTCGTTGGCGCACGACCCCGCGGACCCGGGATGGAAAGAAAAGACTTGCTTGAAGCCAACGCCGCCATTTTTGGCGTGCAAGGCAAAGCGATTGATGACGTAGCGAGCCGAGACATCAAAGTGCTCGTGGTGGGCAACCCAGCCAACACCAATGCCTTAATCACCCAACGAAACGCACCCAGCATTGACCCCCGGCAATTTACAGCGATGATGCGACTGGATCATAACCGCGCAAAAACTCAGCTCGCGCAGAAGACGGGACACACCGTCAACGACATTCTGCAAATGACCATTTGGGGAAATCATTCTGCCACCCAATACCCTGACCTACATCACGCATTAGTGAACGGCGAGCCAGCCATCGCGCAGATCGATATGGATTGGTACGACAACGACTTTATTCCCACAGTTCAGCAGCGCGGTGCCGCCATCATCGAAGCCAGAGGGGCATCGTCCGCCGCCTCGGCGGCGAATGCCGCAATCGACCACATGCGCAGTTGGGCACTCGGCACCCCCAATGATGACTGGGTCTCTATGGGCGTTATCTCAGATGGCTCCTACGGTATCGAACCCGGACTCATCTACTCTTTCCCCTGTCGCTGCGAAAACGGCAACTGGGAAGTGGTTCAGGGTTTGGCGATTTCTGATTTCAGTCGTGACAAAATGGATGCTACTGCTCGGGAATTAACAGAGGAACGCGACGCGGTCGCTCATCTATTGAGCTAATCGTTCTCTGTGACAAGGCTTCAGCGTGTGCAGACCAGCAATCAGTCGGCTTGCGCCCCTGAATTGAGGGGCATCGCGTTGCAGCAGATGCGCCGTTGTGGGGTCAGACCGTTGGCTAATAGGCGCGTGACACGCGTCTGGCACCCTCACGCCTCGCGTAACAAAATCACTGGCGGCGTATTGACCACGCTTCGACACGACCAAACCCCGAGGGCTCCCACAATCAGCGCACCCAACAAGGGTCCTAACCACCACATGATAAAGGTGGGTGTCCACGTCATGTCAAAGACCGCGGTTTGAAGCCCCCAGGCCGCCGCCTCGGCGCCGGCACTCCCCAACAGACCCGCCAATGCACCGAGCACGAGGAACTCAATCCAAAGGGTACCCAGCACTACCTGCCGTCGAGCACCCAGAGCCCGCAGCAGCGCACTCTCTTTTAGACGACCATCGACACTCGACTGCACGCCGGCCACCAACACCAGCGCACCGGCGAGCAGAATCACACCCAGCACCAACTCAAGCGCCCTAGCGACCTGGCTGATCACCGATCTCATCTCTTCAATTACCACATCCAGTTCGATCACGGTGACAGTGGGGAATGTCACAACCAGTTTATTCAGCAGCGATTTTTGGTCCGCGGCTAACAAAAAGCTGGTCATGTACATTCCGGGATAAGGCTCCAGCACGGCGCGTGGAAAGACCATGAAAAAATTGGGGCGCATGGATTGCCAATCAACCTCCCGAATATTTTTGATCGTGGCACGCAGGATATCGGCGCCGATGCGCAATGACACCTGATCGCCTACCTGCGCCCCAAGTCCCTCCGCAAAATCCGCCTCAATGGATACCCACGCCTCTTCCGTATCAGCAGCCCACCAGTCACCCTCCACCAAGGCATTACCAGCCGGCACCGTGTCCGACCAGGTGAAATTCGCACCACGCTGTCTCGGCGAGTCGTTGGTCTCGGTCTCGTCCCACTCAGGTAGCTCGCTGTCATTGACTGCAATCACTCGGCCTCGGGTCATAGGGTATAACGCCTCTGAACGAATGCCGTTTCGATCAAAAAACTCGGTAAGCAGTGATCGCTCAGTCGGAGCTAGGTTCAACATGAAGTGATTGGGCACTCCAGGGGGGAGCTGATCCTGCCACTGACTGATCAAGGAAGAACGCACTACTGACAGCAGCAACATCAGCATTATGGTGATCGCAAAGATCACCATCTGCAGCGCGTTAGCGCGACCCCGTCGCTGTAATCCAGCCAGCGCTATGCGCCAAATACTGCCGGCAAATCCGCCTACTTTGCGCCCACCAGACAACAATAATCGCGCCACTAAAAAACCGAGTGCAATCACAATTACCAGACCTGCCACGACCGCCGCGGTGACCGTTGCACTGCCGCTATACCACCACATGAGGGCGACAATAGCGGCTCCCCCGAGCAGAAAATCACTGGTCTTTTGCGCGTCGTCAACCTGCACATCAGCCCGCAGCACCAGCAGCGGCGGCGCATGGCCCAGTCGGCTCAGTGGGGGCCATGCAAAACACGCTAAACAGACGGCCGACGTAGCAACACCCATTAAAAAAGGCCGGCCGCCCGCCGCACCCGGTGTAATCGGCAGCAAGGAACCCAGCACCACAATGAATGCTTCCTGCATTAACCAGCCGATGGCACAACCCACCACCGTGGTCACAGCACCCAAACAGAACAAACTGGCACCATACAGCTGACTGATCTCGTGGGACTGCGCACCGAGGCTCTTTAAAATGGCGACGTACTGCGTGTGACGCACGCCAAAGCGGCGGCTCGCCAATGTGATAGCGGCCGCGGCCAGCACGACAGCAAGACTGCCCGCCAACAACAAAAATCCCTGCGCGCGATCTAAGGTATCGCCTATCCGGGGCTGTGTGCCCTCGATTGATTGCACACGCTGCCCCTCTTGGAGCTGCGGTGTGACCCAATCTTCAAACGCTTTCGTGGCGCTCGCAGGCCCACTGAGCATCAGCCGATATTCGACTCGACTGCCGGGCTGGACAACGCCAGTAGCCGGAATGTCTGCGGTATTCATGAGCAACCGAGGTCCAAAACCAAACACGGCTGTGGTGGCGTCTGGCTCACTTCGAACCGACCCCGATACGGTCAGCAGCGTTTCGCCCACCGTGATCTGGTCACCTGGCTCGACGGCGAGCAATGAAAATAACCGCGGTGCAAGCCACACTTGCCCGGGCAATGGGATCGTCGCACCACTCCGCAGCTGACCGTAGGGCTCAGCCGACCACTGCAATGTCCCTCTCAAGGGATAGCCATCTGCAACCGCTTTAATCGACACCATGGCCATATGATCAATATCGGCGACGGCCATTGAGGGAAATCCCAACGCGTCGGTCGCCTGCAAGTTTAATATCGCCGCTTCCTCAGCCCACTCACTCGGCAGCTCTGAGCGACTCACAACGACGAGGTCTGCGGCCAAGAATCGTGCGCTTTCAGACATCAGTGCCGATTGGAGGCGCGTTACAAAACTACTGATGCCGACGATCACTGAGACAGCCAGTATCAAGGCAACGATCAGTATGCCCAGTTCTCCACCGCGCCAATCACGGGCCAGTAATCGCCAAATCAGGGACAGTTTCATAGAAGGGGCTGCAATTCGCCCGCCACCATTCCGAAACGAAGATCGCATTGCTTCGCCAGCTGCTCATCGGGCAGCAGATGTGCGTCGTGCGCGCCGTCGCATTGAGCTTGAACAGCAGCTCGACCACCCGCTCGCCCGTGCGGGTATCTAAATTACCGGTGGGTTCGTCGGCAAACAGAATACGGGGCTCTCGAGCAAACGCTCTGGCAATGGCGACGCGTTGCTGCTCCCCGCCTGATAACGTCGTGGGGTAGTGCGCCAGCCGGTTTTCAAGACCGACCTCTGTTAAGAATCGCTCTGCAGTCTCAGCGGCCCCCGCCACTCCGGCTAATTCCAGCGGCAGCATCACATTTTCAAGTGCCGTCAATGAAGGCAATAATTGAAAGCTCTGAAAGACAAACCCCACCTTCTCGGCCCGCAGACTCGCGCGCTGATCTTCGCTTAAATCAGTCAGCAGCTCTCCATCGATCCATATTTGACCCGCAGTGGCTATATCCATCCCCGCGAGGAGCCCTAGCAAGGTAGACTTGCCGGATCCAGACGCACCCACAATCGCGGCCGACGACCCCACAGGAATTTCGAAGTCGATGCCGCGCAAGATGTCGAGATCACCGTCAGCGGTCGAGACGGTTTTTAGGAGATGTTTTACTTTGATCATACTGCGTGCCCTCGCACATGACTTACGACTCGCGCTCTGCCTTGGATTGATTTCGTTATGGTGCGTGACGTCCTCCGCCAATGCCGACAGCGAGCCGGGCCCCATATTAGTGCTGGGTGACAGCATTAGTGCCGCGTATGGAATTCCACTGGAGCAAGGCTGGGTGGCGTTACTTGAAGACAAACTCGAGCAGCACTCTGCGCCCTACGCCGTCGTCAATGCGAGTATATCAGGGGAGACGTCTGCCGGTGGCTTGAGACGACTGTCGTCTCTATTACAACGATATCAGCCAGACATCGTGATCATCGAGCTCGGCGGGAATGACGGATTGCGCGGATACCCCATTGGCCAGCTGCGAGACAATCTCGCCACCATGGTTCGCGATTCAGAAGCCACCGGGGCCAAAGTACTGATATTGCCCATGGAGATCCCCCCCAACCTCGGCAAATTTTACATTGATGCGTTCAGAGCGAGCTTTCCTCAGGCGATCGAGGGAAGCGATGCGGTATTGGGCCATTTTCCTCTGGAGTCCATTGCAACGAACCCGGCGCTCATGCAGGCAGACGGCATTCACCCAACCGCCGAGGCGCAGCCCCTGATCGTCTCAAGTGTGTGGACTGACCTGAAGGAACTCTTGTGATGCACCATCCGACCCCTCTTTCCGATACACCAGAATCAGGGCAATCGGCGTTGCGACACCGCCTAGAGGTGATTATTTTTGGCACCGGCTCGACCGCTGGGCGGCGCTTCGATATCACATTGATTGCGCTGATTCTCCTGAGCGTCTCTATCGTTATCTTCGACTCAGTCGATGAGCTACACAATCGCTTTGGGAGTACTTTTTGGACGCTGGAGCTTGCTTTAACAGGCCTCTTTACGCTGGAATATGCGACCCGCCTCTGGTGCAGCCATAAGCGTTCAGCTTATCTCTTGAGCTTCTGGGGCATCATCGACTTCCTTGCCATTGTCCCCACATGAGATCCGATATCAATTTCATCATCAGATCCCTCGCCATCATCCGATTGCTCCGTGTGATGCGCGTCTTTCGAATCTTTCGACTTATCACGCTCCTTGCAGAGAAACAACTTTAGAAGTTCAAAATTCTCTTCAAAGTCCATTTTTGTCTTCTTTGTCATGGTGATGTTGGTCGTGGTGATATTTGGCTGCGTGATCTATGTGATTGAGGGACCCGCTCACGGCTTTGTCAGCATACCGGTCAGCGTATATTGGGCTGTCGTGACGATCACAACCGTGGGTTATGGCGACCTCGTGCCGCAAACAGTGGCAGGTCGGTTCGTAGCCGGTTTGGGTATGCTTGTTGGGTACGCCATTATTGCAGTGCCCACTGCAATCATTACCGGCAGACTCTGGGAGCGCGTTAATGGACAGCGCAACCCCACTCCAACGCTCCCCTGGAACTGCCCACTTTGTGCCAAACAAGGGCATGGCCTTTTGGCGCAATACTGTCAACATTGCGGAGCTGAGCTCGACGTACCCCCCGATATTCGCCAACAAGCGGAAAAGCAATGAAATCTGACACACCTGCCATTTTTGATTACCGGAAATACTGGGCAGAGTGCTTTGGACCCGCTCCGTGGTTACCGATGTCTCGGAAAGAGATGGATCAACTGGGCTGGGACAGCTGCGACATCATTATCGTGTCTGGCGACGGGTATGTTGATCACCCTAGCTTCGGCATGGCCGTCATTGGCCGCGTTTTAGAGGCTCAGGGGTTTCGTGTCGGGATGATCGCGCAGCCAGACTGGCGCTCGACCGATGCATTTACTGCTCTCGGCCAACCCAACCTATTTTTTGGTGTCACGGCCGGCAATATGGATTCGATGATCAACCATTACACCGCCGATCGAAAGCGACGCAACGATGATGCCTACACGCCCGGTAATGTGGCAGGCCAGCGCCCCGATCGCGCCATCACTGTCTACAGCCAGAGACTCCGTGAGGCATGGCGAGATACCCCCATCGTGATTGGCGGGATTGAGGCCAGCCTCAGACGGATCGCCCACTATGATTATTGGAGTGATCGCGTCAAACGCTCGGTATTACTCGATAGCCGAGCTGACATTTTACTCTTCGGCAATGCTGAGCGCGCCATCATTGAAGTGGCGCATCGACTGGCACAAGGCGAGTCCATTGACCAGCTCACCGAGATCCGTGGAACCGCTCGCGTCGTCACGTCGCCCTATGCCGGCAGAACCATCATTGACTCCACTTCTATTGATGAGCCTGGCGTCGTTGAAGCCCACACCAACCCCTACGATGGGATGAGCGCGGAGTCCTGCGCCACTGAGTCCGACGAGGAGGTGGAAGTCGCCACCCCAGTGCGGCTTGTCGCGAGCACCAATCCTAATACGCATGTCATCAGACTGCCCTCGGCGGAAGCGGTGACGGCAGACCCGGCCCTTTACGCCCACGCCTCTCGAGTGTTCCACAAAGAGACGAACCCACATAATGCTTTGCCGCTGATTCAATACCATGGCGATCGGGCGGTCTGGTTAAACCCACCCCCGATCCCGCTTGAAACGGATGAGCTCGACTGGGTATTTGAACTGCCCTACCAGCGGCTACCGCACCCCGACTATGGTGATGCGGCGGTGCCCGCCATGGAGATGATCCAGCACTCGGTGAACATCATGCGAGGCTGTTTCGGCGGCTGCACTTTTTGCTCTATTACCGAGCATGAAGGCCGTATTATCCAAAGCCGCTCCGAAGAATCGATCGTTAGAGAGGTGGAACGCATTCGCGATACCAGCCCCTCTTTCACCGGTGTCATTTCTGATCTAGGCGGTCCCACCGCTAATATGTGGCGCCTCGCCTGCAAAGATAAAGCCACTGAGGCGGCCTGCCGCAAGCTCAGCTGTGTCTACCCCGGCATATGCAAGAATTTGAACACTGACCAAACGCCTCTTATCAGTCTGTATCGCAAGGCACGAGCCGTCACAGGCGTGAAAAAAGTATTGATCGCCTCGGGACTTCGCTACGACCTAGCCGTAGAAAGCCCAGAATACGTTCGCGAATTGGTGACGCATCACGTTGGCGGTTACCTCAAAATTGCGCCGGAACACACCGAAGACGGTCCGCTGTCCAAGATGATGAAGCCGGGTATTGGAAGCTACGATCGGTTTGCCGAGATGTTTGAGCGCTTTTCTAAAGAGGCCGGCAAGAAGCAATATCTGATTCCCTATTTCATCGCGGCCCACCCGGGCACCACCGACGACGACATGGTCTCCCTGGCACTGTGGCTCAAACGCCATCGCTTTAGAGCCGACCAAGTGCAGACTTTTTATCCGTCCCCCATGGCAACCGCTACCGCGATGTACCACACCGGCTATAACCCTTTAAAGCGCGTCAAAAGAAACAGCGGCACGATGAATACAGTGCGAAAGTTGAAACAAAGGCAATTACACAAGGCCTTTTTGCGCTATCACGATCCCGATAATTGGCCATTGCTGCGAAAAACATTAAAAGCCATGGGCCGGCGTGACTTGATCGGCAATGGGGCGCTTCACCTCATTCCGCCACGCCAACCTCCCAAGCGACACCGAGTGGTGAAAGCCGGCGAGAGGCCCTTCCGCACGCAACATACCGGTGAACGACGCGGCAGCGTTAACAGGAAAAAATGATAACCCTCTCCGGTTAACTGGCCACAAGCCGCGCTATCAAATCGCCCAGCTGTCGAAATTCGATTCGCCGCGATGTCTTTTTCCGCCACATAAGGCCGATCTGCCGCGTAATCGTCCGCTGATCAAAATGCCTAACACACAGCGCCGTGTTGGTAGTTATGCCCGCCTTCACCGCCATACTCGGCAGCAACGTCACGCCAATGTTATTGGCTACCATTTGAACAATCGTCGCCAAACTGGTCGCCTGATACGGAATCGTAATTTGGGAGTCGCGCAGCTCACAAGCCTCCAGCGCATGGTCCCGGAGGCAGTGCCCCTCCTCCAATAACAACAGGGCTTCGCCGCGAAGATCCGCACTCGTTAACCGCGAGCGCGCGGCCAGTGGATGAGACTCCGGGCAGGCCAGTAAAAACTCATCAGCAAACAGCGGCATCGTCTCAACCTGCTCCGCTGGAAAAGGCAGCGCCAGCAACAGCACGTCAAGCTCACCCGCCTGCAATGCCTCCAGCAGCGGCTGACTCAGGGCTTCTCGGATGTACAACTTGAACTCCGGATACAAATCGCGAACTTCGCCTAACAGCTCCGGCAACAAAAACGGCGCGACGGTTGGAATCACACCAAGCCGCATGCGGCCGTGAAAGGGCTCACCCGCGCCCGCACACAAAGACACCAGATCTTCGACGTCCAACAACAGCTCGCGCGCCCGCGTCACCACCTGCTCTCCTGTCGGCGTCAGGAATACTCTGCGATTGTTGCGCTCAATGAGGCTCACACCCAGCACTTCTTCCAGCTCCAAAATGCCGGCGCTCAGCGTACTTTGGCTTACGTGAGACGCAGTAGCCGCCTGCCCAAAATGCTGGTGCCGCGCAACGGCCGTTAAATAGCGCAGCTGTTTGAGGGTCGGCTGCCTCATCGCATCGCCCCAGAACACGCCAGTCAGATCCATCGCCTCGCGCATTTTCGTCTCTCCTCAGCTCAATGTCGCACGTCCCAGAGGGGCGTGTGGTCATCGATTCACTCCCACTGCGGCATATGGTAATCGTTTTTATCGATCGATTTTTTTTAAAATTATCAGTAAGCCAAATATCAACACGATCAGTATAGTAAGGAGTCAGTGGCATCTTGGCTCGCAATGGCCAGATGCCAACCCGACTGTTTTCAGCGAATCTAAGGAGTAGAAAATGGAATTGAAAGGCAGTGCAACCGAGCAAAATCTCAAGGACGCGTTCGCGGGTGAATCCCAGGCTAACCGACGTTACCTGTATTTCGCCTCTAAAGCGGATGTTGAGGGATACAACGATGTCGCGGCGGTCTTCCGTTCAACTGCAGAAGGCGAGACAGGGCATGCTCACGGACATTTAGAGTATCTCGAAGAGGTGGGCGACCCAGCAACCGGGTTACCCATGGGCGATACCAAGAAGAACCTCGAAGCGCTCTATGCAGGCGAGACCCACGAGTACACAGACATGTACCCCGGTATGGCCAAATCGGCACGTGACGAGGGCTTTGACGAGATTGCGGATTGGTTTGAGACGCTGGCCAAGGCAGAGCGGAGCCATGCTAATCGCTTTCAGAAAGCGCTGGATAACCTCGACGACTAGTCACCTCCGAGCATTCGGATAGAGGTTAGATCAGGGGAGCCCGCGCGGCTCCCCTTATTTTTGGGTACCCGATTGCACTACCGGGTGTTGTAATACCACCTGGCTATCCGTTAGCGCACTCCGCCAGCGGCACCTATCACCGACACTGGCACAGAGAGAGAAATACTAGATGAGAGAAGGTAGCGTCGACGCCCCCACTCGACACCCGATAGCGTGGAAAAGTGAGGCGTTTTGGGATAAAGATTCTCTGAACGACGAGCTCGAGCGCGTCTTTGATGTCTGCCATGGTTGCCGCCGCTGCGTCAGTCTCTGCGACGCCTTTCCTACTCTTTTTGATTTAATCGACGAGTCAGAGACCCTCGAAGTCGACGGCGTTGATAAGGCGGACTACGGCAAAGTGGTGGATCAGTGCTACCTCTGTGATCTGTGTTACCTGACCAAGTGTCCTTACGTGCCCCCTCACGAGTTCAATGTAGATTTCCCCCACTTAATGCTCAGAGCCAAGGCGCAGCGCTTTAAAGACGATGGCGCCTCGGTGCGCGATAAAACCTTGACGAGCACGGACCGGTTGCTGTCATCCACGTCGATACCGCTGGTCGACATCACGGTCAACGCGCTCAACAACAGCAGTTTGTTCCGAAAAGCCTTATCCGCGACGCTGGATATTCATCATGAAGCGCCGCTCCCTAAGCTCCACAGCAAGACCCTGAGAAAGCGAGTGAAGCCGCTGCTGACAAACCTACCGGCGCAAGCCGTCGGGGAAACAACCGGGAAGGTCGCGCTTTATGCCACGTGCTACGGCAATTACAACAGCCCCGCCATCGGCGAGGATTTTGTCAAAGTGTTTCAGCACAACGACATCCACATCGATATTGTGCCCAAAGAAAAGTGCTGCGGCATGCCGAAGCTGGAACTGGGTGACCTCGAATAGCGTCAACGCGCTGAAGGAGGCGAACATTCCCGTGCTCGCCAAACTAGTGGATGAGGGCTATGACTTGACGGCCCCCATCCCCTCCTGCGTGCTGATGTACAAGCAAGAATTGCCATTGATGTACCCAGATGACCCCGACGTCCTGAAGGTACAAAAGGCATTTTTTGACCCCTTTGAGTATTTGTGGCTTCGCCACAAGGGCGATGCACTGGACACGAATTTTTCTTCGGCGCTGGGGGATGTTGCCTACCAAGTCGCTTGTCACCAACGCGTTCAAAATATCGGACTGAAGACACGAGATGTGTTGAATCTGGTGCATGACAGCGAAGTTACACCCTACGAGCGATGCTCTGGGCATGATGGGACCTACGCGGTGAAAAAAGAAACGCGCGATAAGTCTGTCAAAATTGCGCGGCCAACCGTACGAAAAATTGACGCACAGGCACCCGACCGATTTATCAGCGATTGCCCCATGGCGGGCGAGCACATTGCCAACCTGGCCGACAACGTTCAAAAGGCAGAACACCCTATGTCCCTGCTCCGCGAGGCGTATGGGCTCTAATCCGCTACAGTGGTGACCACACGACTGTTCGACAAGTGAGGAAATGACTCATGACGCAGCTGACACGAGAGGATCTTTGGAGTCTGGAAGAGTATGCCGCACGGCGGGCTGACTTCCGCGCAGAGGTGATGGCGCACAAGAAAACGCGCCAACTCCCCTTGGGAGACCACGCGCGACTTTACTTCGAAGACGCCACGACCATTCGCTATCAGATCCAAGAAATGCTGCGCATCGAGCGCGTCTTCGAGCCCGCTGGGATCGAAGAGGAGCTCAGCGCCTATAACCCGCTCATTCCCGACGGCCACAACTGGAAGGCCACGTTTATGATCGAAATACCCGACCCGGAGCAGCGGGCCGTATCCGGCTCGGGCAGATGATCGGCATTGAGGATCAAGTCTGGCTGCAGGTCGGCGAGCTGGACCGCATCGTGCCCATTGCCGATGAGGACCTCGATCGAACCACGGCCGATAAGACGTCGTCCGTCCACTTTCTGCGGTTTGAGATCAACGCCTGAGCAAATCAACGCATTGAAAGATGGCGCGCCGCTTGTTCGCCGGTATCGATCACCCAGGCTATCCGGTTGAACATCACGAGGTGGCGCCGCAGACATTCGCGCTTCGCTGGTGGCTGACCTGGTCGTCACTGAGCACTAGCCGGCCAGCCTAATCGACACGTCTCGCAGGGAGAGCATACGTGACCTTAGTTGTATTTGATCTCGACGGGACATTACTCAACAAGCAGTCTGACAATTTCAGGGTATACGGCGGATACCCTGGCGATGATGCGCTCACGCGGCATACCTTATACCGTGGCGACCGGGCGGACGCTGCAAGCGGCAGCCGCCCCGCTCAAAGATCATCACTTTGTCCTGCCCATGATTTTAAAGAATGGGGCCATTATTTGGTCCCCCGAGGAGTGCCGCTACAGCCATCATCACCTCTAACACCTCAGGAGGTTTGGCATGTCTTAGCGGCCTTTACCCTCAGTGATCTTAACCCCTTTGTTTTTACACTTAACGCCAATCAGCAACATGCCCTGTACCATGGCCCTTTAAAAAGTAGCAGCGAACAAAAATTAGCCGACCTGTTCGAAGAAGAGCGGCATCTCCCTTTAGAGCCGCTGACTGCCATGCCCGACGACGTGAGTGTGATTAATCTTTTTTCCTTGGGTGGCGCCGAGGCGTCGACCGCGTGCGGGCCAGCATTGCCGATGAGCCTCACCTTGTGGCGTATGCGGGAACGGCAGTAGAAGAAAGAGACCTACACTGGCTAGATATCCATCACAGCCTGGCAGCAAGGGCAATGGAATCAACCATTTAAGATCAGAACTTTCTGTAGAGCATGTCATTGCTTTTGGTGACGGCGATAACGATTTCAGCATGTTTGAGTGCGCTACGGAGTCCTACGCCACCGCAAACGCCGACCCCCTGCTCATTCAAGTCGCAGACGAGGTCATCGGGCATCATGACGAAGATGGCGTGGCTCGCTTTCTCAGGAAACGCTTTGATCTGGCTTAGTTGGGGTTGTCCTGAGCATGATCCGCCCCAGCATTCCGTACTTGAATGAGCCATACCCCTACCAAAATCAGTAACAGCGCAACGAGATGCTGCCAACCCCATGGCTCCGACAAAAACACGGTGCCCGCTAAAAACGCGACTGCCGGGATCATATAGTTAATGGTCGATAGAAAACCCGGGCCACGCTCACTGACGACGACGAAAAAGGCCCATGTGGCGAGTCCCGTTCCCATCACACCGAGGATGAGCAGCACACTGACAGCCTCAGCGGAAAAGGCGAATCCTGCGCCAGCGCTTTGCAGCAGGCAAGCCGGAATCGCCAGTATCAAGCCACCCACGACCAAGGTGCCTAGGGATAACGCCACCGGATCGGCGTCGGGTATGCGTTTCGCGTACACACCATTAAACGCGTAGCTTAAAGTGGCCAAAAGGGTCGCCAGTTGACCCGGCAATTGGCCCTGCGTGCCGCTTTGAAAAAGATCCTCGCCGACCAATAAACCCACCCCCGCAAATCCCATCAAAACGCCACAGAAACGAAGCCAGGTTAGCGGCTCATGTTCTAATAACCAGTGGGCCAATAAGAGCGTCGCGATAGGCATCAACGCCATCAAGATACCGACCTCAGCAGACGGCACCGACAACTCTGCCCAGGCAATCAGCGAAAAGGGAATAATGTTGCCGGCCACACTCAGCATGACCAGCCGGGGCCACCAAGCGACCCCCAAAGGCCATGATCCCCCTTTCCAGCGCCAGACACCCCACATGACTGCAGCCCCCATCCACAGTCGACACCAGACAATAAACGTCGGGTGCAACGAGTCCAACGCAACGGCAATCAGGGCAAAGGCAAATCCCCAGACCAGGACCAGATAGCCCAGTAGAGCCCAGTGCTTGAGCGGTGATGTCTGCATAAATAAGAACTTAGTCATTAATGGAGGCGCACAAAAAGTGCCACATCAATATAACCGAAGTTTTGCTAAGCTCTCCAGAATTATCACTGCGTAAGAGCTCGCACTATGGTTCGCCCAGCACCCAGCCCAGTAGACGACCCAGATGCCTACGTTGAATACGTCTCTCAATTCAGCATGCCGATCAAACCGCAGGTAGCGGCGGCGGCGGCACTGGCGAGAGCGTGGTTCAAGCCACGATTTGTTGGCCTTGAGAATCTCCCGACAGGCCCTGCGCTCTTTATCGGCAATCACGCCTTCATGGCGCTGGATGCGTTCGTTTTTCACACCTTCTTGTACTATGACCATGGTCGCTACGTAAAAGGGATCGGCGATAAGAGTCTCTTCGCTAACCCACACTACGCGTCACTCGCTCATGCATTGGGTGGCGTCTCTGGTCAAGCGCCCATCGTGCAGAGACTGATGTCCCAAGGGAAAGATCTGTTGCTCTACCCGGGGGGCGCTTACGAGTCTGTCAAACCGCCTGAAGCCCTCTATCAGCTGCAATGGAAAGAGCGCTACGGCTTTGTCAGGCTTGCCGCCGAAGCAGGCTATACCGTGGTACCCATCGCCTCTGTCGGTCCAGATGAGTACTACAACCATGCCCTGTCTGCCGCCGAGGTCTATCAGTCTGCACCCGTGCAAGCGCTGATGAGGGCCGGGGTGCTGCCATCGGATTTACGAGAAGATCTGGTGCCCCCCCTACCCGCAGGCATGCTCGGGGGCCCACTCCCCAAGCCTAAGACGAGTTACTTCGCGATCGGGAAACCGATTTCTCTGAGTCAGCACAAGGGCAAAACACTGACGATGAGGCAGCTGAGTACGCTCCGTCGTCAGTTTGCCAAAGCCATCGATCGTGAAATTCGCGATCTGCTGGTGCTGCGCGAACAAGAAAGACACAAAGACGGGTGGCTTCGCCGACTCCTGTCAGCCTAAACCCCACATGAAGAAATCCCGCAGCACGCTAAAACGCTTCATTCTTTGGTCCCTAGCAATACTGTTCAGCCTATGGGCGCTGGTGTCCGTCACCGTCGCGCCGGCTTTCTTCGTGGCCGTCAACTCTTACGCGGTCGATCAAGACCCAGGCAGCCGCGGCCTTGATTTTGACGACATTGAGATCGAGAGCGACGGCGTCACCTTGGCGGGCTGGTGGATACCGGCCAGAGAAGCCCGTAGCCGAATTGATATTTGTCCATGGTGCCGGCTCCAATCGCATCTCCGCGTATGTTGGCTCTCTGGACTTCTACGCCACGTTAAACGAGCTCGGCATTTCAGTCATCGCCATGGATCTGCGGAACCACGGTAACTCGCCCGTTACCGATGCGCGGTTGCATATGGGGGCCACCGAGTGGGCTGACGTGCTCGCAGCAGCACAGTGGCTTGATAGCACGCAGCCCACCGCACTCCCCCGATTCGTACTCGGCGCCTCCATGGGCGGCAGCGCGGTGATTCGCGCCCTGCGAGCAGGGCTTACACGTGACCGGCACCATCCTCTTGCTAGATCCCCAATTAGGCATGCTCGATAGCTTGATACACGGCGCAAAGGTCGCCACCGGGCTGCCGGCGCCGCTGTTCGTCCTCGCCGCCCAGGCCGCCATCTGGCAGTACGACCTTCCCGCCGGGTCCTCACAGCCCGCTGACTGCAAGCCGTCAGCCCTACAGCAACCTATCCTCCTGCTGCAGGATTGGGACGATCCCGTCACGCGCTCCCACTATGCTCAGTCCCTGGCGGAACGAGAACCCACACGTGCAGCTGAAAAGGGTGCCTCACATCTGCCCCTGAGCGATCCGTGTACTCGCGGCAGAGGGAACTGGGGCTCTCACGCCGCATCCCACCCCTGCCATCCCGCCTGGACACGGCAACAAATCGCTACTTTTATTAACGAACGTATTAACGACCGTATTACCGACCGTATTGCTGATACGAGCCCCCTCACAATAGCGTTCATCTAGTGCACGCTTGCTCGCGTATACACAGCAATCAAACAGGACTGCATGACTATGAAGAAGCTGCTGACGGCAACATTACTCACCGCATTGCCACTGGTCTCCGCTGCTTGCCCGGAGTTCTTAGATCACTCTATGCGCAAGCTTGCGTCAAAAGACTCTGTCCAATTCTGCGACGCCTATGAGGGCAAAGCGCTGCTCATCGTGAATACGGCCAGTTACTGTGGCTATACCCCTCCAGTTCGAGGGTCTGGAGCAGGTGCACCAAGACTATCGCGAGCGCGGTCTGGTCGTACTTGGTTTTTCAAGTGACGATTTTTTTCAAGAGGACAACGACGAGGGCGACGCAGCAGAAGTCTGCTTTGAGAAGTATGACGTCACCTTCCCTGTCATGGCGACCTCGGCGGTGCGCGGCAGCGATGCCAACCCCGTCTTCAAAGGGCTTGGGCGAAGCCGCGGGCTACCCAAAGTGGAACTTTAACAAGTACCTGGTTTCATCAACCGGTGAGGTCGTTGGCCATTTCGGGAGCGGTGTCGCCCCCGACAGCGAAGCGTTAACGGTCGCCATCAAGGCGGCGCTTCCCGACCCCAGCAGCTAACTTAACGACTCATGAGCGGGGGGCAGTGCGCGTGCTGTCATCGTCGCGTGCCGCTGACCTTCCATCACCTCATTCCTAGAAAGGTCCACCGGCGCGCTCATTTTAAGCGTCACGGTTCACCAAACAGATCGCTACAGGGCTGGCATCCACATTTGCCGCCTCTGTCACCGCGGCGTTCACCGGCAGTATGATGAGATGACGCTCGCCCGCGATTACTGCACTTTGGACGCGCTGACCCAAGACGCCGTGTTATCGCGCCACTTTGAGTGGGTGGCTAAACAGCGGGAGCAGTCTAACCAGTAAAGTAGACACGTTGGTTGCGAAACGAAAAGGCGGGTGAGCAGCGGTAGTTTCGCGAGTCTTATTGTGGCGCAGGAGTTGCTTAAAACGTGCCTCATTAGCGGTGATCCGGGCTGTTAACCTCCATGTTGTAGCGTCAGGCGCCAAACACCACGCATGATCCGGCTCACATTGACGTCCAGGGTTTGCTCACCAGAAATGACCAGATCAGCATGCTGACTGGCCATCGAGCCTTGGGTCATAAACGTCTCCTCCGCTCGAGCCCAAAATCGCTCAATCGATGCTTCATCGCGGCCCCGATCTCTCTGGTCTCGCTGCAAACGCCGTTGCCATCGTACTGTGCTGTCTGCTTCCACGTAAATCACTTGGTCGTACAAGTCTCGCAATGATGCGGTGGCGGTGACTAAGATCCCTTCCACCACTATCCATTTGCGCGGGATCATTTCTATCGTCTGCGCCTGACGACAATGCGTTTCAAAATCATAACAAGGCTGCTGTATCGTCTGACCCCGTTTCAAAGCCAACACGTGCTGTTCAAACAGTGCTAAGTCTAGTGCGTCAGGATGGTCGAAGTTGGTCTGCTCACGCGCCGACAATGAGAGATGTGCGAGGTCATGATAGTACGCGTCAACCGCCAACACTGTGGCAAATGACGAGCCTATCTCAGACACTAATGCATCGGCTAAGGTCGACTTGCCACTACCCGACCCACCTGCAATGGCAATGACGTAACTATCCGCCAAGGGAGGAGGATTGCTCACTGCCATGACCGCTTATTCTGGGTAATACACGCTGCCATATTCCGCCTCTAGTGCCTCGCGGATCACACGCTGCTCCTGCGGCGCGTCGATGGCAGCGCAGCGCCCCGACTCCCAGGTCGCATAGGCATCATAGTCGGGCGTGCCCACCGCGGTCAGCAGTTCCCAGACCAACAAGCACCGCTCGAGCTCTGACACCACCTGACTGCTGCCCACTCGATCAAGGAGCGTGGCTAGTGTGCGGCACGTCGTCACTCAACGCCAAAGCATCGTCGCTATCAAGCGTCATGAATGCCGGCTGAGACGCCTTATAGCGGGGCCAATCAATTTCATTCGGTAGACGCGGCGCACCCTCTCTGGCAAAACTGCCCCAGGCTGACATCATCACCTCGGTCATCTCTCGAGCTGATTCAGTGTCGGGATACATATAGTCACCAATCTCTCCGAACATAGGGGCCCCCATGATGAACGCAATCTCACTCGCGTGAGTCGCCCCTAAAATAGTAGAAAACGGCACCAGATAGTTATCAGCCTGCTCATCCCAGTCGTAACGATAAGCATAGAGCTCCGTGTATCCGGCCGATTGCATGGCACTGAGGGGTACATCCACCGCGCTCAACTTCCATCCACGTGATCTCATGTCCGCCCAAAACTCGTACAACGCGGGGGCTTTGACACGTAACTTTGCCGGAAGTAGCTTAGAAAAAGGATAGCTGACATCGATATAAATAACGATTTAAACCGATCCAAAGCGTAATCTCATCTCGGTTAGTGCCCGCCATGACGGGTATATTTTTCGAGTATCGTGGCTCAGCGAGCGCCGCCTGTAACCCCACCTCGGGAATCACCACGCCATCGGCAATGACCGCTGGCTGGATATGGCCCTCACTCAATTCGAAATACGATTTCAATAACGCTGGCGCACTCACACTACGGAGGGTTTCAGCGCTCACCGTCTCGTTATCTAGCCCAAGCGCCTCGGCCACCTCCCAGCTGCCCCTCGACACCCTGGGATACTGGCGCTGAGCGTTGTGCGCCTGCGAACGCGTGACACTCCGCACGTGCCCAGACTGGGCAATCGCACGGTGGAACAACCCATCAGCCATCGGGGAGGCCAATAAGCTGAATACGTTGCGCCCTCCGGCACTCTCGCCGAATAGCGTTACATTCCCTGCATCTCCGCCAAAGCCAGTGATGTTGCGCTGCGTCCAGCGCAACGCCTCAATAATATCCAGCGTGCCAAAATTGGCGAGTGCAGGGCCATCGAGCTGTCGTCCATTGAGTGCCGGATGACTAAACCATCCCAACGGACCGAGGCGGTAGTTGATGACCACCACCACAACCTGCTGCCTCGCGGCCAGCCGGGCGAAATCATAAGTTCCTTTATGCCCCGTCAGGTTGCTGCCACCATGCACCCAGACCATGACCGGCCAACGCGCTGACTCTTTTTGGCCACCGGGCGCATAGATATCGAGGTACAGACAGTCCTCGCTGCCGAGATAATCGTCCTTACCCTCGTTCTGACCTGAAGCCTGGCTCTGCGGCTGGGGACACATCACCGGCTCGGCGAATGGCTCAACGACGGCATCGGCGCGCTCAAACTCGACCGGCGCTTGCCAGCGCCGATCACCGTTAGGCGGCAATGCAAAAGGGATATCGCGGAACACGTGGGCACCCTCAGGGCCCACCGTGGCAGCCACTGTGCCAACTCGTGGTGCGGACCGTATGGTCCGAACCCCGCACCACCTGACACAGCAGAATGGTCCTGAGCCGAGCAGGACAGGAGCACCCCCGCCACGAGACCATAGACTAATGGGCCCAGCAAAAGCGTCTTCATAACGTGGTAGCCACTGAAGAGAACACGAGATCATAAAGTTTGTCCATACGCTTCATCGCCTCAGTCAGACCTAGCCAAACCGGGCAGGCATCTGTGCCGCTTCCCTCGTTCTTGACTCAGGCACTTCGGCGGCGCGAGGCGCCGCGTGCTTACCGCGCCTCGTGCTCCGCCACACTGTGCTCGACCCATGCCATCAGGAGCTTGTAACCCACCGACAACATGACAGCGCCGACGAAAAGGCCGATCAAACCTTCGGCCGCCAGCCCCCCTAACGCCCCGACCAATACGATCGGCATGGGCGTCTCGACACCGCGGCCGAGCAGGATAGGCTTCAACACATTATCCGCCATGCCCGCCAAGAATAAATAAACACTTCCAACCACATTGCTGGCTAACGACCCATCGCCCAACTAACCACAGCCACGCGATCACAGGGAATCACGACAAGGGACCCCGGCAATTGCACCACGCCTATCAGCAAAACCGCGAATGCGAGCACACTCGCCCCAGGGAATGTCTAAGGCCAAAAACCCGATCCCCAAGCGCCAATGCCTGCAGGAACGCCACCCCCACCACGCCGTTCGACACAGAGCGCACCGTCGCGACTACCAGCGCGTGAAGCTCCTCACCGCGCTCGTGGTCGGCAATCGTCCCCAACACACGACGCATCTGATGCTCCCCTTGGCTCGCGTTGCCCATCATAAAGCCGGCCAGCACCAACGCCACTAGAAACAGCAGCAACGTCAGTACCGTATTGGCAACGGCACCGAACACCACCTTGCCCCCTGCAATGAGCTGCGGCTGCATCTGCTTCACCGCAGAGACAAGGTCTTCATGGGCCCGATCCCATACCTCAAACAAGGCGGGACCGATCACCGGCCACTCGGCCACAGCCGGGGTCCGCCACGGGCACCGTAAGTTGCTGGTCGGTGAGCAGCAACGCCCACTCATCAGCATGGTCCGCGAGGGAAATCCCTAATGTCACTAACGGGACACCGATGATCAGAAAGCCACACAACACGAAGACAATCGCCGCCTTGCCCTCGCTCAAATGCAAACGACCGGCGAGCCACGCGTTTCAGCGGATACAGCGACACCGCAAGGATCACGGACCACAGCAGCAGTGGCAGAAAAGGCGCAAACGTCTCAACACAAAACCAAACGATCGCTAGCAGCAACAACATCAACCGCACATAGACCTGCATTAGATCCTGCGACAGTAGCTTTGCGAATCACACTCAAATCGTCGTTCACGCCGTCCTCCGTCACCCGTTCTCTGCATCACGTCACGCTATCGCCGTCCTCGAGCGGTGCGTCCTTAGCGTCCCTTCCATTCGGGCTTTCGCTTCTCGGCGAAAGCAGTAGCACCGGCTCGATCGCATCTTCACTGCTGAAAACCGGTTGGGTAAAGTTCAGTTTTGCTTGGCGAACGCCTCATCATCGCTCCAGTCGCGCGACGCCTTAATGATCGCCTTGCTGACTTTAACCGCCATGGGGCCGTTCTCCGCAATCCGTTGGGCCAACGCTTTGGCGGTTGCCAACGCATCGCCTTGCGGCGTGATGTGATTGATCAAGCCCATGGCCATCGCGCGCTCCGCGTCCATGAACTCGCCCGTCAAAGCCAACTCCATTGCGACTCGGTAAGGAATTTGTGACGGCAAACGGACCAGCCCTCCTGCCGCTGCCACCAAGCCTCGCTTCACCTCGGGGATGCCAAACTTGGCTGATTCTGCGGCGACGATTAAATCACAGGCAATCGCCAACTCGCAGCCGCCGGCCAACGCGTAGCCCTCCACCGCGGCGATCAACGGCTTGTCCGCTGACCGCTCAGTCAATGCCATAAACTCGTCTGTTGAGCGATGCTCACCGTCTGCCCCGGCCTTGAGGTCCATACCCGCGCAAAAAGTACCGCCGGCGCCCGTGAGCACTCCGACCCGCAGTGCGTCGTCGGCATCTAGTGTGTCCAGCGCGGCGGCTATGCCCTCAGAGACCGATCGATTCACTGCGTTTTTGGCTGCAGGTCGATTAATGGTAATCACGAGGACACCGTCTGCCGCTTCGGTCAATACGGTTGCTTCTTCAGTCATGGTTGCTCTCCTTTAACGTGGCTGCATTCGGATCCCGCCATCCATTCGAATGCATTCACCGTTGATGTAATCGTTATCGATAATCGCCGCCGCTAGCTGTGCGATCTCCTCGGGCCGGCCCAGTCGCTTTGGGTACAGTACGGACTGGGACAGCGATTCGACAAATTCGGGGGTCAGCCCATTAAACACCGGCGTGTTAATTAAGCCAGGAACGTTGGTATTCACGCGGATACCCAGTGAACCGAGGTCTCGTGCTATGGGCAGTGTCATGCCGACGATGCCGCCCTTGCTCGCGCTGTAAGCGGCCTGGCCCGTCTGTCCACTCATAGGCCTGCGATCGAGGCCGTATTGATAATCACGCCACGCCCACCATCGTCCGTCACAGGGTCATTCTTCGCCATGACTTCGGCACAAAGGCGCAGCACATTGAAGCTGCCTGTCAAATTGATGGAGATGACCTTGTTCCATAAATCGAGGGGGAACGGGCCGTCTTTTCCTAAGGTTTTGGCGGCGTGTACCGATGCCCGCGCAGTTGACGCAAACGTGAATGGCGCCGAAGCCCGCGACCGCCGCCTCAATCCCACTTTTGACCGAGGCCTCATCCACCACGTTAACGTTGGCGAAAACACAATGATCCGCGCCCAATTCAGCGACCATCGCGTTGCCGGCTTCCTCATTCAGGTCAAAGATCACCACTTTACCGCCCTCACCGGCAATGCGCCGTGCCACCGCCTGACCAATACCTGACGCGCCACCGGTTACAACAGCTACTTTTCCATTTACATCCATTACTTCACTCCTCTAACGATATGATTTTAGTCTTAGGCATCCGTCAATCGACGGACAATATTGCGGTCTTCCGCACTGACAGTGACATGTGCCCCCATGGGATCTCCATCCCGGAACCAACTCAGCAAAGCGTCATCGGTGCGGGATCCGCGACACCGACCCACCGACGGCCATCAGACAACTGCCGGCCCACCACGATGGCGCGGGTGGTGCCACCTTTTTGCTGAACGGTGTAGCTTTCTATCCGCCCGGGGCCCGTCGGCTTTTCAATGGTATCGACCAGCGTTGGGAGGTCAGGCTCGTGCACCCGCTCCGGAAAAGGGCCACTGACATTGGCGTAAACACCCACTGCATGCTTCGAGAGGTATCCACCATTCGCCCCCACAAGCCCATAACTGGGCTCGGACCTCGCTCGCAACCAGTGCACCATTTCGGCGATGCCGTGGGTCGAATAATTATTACCGGGACCGCCAAAAAAAGACAGGCCACCGGTCAACGTTAAAGGGCGTGGATCATCCAGCGAGACGCCCAGAGCATCCATCGCGCACCATACCGCAATCGGAAAGCAGGAGTATAAATCCATCGCACCCAGCTGCTCGGCTCCAATGCCGGCATTGCGCAGCGCCCCATGATAAGCCGCTGTCATCGACTCAGCCTGAGCGAGTGAGGGACGATTGAGTACCGCTGGCTCCGACCCCGTGGCGTGACCATGTAGAAAAATAGCTCTATCCGCCACACCCAGCGACGCGGCTGTTTCGTATCGGGTCATCACCAGCGCAGCAGCTTGATTAACCCCATCTTTGGCCACCATCGATTTTAGGTGCGGATCGCTGATCATCCGATTTTTTTTGCGATTCGTCGCGGATGGCTTCGAGCGTGGTTGGCGCCTCAAACATGGCATAAGGATTACGCGCAGCAACCTCAGCAAAACGAGACATTAACCCCGCTAACTGCTCCCGGTAGGCCGACTTATCCAGGGCCTAGCTCACCGCGTCGAGCCTGTTCCTGCAGTGGATAAATATCGACCGGCGCAAAAGCACCGTGACGGTTCAATTCAGTGTCAAAGAGCAGGTCCATCACCGCTCCTCGATCATCGGTGTGGCCCACTGGATCTTCATCCCAGTTCACCGTCTGCCCCATGCGTTGTAAATGTCTTGAAGTTGCAATCGCCTCAGTGCCGCAAATGACCGCAGCCCGAATCTCACCGTCTCTGATCGCGTTCCCCAATTCGTAGACCCAGCCTCTGTGGCTCGTCACCGCAGGAGCGAGAGTAAATGGCAGCACGCATTGGGCAAACCCAGTTGCTGAATAATCGACAGTGGCGGGCTCGTGCTGCGTCCAAACGGGGCAATCACTGAAGCCATCGCCTCCGGCACGGAGTCGACGAACAGCCTGACACAGGCCAATCGGTCTACCAGCGTCGCGAGCGTCTCTGGAGCCCCCGTGTCCGCCAGTGCGGCCTGACAGGCTCTGGCCCCCAGCTGCTGTGGCGTCAGGCCTACAAATTGCTCATCTAAATGCTCTGTTGCCTGCCCGGCGCCCAGCAGGACGGGGGTGTTGGGATCAATACTCATATCAAGCCTGTAGTTGGGCCAAACCGGCCTGAGTAATTTCTGAAAACGACGCGGCACTCAGGGAAGCACCGCCCACTAGTGCGCCGTCGACGCCGGCACAGTCAAACAGTGACCGAGCGTTATCAGCAGTCACGCTACCACCGTATAAAACCGGCACCGCTATATCGTTGCCAAAGTGTGATGCGAGCTCGTCCTTGATCGTGGCATGCATGTCCTCGACCTGTGCGGTCGACGCCGTCAGACCGGTTCCAATCGCCCAGATTGGCTCATACGCCACCAATAGACGCGATGCATCCACCCCAGCAAGGGCGGCTTGGAGCTGACTCGTCACAATCGTCTTATGGTCTCCCGCCTCGCGAGCGGCGTGACTCTCCCCCACACACAGCACCGCCTTTAGGCCAGCACGCTGCGCGGCGTGTACTTTTTTCGCAATGAGCGCATCGGTCTCCCCTTGATCTGATCGGCGCTCAGAATGTCCGATAATGACGAACTGACAGCCCCAATCGACCAGCATGCCAGCCGACACCTGGCCGGTGTGTGCGCCTTTTGCCTCTGGTGCACAATCCTGCGCCGCCAAGGCCAATTGGGGCAGCGACTCTGCCAGGAGCTGCAAATAGGGATGCGGCACGGCGACGGCGACCTGAAGGGCCTCTGACAACGGAACAGCCCACTGCTGAGCGAAATTTGCTCAAGATCCAAAGAGGTGCCGTTCATTTTCCAGTTTCCGATTAAATACAGATGCGTCATAGAGAGTCAGTCATTGCTTTCGCGCGTGAAGATAGCAGACCCTGAGACAACGATCACGTCCTCTCTACTGGACAATTGGGGTCTGCGCCCCATTCCGCCCATGACCCGTCATAAACCGCAACGGGTCGTGGGTGCACCTCAGTCAACGCAAGCGCCAGCAAACACGCAGAAATTCCCGATCCACAGGTGGTGACTATCGGCGTTGAGCGATCGATACCCACCGCATCAAAGAGCGCCCTCAGGTCCCCTTCAGGCGCCAATACGGCTGGCTCACCCGTCGTCATTTTGGCGTAATGAAGGTTACGAGCACCGGGCATGTGGCCCGGTCGGACCCCAGGCCTAGGTTCGGCCTCCGCACCGGCAAACCTCGGCGCCGAGCGAGCGTCTACGACCCTCGCAGAATCTTGGGCTAGATGCATCGCCACATCATTCTTGTCAGCCAGCCACTCCGGGCAATACTGCGCTGCGAAGGGATTGGCTGGCACCGCAACCGAACTTTTTGCGGCAGTGGTCGGTCGCTCTGCGGCAAGCCAAGCTGGTAACCCGCCATTTAAGACCTTGACCGACCGGTGGCCGAAAACACGAAACATCCACCACGCTCTGGGTGCAGAAAACAAACCTTTGGTGTCATAGATCACCACGTCCGTATCGGCGCCAATACCGAATGCTCGAACCCGCTCGGTAAAGATCGACCCAGTCGGCAACATATGGGGGCACGGGTTCGTCTTGTCTGAAACGGCATCAATGTCAAAAAAATGGGCACCAGGGATGTGACGGGCTAGGTACTCAGCGCCAGGATCACGGCCATCGGTGGGCAGATACCAAGACGCATCAAGCATGACTAGGTTCTCATCTGACTGCCTCGCGACCAAATCCGGCACAGATATTAAGGATGTAAAGCGATGCATCTGGTTGAATCCTCGGTTATTGGGACACGGGCGAAGCAGCCCCCATTTAGCAGTGGAGGTTTAGCGGAGCAGCGAGAGTCTCGTCCCCCACCCCGTCGATGAACATAAGACCTCGTCAGGCTAGCACTGATGGCAAGCGACAAGGAACCAACCGGTTCGCAGAAACAGTGTTTCACATTCGACTCAGTTTGTTCACAATAGCCCGTCAAATCATTCTGCAATTCAGTGTATAGGAGCGTCACCATGGCTTTAACCAAGATCAAGTGTACCGACGGATTTGAACTGGGCGCCTATGAAGCAATACCCAGCCGGCGACGCCAAAGGCGCTGTCGTAGTGATTCAAGAGATTTTCGGTGTCAACTCGCACATCCGCTCAGTGGTGGATGACTATGCGGCAGAGGGCTTTTATGCCATTGCACCAGCCATCTTCGACCGCCTTGAACACGATGTGCAACTGGACTACTCAGAAGCTAGCATGACCAAGGGAATCGAACTCGCCTTTCAGCAGCTGGACATGGCGCAGACTCTCACTGACTTACAAGCCACTATCGGCCATGCGTCGCACCATGGCAAAGTGGGCGTCGTCGGATACTGCTTCGGCGGACTGCTCACCTGGCTATCAAGCTGCCAATTGGATAACGTATCCGCTGCCTCCGCTTACTACGGTGGTGGCATTCCCGATAACGCCGCCCTCTCGCCCTCCTGCCCTACCATTCTCCACTTCGGTGAACTCGACGCGCATATTCCGATGGCATCGGTGACGGCCTTCCAAGCACAAAAACCCGACTTATCGGTGCACATTTATGCCGCAGACCATGGCTTTAATTGTGACCAGCGCGACGCCTATGACGCAACAGCTGCCACTGAGGCTAAGGCACGAACGCTGGCGCTGTTTTCTGCCGAGCTGGGCGTTTAGGTCGCTACGCCATGAACATCGGCATCATCATCGGGAGTCATCGCAAAGCATCCCAAAGCGCAAAAGTAGGTCGCTTCCTGTCGACACTCCTAGAAACCGAGTTTGGCGCTCACACATGGACCCGCGACTTAGGTGCCACCCCCCTCCCTTATGGGATGAAGACATCTGGAACGACGGGCCGCAATGGCAGCAACTGAAAGCCTTGAGCGCGCAGCTGACCGAGAGCGACGGGGTAATCATCGTCGCGCCGGAGTGGCATGGCATGGCCCCCGCCGCCATCAAAAACTTCTTTTTGTGCGTTGGCATGCCAGAACTGGCGCATAAACCGGCTCTCGCCTGTGCGGTGTCTGCCGGTGAAGGAGGGAGCCTATGTGATCGCTGAATTGAGAATGAGTAGCTATAAAAACAACCGGGTATGCTGGCTTCCGGAGCACTTGATCGCTCGATCAGTCAAGGATATCTGCAACGATGACGCGACTCAGAATGACACGGATCTTCAGGCTGAATTTGGTGCCAGAGCGCACCATGCAAGCACCCTGCTACTGGCCTATGCCGCCGCGCTCAAGCCCATCCGAGAAGACACGAAAATTGATCACAGCCGGTTTATGAACGGGATGTAGTCGCCTCAACTGAGGCCTCTATAACCGCCCCCATAGAAGACGAGGGGCGAGGCATCTTGCATTGTCATATCCAGCACCTCTCCAAGGATAATCTGATGATCTCCTCCTGGGTAAACAGCGTGTGTCGCACAGGTGAAATGGACGTGCGCACCAATCAACTGTGGCTCACCAGAGGGCCCCTCGACGAAATGCTCTTCAAGTGCGGAGTGACCACCACGTTGGGCGTAATGAGTCGATAACGCGGCCTGCTCCGCCGTCAAAATACTGATGCCGAAATGGGGGCACTCTGTATAAACCTGCAAATGATCAGAGGAATTCTGAATACTCCAAAGACCAGCGCCGGCTCTAGCGATTCGCCGAATCGGATTTTGTCATCGCCAAGATCCCAGCGTGTCATCTCTGACGGTGACCAGACAGATCCCCGTGGCAAACGCCCCAAGCGCCTGTCGAAACTGACTTGAATCCATATTCCCTTGTCTCGTTATTCACTAATTCGTCGCGGCTACCACACCGGCCTCGACTCCCGGTCAACTCGCTCTTCGTCAGCGGTCGAGCCCACCCATCAAGATATATTTAATATCTAAGTAATCTTCGATGCCGTACTTTGACCCTTCGCGCCCTGAACCTGACCATTTAACCCCACCAAAAGGCGCCATTTCATTCGAGATAATGCCTTCGTTAAGACCCACCATCCCGTAGTCGAGTGCCTCAGCAACCCGCCATACTCGCCCGATATCACGCGTATAAAAATAAGCGGCCAACCCAAACTCCGTATCATTCGCCAGTGCAATTGCCTCTGACTCATCATGAAATACGGTAACGGGCGCAACTGGACCAAAAATCTCATTGCGAAAAACCGCCATATCCGGCGTCACATCCGTCAATATCGTCGGTTGATAAAAGCACGGGCCCAAGTCAGACCGTGCCCCGCCCAAAACGACAGTCGCCCCTGCGGCAATCGATAGCGCCACTAACCGCTCCACGTCATTCACCGCTCCCTCGTTGACCAGGGGTCCCTGATCAGTATTAGGATCGAGTCCATCGCCCATTTTGAGCGCCGCAGTAGCGGTCACCAACCGATCGACGAACTGCTCGTAAACCCCCTCCTGCACGAGAATTCGATTTGTGCAGACACAGGTTTGCCCACTATTTCGATATTTTGATACCAACGCACCTGCCACAGCCGCATCAATATCAGCGTCGTCAAAGACAATAAAAGGCGCATTGCCACCCAACTCCATTGAGGTGCGCTTCAAGGTTTGCGCACAGGCTTGCTCTAATTGTCGACCCACATCGGTTGAACCAGTGAACGTGAGTTTACGCACGACGGGGCTTTCTGTTAGTGCGGGCCCAATCGCGGAGGACGCGCCCACAACCACATTGACAACACCGGGGGGCACCCCTGCCCGATGCGCCAATTCGGCCATGGCCAAAGCCGAAAGCGGGGTCTCTGAAGCCGGCTTGATCACAATAGAACAGCCCGCAGCGAGCGCTGGAGCCGCCTTGCGGGCGATCATCGCATTCGGAAAATTCCATGGCGTGATCGCCGCGACCACACCGACCGGCTGCTTAATACAGATCACACGCTTATCTGCCGAGGGAGCCGGTATCACATCGCCATCGATTCTCTTCGCTTGTTCGCCAAACCACTCCATAAACGCAGCGCCATAGGCCACCTCACCGCGACTCTCGGCAATCGCTTTACCCTGCTCAATCGTCATGATTTGGGCGAGGTCCTCTTGATGCGTCATCATCAACTCAAACCAGCGGCGCAACACCTGAGCGCGCTGCTTGGCGGGCTGAGCCTTCCAAGCAGTCATCGCCACATCGGCAGCGGCAATTGCTTTTTCGGTACCTACGCGATCAGTGGTCAGCACCTCAGCAACCACAGCTCCCGTTGCTGGATTCACAACGGGTAGCCTGTGTCCTTCCCCTTCCTGCCAAACACCGTCGATAAACGAGGAGTTGCGCAGCAGCGCAGAATCTGAGAGTTGAAAAGACATGTCGCCTCCTATTGGTTATTTATCAGTACACGAGACATCAGTGCGTGACACCTTAGAATCGCGGCATACCAAACCATGCAATGTGACAATGGCGTCGCTCTGAACAGGGCATCTTAATGTAGCCCCCCTATTAACGACACCATCGATTGAATATTGTCGCCAGCCCTGCAGGTCGCACTCACTCGATACAGCGCCTAGCCGCAGCATTATCGCGACGCTAGCGCCAACACAGCGCCCTACCGTAAGCCTAGAAAAAGCAATACCAGCACTGCCAAGAAAAGCGTTTCGAGCCCCAGTAAAATCACAGGGTCTCACACCAATCTCTATGATGTCGCGCAGCGACGTCCTCATTCCCAATGCGGTGATTGCCAGCAGTAACAATACCGGCGCCATACCCGCTAAAGACTGGCTCACCGGAACGGGAATCCATCCGGTGCTATTTGCCGTGAACAACACTAAAAAACCCACCAAGAATAGCGGCACTCGGGGTATTCGTCGGCTCACGTTTGGATCGCTGTGGGACGTAGTAATCCACACCGTGATTAACGCGACAACCGGTATGAGCATGGCCACTCTGAACAGCTTCACTAAGGTCGCAGCATCACCCGATTCCAGCGAGACGCTGTAACCTGCACCCACAACTTGAGCCACATCGTGAATCGCCGCGCCAATAAAAAAGCCCATGGCCTGATCGTCGAGTCCCAGATAGTCCCCGATGACCGGATAAAAAATCATTGCGAAGGTGCTGAAACTCGCCACGCCAATCACCGTGAACGAGGTGAGTTTCTGTTTATTCTCCGATTCGGGTAATACGCTCGCTATCGCCATCGCCGCCGATGCACCACAAATTGCCACCGCGCCGCCGGTCAGTATGCCAAGAGCTCGGTCAACCTTGAGTAACCTAGCACTGATCACGCCCATGATGATCGTCAACCCAATCGCGGCTATCAGAGACAATACGGATTGCCAGCCCAGCTGCACTAAATCTGAAAACGTCAATCGCAAAGCCAGTAGCGCGACACCAAAGCGCAGTGCGGGCCCCGCCATCAGATCTAGGCCCAACTGCATTCTTTTGATGTCGCCAACAAAGTGGCAGGCCATTCCCAATAGCAAGCCCATTAACATAGCGGGCGCACCGTAGCGCGAGGACACCGCCGTTCATCGATCACAGTGCAGCGGATACCACCACACCGGGTAGGTACTGTTGAAACGGTAAACCGATCACTGAGTGGCTCCCAACCCTTTTGCCAGCATGACTGTCACCTGGCCATGGGCATTTTAACATTCGCAACCCGTCTATCGTCACTGGATATCTGATCTTGATTGCGAAAACGGCGTGACTCCCACTCGACTGGCTGGATCCCTTTGAGCGTGGCGCGCGGCTCACTACAGTACAGCCCATGTTTTGAACGAGCGCCCAAGAGTTTGACCAAGGGTCGCCGGCACCAAAAGAGAACAATGCTCGCCGTCATGCAAAGGCCGATCCGAATCTCCTTGTCGAGACGGGCGAAGTACACCTCCATAGTGCTCACACACTCGGTTTAGGAAGAAGTCGGGTGGGACTGTCCGCTTTTTTAAAGCGTCAGTTTTAAATGGAGATGCTGACGGAAAAGCGGCAAATGCTCGTCCTGCCGATGGCTCACAAATAGCAAGGTGCTGTGGCGTCGCGTTTCGATGGTCGTCAGAAAACTCAGGATGCGGTCCCGATTGACCTCGTCCAGCCCTTGTGTGGGCTCATCGAGCACCAGCAGCAAGGGCGACTTGACCATCGCTCTCGCAATTAGCACGAGGCGCTGCTCTCCATAGCTCAAGGAGTGAAACGGCAGCGACGCTTTTGCCTCCATGCCTACCGCCGCCAACCACTCACGACCCAGCCGCGTTTGGAAATCCGATATCGGATCGTACAGCCCAATCGAGTCATGAAACCCTGAACACACCGCCGCCAGCACGTCGCACCTCACGGTATAGCGACGGTGTAAGTCATTGCTGACCAAACCAAGATGCCGCTTGATGTCCCAAACGGATTCACCTGTCCCCCGTCGATGACCAAAGACGGTGACGTCGTTGCTGAAGCACTGCGGGCAGTCACCTGTGATCAATCCCAGCAGAGTCGATTTGCCCGCCCCGTTTTCTCCAGTCACTAACGTGTGCTGCAGGGGCGCAATATTGAACGAGAGATCATGAATGACAGGGCGCCCACCGTAGCGCACCGTACAATGGGTCAGCTCCGCGATGAATGGTGCGTCATAATGCGCCAGCGCAATGGCATCATCGGGGATACCCGGCTGCACCTGCGAACTTTCGGCAACGCGCTCCCCCAGCTCAATCAATGCCTGCTCTCGCGACGCTGTGTTCAGCACCGCCAGCACACCGTCTTCGACATAGCCAAAACAGGTCACCCAGGCCGGAATATCGGACCGATTACTCAGCAGCAATACCACTGCGACACCGCGCTGAATCGCATGCTCGAAAGCACTTGATATCGCCGCCACGGCGTCGGGGTCCAGACCATCGAACGGATTGTCGCAAACCAGTAGCCGCGAATCCTCGAGCAAGGCTTTGAGCACGAGCAACTTGCGACTCTCCCCAGTACTGAGCTCTCGGTAAAACGCCTGCAAACGGTGCCGCAGATTGAGTTGATCAATTAGGGGATCGCCCAACTTATTAGCCGGCAAGAAGTCTGCGACCCGGGTACCCGACTCATCATCCGTGAGCAAATCAGTGGCCGCCAATCGACGTTCATGCTCGTAGACCGCCTGCTGACTCTCAAAGGCTTGAGGCCACGTTTGTATTGGACTTCACCATCAAAGGATGTCTCTTCACCGCTGAGTATGCGTATGAGTGTTGATTTACCAGAGCCATTACGACCAAAAATGCACCAACCCTGGTCCCCACAGATACGCCAAGCGGGGATATTGAGTCCGTCACCCACAAAATGAGTAACGCAAACCAGCTCAACCGAGCTTGTCATCCCTCAGCCACCTCTGTCAGCCGTCGAGTGACCGCTTCTATTACTAGGCGGAGGGCAATGCGACGCAGGTTCTTCTGGGTTTTCCATCTCATTTATCGATACACTCCGCGCCGTCGATGCCATAGGGAATCACAACATGACTGATGTAGTTGACCGAGTCACAGAATTGAACCGCAACGCCCCTGCTTTCATCCGGTTATTAGGGGGTGAGGTCACCGAACTTGCACTCGACGAACAGAAAGCCACTTTTGTCTTCACCGTGCCCCTCGAGTACTGCCACTCGGGCGATATTGTCCAAGGCGGTTTTGTTACCGCAATGCTCGATGCGGCCATGTCTCATGCCGCATTCGGAACGAACAGGACGATCACCGGCTTAGCATCGCTCAACATTTCAACCCAATATCTAGGCATTTGCCGAGGGAATCAGCCACTGAAGGTGAGTGGCTGGATCAGACAAGCGACCCACCGCACCGCTTTCTTTGAGGGCCACATTGTGTCGGCTGACGGGTCACTCGTCGCCACAGCTCAGTCGGTTGCCAAGGTCAGCCGGCAACAAGCGCCCTAAAAAGAGCGATCAACGCAATCGTGGCAACACTTTTTCTGCGATGTATGCCATACGACGATTGCCTGTCTCGATACTTTCGCCGGGAAACTGTGCCCAGAAGTGAATGTCGGAGATTTGTGGGTACTGCTCGATCATCCCGCTCAGTTTCTCAACCGCCATATCTGCATCCCATAGCTCATACAAACCATTTTCAATGGCCGTGCGGCTATCTGGGAACAATGGGGTTTGATCCGGCGGACCAAACGCCCCCCACCGGATATATTCATTCGATTGATACAGCACGTGGTCTCCCACTATCGCCGCTTCCGCTTCGGGGTCCTCGGCGATAATTGCCCAGCAACCCAAGATAATGTTGCCCTCCTCCGGCGACTTACCATTGGCCGCCAAGCACTCAACGTACGTATCCATACCAATACCACCCGTACACAAAAACCCGTCGGCAATTCTCGCCGCACGATCAATGGCTGGTGGCGCCATCCCTCCAAGAAAAAGTTTGGGGGCTGTTTTGGGCTGCGGTGTTATTTTGAAATCACCGACTGTGAATCGCTTGCCCTCAAAATTTACCGGCTCTCCAGACCAAGCCCGACGCAGTATCTCAATGCCCTCTTCTACCAAGCTGGGACGGTGTGAAATTTTACGGCCGAACTGATCAAACTCCATTTGGCGATAACCAATACCCACGCCTAAATCAAATCGCCCACCCGAAAGCAGCGACTTAGTGTTGCGGCATCCTCTGCTATCCGCACGGGATCTGCGATCGGTAACAGCATGAGGTTAGTACCCAACCGCATGCGCTGGGTTCGTGCTGCTATCGCCGCATGGATCACCAACGGAGACGGCGTATAACCGTCGTCGCAAAAGTGGTGCTCTGTTAACCAGACCGAATCGAAACCCATGGTTTCTGCTCGTTCTATTTGATCGAGACGCTCTGCATAGAACTGCTCAAAGTCTATCTGCCATGGCTCAGGGTTACGAAAGTCGTACCAGAGACCAAAATCTACTTTCTGCGCCATTCGGCTGTCCTCCTTCAGAGGTGACTGATGAAATCATTAAGGGCCGCTAAATAACCCTCTCGTGCTTCGATAAAGGGGGCATGCCCGCTATCAGGGAACTCTACGCCCTTCGCCCGCGGATGGTTCTCTGCGACCCAGCGCGAAATATCTGGTGACACGAAACCATCCTGCCCGCAAATGACGGAAAGAATCGGTGTTTCCAGTGCCATCATCATGTCACGCTGATCCAAGTGCGCGAGCTCGCCCAATGTCGAGGACACGCGGGCGCTAGAATTGATGAAAGCCCCCGCCATCCAAGCCAGTACCGCATCAGTGGGTGGTTTTGCGCAAATGGCGGTCGCCAGCATCGTCAAAAAATTCACTCGGTCATCGTTCATGGCGGCAACGTTGCCCTCCACATCAGCCGGCATGCCGCCAATCGGTAGATCGGATTTTTGGGTATAAATCGGGCTCGCGCCGGCAGTGAGGATCAGCCCAGCACAGCGGCTACCCAATAAGCTGGCCGCATGCGTCGCAACGGCGCCGCCTAGGGACCATCCATTCACGACCACGTCGTTCAATCCCAAATGATCCACGAGCTGAACGATGTCAGCGGCATTCGCCGCGATGCTCACGTCTGCAAAGTCATGATCAGACCGGCCACAGCCTCGGTGATCCATTGTGATTACGCGGTGTCCCGCCGCGAGTAATGGCAAAATCACGCCATCCCAACAGCGGTTATCCATTCCCCAGCCATGAACCATGACGAGCGCCCGGCCGGCGCCACCCAGATCTTCAAAGTATATGCTTTTCGTCCCGTCGACTGCCAATCTAGCCATGACTAATCCTCCGTCTGATGCAGTAATAGACCGCACCGTCGTTTCCGCGAAGCGCGCAAAAAATGCATCGATATCGATGGCGTCGGGCGCCACCACCCATTGATAAATCGTGCCGAACATCATCGAGCAGTACCCCGTTGCGAAGTGCGCCGCATCAACGTCCGTTTTAATATCGCCCGCGGCCTGCCCTTCTTCAACCCACTGCTGAACATCACGTCGATAAATGACATGGTGACGAGCCAGACTCGCGCGAATGTCCGACTCCCTGCCCAGTGACTCGTACCACAAGATATACATCGCCCTGAGATAGCCCGACTCTCGCGAAAAAATGTCGCGCTGTGCTTCCATTGCCGCGGTCAGCGCCGCGAGTCCCCGCTTGCCCGAGCAGGTGGCGCGATATATGCTCCTTCCACAACTCGTCGAAGCGAGCGAACAGCTCCATCCACAACCCGTCTTTTGATCCGAATCGATAGCTCGCCAAGCCTCTGCTGTAACCTGCCTGCTCTCCAATGTCTTTTAGCGTGGTTTTGGCGGTGCCGCGCTCATTGACCAACTCGATGGCCACCTCGAACATTTTTTGATCGGACAATGCGCTCCGCTCTGCCTGCGTCGAGATCGACGTTGACTCTCTCGCTGTCCCCTCGGTCCCCTCAGTCACCTATCCTGTCCCCTCGCTGTCCTGCCGCTGCACCGTGAGTTCGTCAGACGCGAGCGCTGCTCGCAAACCTTTTTTATCTATCTTGCCGACACTGGTCTTCGGAATTGAACTCTCGCACACACCAATATTCAGGCACCCAAAACTTCGCCACTCGTTGCGCTAGAAACTGACGCAACTCTGATAAGAGCTCAGCCACTTCGCCCTGATCCTGAGTGACAATAACCGCCAATGGACGCTCTTGCCACCGCTCATCGGGCATCGCGATCACCGCCACCTCAGTCACCGCAGCGTGCTTGAGTAAAACATCCTCCAAGTCGACCGAGCTAATCCACTCCCCGCCTGACTTGATCACATCCTTAGTGCGATCGGTCAATTGTACGTAACCTCTCGCATCAACTACCCCGACATCACCGGTACGCAACCAGCCATCGGGCGAAAACGCATCGCTATCCGCATTGAGATATTCACCCGTGACCCAGGCACCGCGCAGCTGCAGCTCACCGATTGCCACGCCATCCTGCGGCAAACAGTCCCCCTGATCATCGACGATCCGCACCTCAATGCCGGGCACCGGCCGACCACTCTTCAGGCGCCAAAATGTCTCAGATTCACCCTCTAAATCTTTAGGGGGGCGGGACAGGACACACATCGGACTCGTCTCCGTCATCCCCCAGCCCTGAACCACCGGGACGCCCCAGCGGTCCCGAACCCCCTCGATCATCGAAGACGGCACCGCCGATCCGCCGCAAACGATCGCTCGGAAGCACGATAAATCCAGCGACTGTTCCTCGTCTGCCCGCAAGAGGTCGCCTAGCAGCGTGGGCACCATTGCCGTCAGTGTTGGCCGGGCCTGCTCAATCATGGTTCGCAGATGTTGGCCCTGAAGCAGGGGGCCAGGCATGACCATGTCCGCCCCTGACATCCAGCCACTGTAAGGAAAACCCCATGCATTCGCATGGAACATCGAGGGCAACATTAAAATGACATCGCGCTCTTGCACGGCAAAACTGTCAACGGCGCGAGAAGCCAGTGCATGCAGGTAGGTGGTGCGCTGACTGTAGGCAACGCCTTTCGGATTGCCAGTGGTGCCGCTGGTATAACAAATGCCGGCAGCAGCGTTTTCTGTCGGTTCAGGCCAGTGATAGTCCGCTGGGCTATCAGCGAGCAGCGCGTCGTAGGCAACCACCCGTGGGTCATCCACACTCGCGGAATCACCCGTGACAATGAGGTGCTCAACCTTGGGTATCAGGGGCAGCACAGGCAACAAAACGGATGCCAGTCGGCTATCGACGATCAGAAAGCGATCGCCCGCATGATCAATAATATAGGCGATGTGCTCTGGGGACAGTCGGCAGTTAACCGTATGCAGCACTGCGCCCATTGAGGGCACTGCAAGGTAGACCTCAAGGTGCCGGGTGCTATTCCACATGAAGGTGCCGAC
>CAJJBO010000022.1 GCA_905182485.1 uncultured Luminiphilus sp.
CACCCACCTCAGAGGGCATCGAAGCACACAAACTCAATGCAGGGGGCCATGTCGGCGAGATCTGGGCGCTGTAATGCGTTTCTCTATTATTGCCCTGCCTTCTCATCGCGCCGGTGGCAATCGCCAACTTTGATGGTGGACTTCACCAGCGTAAAACACACACAATCGCTCCCGAGCCGCACTCACCTGCAGGAGTCACTCAGCGTGTCGCAACCAGGAGATGAAGCTGTGCTGATTACCACCCTGTCTAATCGTCGAGGGTATGGGCGCCTACGACCAGCGTGACCCGCTGGGTGTAGCGCAACAGGTGTGCCGACAATTGACCCGCCATTGGGCTCGTCAGCCGCCCACAAAGCCGCTCATACTGCTGACTCAGGGTGACCCCCTCAGCGCCAAGGGCATCTCCGCAATTACCCCCCTAGTCGCCGAGCACTTTGGCATACCCCGCGGACTGATTTATCTCGATGAACACATCGCAGATTATCACTGGCGCGACGCAGACCGCACGTAACGTGTTGCTTGCCCTGCCCTACTCAGCGATGGCGCAGTATCTCGAGCACGGTCAAAACGGCATTGTCGCGCGTATTGCATCCCGCATTGATCGTCACATTGAAGAGAAAAATCTGACACGACGCGCCCTCGAGAAACCGCCACTACCGGACTACTTTCGGGATTTCGCCCTGCTGCAAGAGGTCACCAAAGCGGCGTGCTCCTATCGGTGCGGTGAAATCACGGTTGCCCATACCACTGCCAGACATTGCCGAGTTCTCCGTGACCCACTTTCTACACCGTCGGGCTCGGCGTCTAGGGCTTATTGACCCTGCCGACATGGTGCCCTTTGACGCCGCCGCCATAGAGCCGCGTCATTCGTCTGACGCGGGCCTTGAATAAACGTTGATCCGCTTGATTTGGTTACCGACAAACTGGACATCATGAACGTGATTTTCCTTGACCTCATTGCCCTCGCCATCGGTAAAGGTAATGTCGTTACCCGTCGTCAGCCAATGCTCCATCAGCCTCTCCGTTCGAAGACCCACTATTGGTCAACCATCCACTTGACCTCCCAACTCGGATTGTCAGAGGATTTAAACCAAGCGTCCAAAAATTCAATGTGGGCCTCGTTACCTTTTACAATGTTGCCATCGGGCAAGTAACCGGCCCAATCCTCTGCGTTGATTGCCGCAATTTTTTCTAAATCTCTGTCGTTATGGGCCTGAATGTAATCCACCCAAATCTGTTGTAGCGCGGTGTCGCCCGCTACCAGCGGATTAGCAGCGCCATCGTCCGAAAAGACGGTACCGATGACGGTCTCGGCTTTGGCTTCTCCGGCCTCGTGGTGGCCCGCCTGAGTGATGGTGGTCATCAACAAAAGCGAAAGAGCCGTCAACAAATCAGTTTTTCATGCCTTATCCCCTGTCAATTTACGCCCTGAGTCAGAGTCACGAACATAATGCACGCGTGTGACAAAAGATAGCCGGCAAGCTGCTGTTTTCGTCGGTATCGCTTCGTCAGACGCTGATCAGCCGCCCTTTGCTCCTGCTGTATTTGTTGACGGCTATCCCCGCGTGAGTGCTTGATGCCGCCCACTGCCAAGACGCGCTTGCCGATATCAACAGCGCATGCGCCACCGCTAATACTCGCCGCTCCAAACGATAGGGTGCTCGACGTAGCGCTCTTGCTCGGACAATATCTCGATACCGTGACGCGCACGCAAGTCAGCAATAGGGTCATCTAAATAAGCTTCAGGAAACTGAAAAGGCCACTTTTCTGTCATGCGCCGAGTGCGCCGTAATACTCGCCACTTCATCCCAAGGGTTTGCCAATATATTCTGGGAAAGAGCACCCACCCACACTCTTTCACAAGGGCAGCATATAGGGCTTTGAGCTCCGGTAGGCGTCCATATTCTCTTATGTAACTCCACTTAAAGCGACAGCCCAAGAACACCCAAGTATCCAGTGCGGCTTCTTGCTCAAGCGTTGTATTGAGGCCAAAGATGACATGCGTGGCATCGTGCTCAAATAACAATCGTGAACCCGGCGCGTCTACCATTATCTTGCGATTCAGGCTCCGAAGATAAGCATGGTACGCCTCGACCCCCTCCCTGAGGGTTAAATGACAGTGTTGTTCCTGGTAGATAAGGGGCATTGGTGCACTCGATAACAACATTAAACATGGCGATAGTATTGCCTAAACTATACTCCGCCAAACCTCGGCGATCACCCATACAACACCTCCTGGTCACGATTGATACAAGCTACTGGTAGCTGAGAACAGCTTGTTATGCGTCCTCGCTCAAGGCGGTGAGCTCAAACGTCCACTCATAGGGCGAGGCCACTGTCCCTTTGATAAATATGAAATCGCCATCAGTCGTGACCCAAAGGTGATAGACCGGATGATGGCTAGCGATCACCACATAGGCAAAGTGGTAACACTGAAAAGTGCCGGCAGGCACTGTGACTTCTTCTTCACCAAAGTACTCGATCGTGGTGGCCTCAGAGCAAACGAGTGACGGCCCTGTTGCGCCTCGGTGATCGAGTGATGTCAGCGGGTTATTGCGGAAAGTATGCTGTCGCGGCCCTAATGACCGATCAAATCGTGCAACAAGCCACGCGTCAGAGTTGAGTGCGTGAGTACCAAAGCCGCGAATCGTCCGATCGATAGTGGATTGGCCTGAGATACGACCTTGCTCACTGGTGACCCCTTCATAGGTCATCTCATCGTCAGTGATGTGGTACCACGTACTGCCTTTAAAGTGACCACCCTCTGTTAGCCTCACGAGGCAATCTTGAGGGTGAAACGCAGCATCGACACGCTGTATGACGTCACGAATAAGTGCCGGCTCGTCATCTAATTCGCAATAAGCACGCAAAACACGATCACCGTTACGATGTCTTGTCAGTATGAAGTGCTCTCGGCCCCAAATACCGGAGGCGAACTCACCGTTGTCGATGGAGTAAGTCACCGTGCCGCGCCGAGTAATGTGTTCGCGGATTGCCGGGTGTTGCTGCTTGATCATGGGTGAGCTCGCAGTCAGATAATGAAAATGGCGAAAAGCGTCCCTGAGGTTAGGCGCTTTGAAATCGAGATGGACTCGTTTGATCAGTCTGATGATCGCCTCGACAAGTTGCTTCCGCTTATCGTGTCCCGCACATGTTCGCTGAAGGGTTCCAAGCATCGCCACAGCATGATCGCCGAGAAAACCGATGAGGCGATCACGACGCAACTAATCGACCAGTCAATCATTGCTGGGGCTTTGAAGACATAGTCAGTCAGTAGTGCGACAGCCGTAGGCCCAATTGAGAGGCCCAATAACGAAATCGTAAGCAGGTAGAGCGCCATAACCTGACCGCGTATTTGATTGGGTGTCGCGTTAATCACCGCGATCGATCCGGCGGCAGTGGTCATTGCGGGTCCCAGGCTTGCCGGAATCATTCCCATCAATGCCGTTTGCCCAGTCTCTGCGAAAGGGAGATAGATGACGCCCGGGAGGCAAATAGCGATGCTGATTAAGGCGACTTTGATCTCCGCGTTGTGTTGCCCAGCTTGATGAAGCTTGTCGATGAGACTCCCAGCAACAAATACCCCCAGTGGACCGGTGATCAGGATGATCACGCCATACCCCAAACCAATGTCGCCCATACTCCAGCCATGCACCCGAGCAAAACTTGTCGGAATCCACGAAAAGAGGGCATAGCCCACAATTGTATTGACCGACATTCCTAGAAACAGCGGCACATAGACCTGCTTTCTTTCAAGCAGATAGGCAAGCACCCCAAGGAAGGACAAGTTGTGCGTAGTGGTGCTGATCTCCTGTCGCCGAGGCTCTCGCACCGTCAGCATCAACAGCACGACAGCGAGTCCGGGTAGAGCGACCAGAAAAAAAACATATTGCCACGGTGCGACACTGCCGATAATCGGCAAACTATGTCGCTGGCTGGTGCTCACGTAAGTGATCACCATACCGCCAAACACCATCGCAAAACCGGTTCCCAGTGAAACCCCCGCGTTATAAGTCGCCAGTGCCTTTCCTCGCGCGCCGGGGGGAAAGTAGTCGGCAATCATTGAGGTCGCACTGGGCGTCAGACTGGCTTCACCGACCCCCACTCCCATTCTTGCTAGAAACAGGTGCCAATAGCTACCCGCTAGTCCGCAAGCTGCGGTCATGATGCTCCACAGCGTGACCCCGCCCACAATAATATTGCGGCGCACGGTGTGGTCCGCTAGCCGTCCAAGCGGCACTGCCATAAATACGTAAAATAGTGAAAACGCCAGTCCCATGAGCAGGCTCATTTGTGTGTCGCTCAGCATCAGGTCCTGCTGGATCGGTTCGACCATCAGCGCAAGGATCTGACGATCCAAAAACGAGACAAGGTAGGCGAAAGTCAACACACCGACGACGTACCAGTGATAGAAGACGCTGCCCTGCTGTTGTTTCTGATCAGTCACGATGATCGACGTCTATCTGACGTTTTATTGCCGACATGAAGGCCTCGTTGCATTAGCGAAAGTGAGGTATCACATCGGTCGCAAACAGTTGAGCCTGCTCCACCATAGCGATCTGTCGTGCACCATGTGGATGAGCGACCGGCGTGCCGCCGAGCTGATAGATATGCTCGAGGCCCATATTGATCAGGGGCTCCAACCGCTCGATGCATTTTTGCGGCGGGCCGCATATCGAGAACCAGTCCACAAAGTCCTCATCAATCAGCGCAAGATGTGAACCTTCTTCTTGAGCATGTCGCGCCATGTCATATTGTGATTGCAGGTGTTCGGCGATAGCACGGAGGCGGGGTGGCAGGTGCTCGGTGGGTGCATGCTTGAGCCCCGCAAAGTGCGCCACCATGCCCGCGATGAGCTTGCCCAGTGACAGGGCATTCTGCTCATTTTCATCACAGACCAAATTGATATAAGCGCCCAATTGAATGGAGTTGCGCGGCCGATTGATCTTTGACAAATGCGTTTCTGCCGTCTCGATCGCCCACTGAAGTCGCTCGGGCGCGCTACCCACGGCAAAGGAGATGCGGTCACCCACCTCGACCGCCATCTGGATCGTTTTCGGACCGGTGCAGGCAATATCGATTGGAACGGGATGGGTATGATATGAGTCTAGCCAACGCAGTTGGGATGAATGGCCGTCCCGATCAACCGGCTCACCGTTAAGATAACCCCGGAGTTTCTCAATAAAAGTTCTCAGCTGTTCGGTAGAGGCATTGCCTTTGCCAATGTGTGCCAGACTGGAATCGCCGCGCCCAATACCACACAGAGCTCGGCCATCGGTCTCGGCGGAGAGTGAGGCCAGTGAACTCGCGAGCACTGCAGGGTCTCTAGTAACAGGATTGGTGACCCCAGTGCCAACTCTGAGGCTTGTCGTGTTTGCTCCGGCGAGGTTAAGTTGTCCAATCGGGTCTGGAGACAGGTTTTGTGTGTCGGGACTCAAGAGGATATCGAACCCCAACCCCTCTATTTTTTCAGCCAGCGCGGCGGTATTACCCGGGCTGGGCTCCATTACAATACCAAATTCCATCATGGCGAGGTCAGCTCCCCGTGAACACGTTGCACCGCTCTTCAGTTATATACTTTTCCTCTGCCGCGTCAATGCGGCAGGTACTTAGCTAGTTATTGCGGCGCAGCGGTTGCTCGCATCGACCTGACAAGTCCAACACTGATTTGGCGACCTATCAGGAGGGGCTGCTGATAAAACATCCTTGTAGGACTGGGGGGCCTGAAACTGTGGCTCCTTTCTAGCTCAGACATCTGACTTTATGCTGAAAGTCCTTGCCACTGGAGCGCCGCTTAAAAATCCGCCAATAGCGTCCATCAAGCCAGTTTCCATGCGCCACTCCATATAAGTTTGTTGATGTCCAGCTGTCTCCCACAGTTCCACTAACAAGACGCTACCTGTAGATTCCTCAACGAATGTCTCAACTTTATCGCAGCCTTCATAGGCTCGTGTGTCTATTAACGCTTCGCGCATTACATCTAAAAATTCAGACAAACATTCAGGCTTGGCTGGTAATTCAAGAGTCACCATAACGCTCATAATTTTCCTCCCTTTTTAAGTCTCGCTAGGATAAGAAAAAACTTGAGGAAAATTTTACAGCAGATTTAACAACCGGCGCCTAAGACTGCACTTTGCAATATAGCGGGGCACTCACCGTCACAATCATAACGGCGGTTAGCCCTTTTTTAAAATTAGGTTTTAAGTGTCTCGACAGGATCATCTGTATCAACAACAGGTAATAGCCCGTCCCCCGCCCTTAAGGTACACCACACGCCTACCTCCGGTGACGGACGCTGTCCTAGCCCCTGAACACGCACCCGCAATAGCGACTCCCTAGTCTCCTTCGAGTGGCCTTTTTACGCTGGTTTTCGATCTGTCTCGACTGACTCGGTTTTGCGCGCCACGCGATCCAGCCACAATCCTCGGACCAGTAAGCCGGCCGCTGCAGCGTCTGATGCAATGATCCCAATTAATACGAGCGACGGAGCCATTAGCGGTCCCATGAATTCAATGCTCGTACCGGCTATACCTCCAATCATGCACACGAGCGTTAACCATGCGACCCAGTTATTGCCCCGCAGCAGGAAGACCGAAAGAAGGCAGTAGAGCATTGCAGGAAAGATGAGGAATAAACTCTCATATGCAAATCCCACTAAGGCAAAACCCAGCACATGCAAACGAAGTTCCAGATTTTGATTATGACACGGGTACATTTACTCTTCCTACTGAAACTGAAGATGGCACGCCATTTAACTATGACAGTGATGGTGATGGCTTTTTTGACCTTTTCAGAGCAAAAAGATCTCAACTGACCACCTATGATGTTCGCCATTAGGCCCTAACTTGGCAGGCTCATTTCACAGCGGTGGAATGGAGGGCTAGCGTCTGAACGCTGTCAAAGAGACTAGACTTAGCAAGTCTTTTTTAGGTCATCTGCGTTGTGGCATACGAAATCGCAAAGTTCCTGCACATAACGGGTGTGGTCATGCTCATGGGTAACATCACGGTTACCGCCATCTGGAAATACTTCGCAGACCGCACTCAACGGCCTGAGGTACTTAGCTTTGCCCAAAAACTAGTGACTTATACAGATTGGTCTATGACGGTGTGGGGAGTCGTGCTGCTAATGGGGGGAGGCTATTTCATGGTCTTTTCCGCCAACTGGCCCCTAACACTACATTGGTTGCTGGCGAGCCAAGTGTTATTCGTTGTAGCCGGTCTTATCTGGCTTCTTTTGCTTGTGCCTATCCAAATACGACAAGCAAGACTGGCAAGGAATTTCGCTGAAAATGATGTGGGTGATGATTACCGAAAACTTTCACGCCGCTGGCTATTTTGGGGACTTATCAGCACCGTTCCGTTATTAGCAGCAACTTGGCTGATGATTGCAAAGCCCGTCAGTGGGCTTTATTGAGAGACACTTAAGTACTCCCGCGCTGACAAAAGATAGAATACTTAAGGAGTAAATTTCATAGGCTTCGGTCATTTGCCACCACTAATAGGAACGGTAGTACGGAGCTATCCACAAATCACCAACGTAAAAGAAGAGTGCTAGAAAGAAACTAATAATGACAGGGCGCAGGCGTTCACAGGTCAGATGTATCAGATGATTCTGCTGCGCTGTGATTTGCCACCACACTTTCGGGAGTATCGTCGAGATAGCGGTAGGTGGTGAAGCCGAAGAACATCTCATGCATGGTCTGTAGACCAAACCGCACGGGCATATTGGGATTTGGGTTGTAGGGGTTTCGCTCGGAGTTATCCATGGCGCCGCGTGCGATCAGTCGGGTGCCCGCGGGGATGAATACCGGTTCTTCCAATTGGTAGTTGAACTGCCAGTTGAAGTCATATTTAGGCACCGAGAGCAGAATTTCCGACGTGCCGTCGGGATATTCGGCAATGTACTTCATGTGCTTACCCCGGTAATGCATATGAGGCATCAGACCATACAGAAGGGCGTCGCGCTCAAACTCCTGCACACCTTCCAGGGGATACTCCTTGACATGGGGCGGAATCAGGAAGCGACGCTGGCCTGCGGAACCGCCGGACATCACGAATTTGGGGGGTGCGTCGTGCAGGTAAATCCCGATCTGGGTTTCATCTACGGTTGCTTTGCCGGTGGTGGTGTAGTGCATCTGCAGCAGCAGGCTGGAGCCCGCCCTGACCAGTGCGCCGGAATCATCCCGCCAGATATCGGGCTGGCGTCCGGGTGCGAAGCCGCCCAGGGATTCACCCAGACCGCCGTCGTCCTGTTCAAGGCCGGCGGTACGATCTGCCGGACTCGACAGGTAGGTAATGACGTGGTGCAGCACCTGTCGGTCTCCGGGCACGTATTCTACGGCGCGAATCCAGATGTCTTCATCAAGATTCAGCTCAACTGGCACATAACGGTAATCAATAACACCAGTCGCAGGAATATCCTGTGCCGGCACGGTCAGCACAATATCCGGCTCGCCCATTGAAAAGGTGGCGTCGCTAAAGGCCAGTGCCTCCAGGGGGTCCGGACCGTCGTCCCCGGGCGCGCCGGCATCTATCCAGTGCACCAGAGTTTGCAGCTCCTCGGGCGACAGCCCCGCCGCCTCTTGAATGGGCCGTCCCACGTGGGGATCGAGCTGGCCCGGGGGCATGCGCCGGGTCAGAAGGACTTCTTTCATCATGCGTGACCAGCCCTGCACCATGGCGTGTCCGGTCATTGCCCAGGGGGCGATACCGCCGACGTGGTGGCACTTCACGCAGTTGGTTTCAAGGATGGGGGCAATATCTGCTGAGTACGAGGGCGGTGTCGTCTTGTGAGCGTCTCGTGCCACAAAGTTGATCAGGCAGCCCGGCGCTTCAGGAACATCTGTTGGCACGGCCTCGCCGGCCAGGTAGGCGTCGAGCGCATCGCGAAGGTAATGGTTTTGAGCCACAGATTTCTGGGTTTCATAATGAAGCCGGTCATCAATTGGGCCCCGATAGATCACTTCGCGGGTCTCTGGATTGATGATGAAGGTTTCAGAGGTGCGGTCCACGCCCAGTGACTCGGCAATTAGCTGGGTTTCGTCAATCAGAATGGGAAAGTCATAGCCGAGTTCAGCCGCCTCCACCGTAATGCTGTCGCGGGTATCTTGGGGCTGGGGATTGAGCATGAAAAACTGCACGCCCCGCTCGGCGTACTGGTCTCTTATGGCGCGCAGCTCGGGTACGCTGTTTCGGACAATCTGGCAGCCATTACCCTGCACAAAAATAACGACGGCTTTTTGGTCGCCATACCAGCTGAGCTTGTGGTGCTCGCCGTTTTGGTCGAGTAGCGCAAAATCACCTATGCGGGACGATTGCGCAGCACCTGACGCCTGACTGATAAAAAGCCCGAGAGCTAACCCAATAACCGCTAACCCTTTCATGCCGCCCTCCTGCAGAATTTGCTGGTCTACACCGCCAGCGAAGCCTCATCATTTTACCGGGATCAGTCTGAGTTTCCATTTACTTTGTGCTATAAAACCGGTCTCGCAAAGGAAGGCAGTCATCACGTTGTGGACATAGCGCGCTTTTTAGTGGAACGGAGAACAGCACTCGCTGTCCTGACAATTCTGGTCAGTATTGCCGTTGGCTGGGGTGTGACAAAAACCCAGGTTGACCCCAGCTCCGACGCCATTCTCCCTGAAGATGACCCCTACGCCGCCGAGGTGGACGAAGTTCAGCGGGACTTCCCGCCCAGCCGATCGGCGTTGTTTACGTTTATTGCCCCCGGCGGCGACATCTTTAGTCGTGAGGCACTGGGGGCCATCGAAGCGTTGCACGCGCGCTTTGGTGAAGTTAAGTCTGCAGTGGCGGTGGGGTCCTTGGTCAACCGACGCCTCAACGCCGTGGATGAGCTGATTTATAGCCGACAGTATCTGCTACCCCCTCTGGACACGCTCTCCGACAGCGACCTCGCGGATATCCGCGATATTGCGCTGGCCGATGAGGACCTGGTGAAAAGCCAGCTGGCCCGGGACGGCGACATGGCACTGGCGGTCCTCAAGTATCGACCGGTTACCGACGAATTAACCGAGCGGCTCGATGTGGCCCGCTCGGTGGTTGCGCTGCGTGACCGGCTCCGTGAGGACTACCCGGACGTGGAAATCTACACCTTGGGCAATGACCTGTTCGAACTGGACAGCTACAACGCCCAGATCAAGGATCGCAATAATCTCGCCCCCCTGGTTGCCCTGGCGACTACCCTACTGCTGTGGGTCTGTCTCAACTCCCTCGTTTATGCACTCTGCACGCTGGTGGTGTCGTTTCTTGGCATTCTCTTAACCGTGGGTACGGTGGGGTGGTCGGGGTTTGCGTTCAACCAGATCTCAAATATGGGGCCACTGGTGGTGCTGACCATTGCCATGGCCCATGGTATCCACGTGATCTCTATTTACCTGCAGGGGCTGCACGACGGACGGGCCAAGACCAATGCCCTTGAAGAGAGCCTGCGCCTCAATTTGCAGCCCGTGACCCTGGCCACTGTGACCACCGGCATAGGATTTTTAAGTCTCAACTACTGCACCTCGGCGGGTATCTATGGTTTTGGTAACGCAGTGGCACTGGGTGTTTTCTGGGCCTATCTGGTGACCCTCACCTTGCTGCCTGCCATGATCATGTGGATTCCCATGCGACGGATTCCAAAGCCCCTTGGCGTGCGGGGCATGATCCGAGCGGTCTCCCAGCTGGTCACGGCGCGCAGCAACACGCTGTTCTGGGGACTTTCGGTTGTCATTGTGGCCTGCCTGGCGCTGCTACCCCTCAACAAGGTGGACTTTGACCGCTTTGAATTCATCGACAAGGACTCGGATTTTCACCGGGTTATTACCGCCCTGGCGGAAAAGATCGGTAACGACCAGTCGCTGGTCTACGCCATCGACAGCGGCGACTACTACGGTATTGCCAACCCCGAGTTCATGGGGGAGGTGGAGCGCTTCGCCGACTGGCTGGAGGAGCAGCCCGACGTCAGCGTTGTGGGCAGCTACGTGGGTATGCTGAAAAGCCTCAATAAAGCAGAAAACGGCAACGACGAAGCCTGGCACAAGCTTCCCGAGGACAACCTGCAGGTAATCGACTACCTGGTGAGTTACCAGCTGGTGCAAGAGATTGAGCCTCACCTGTCGCCCATCTTCGACCCCGAGTACACCACCGTGCGCATCACTGCGGGCACGTCCAATCTTTCCAATGTGCAACTGCTCAATCTCAACCGCCGAATTGAGGCCTGGTACCAAGAGAACCTCAATCCCAAGTACCGTGTTTTGCACGGTAATAATTCAATTTTGTATGCGCGCCTAAACGACACCATTTCCCGCCAGCTTCTGGAGGGTTTTACGGTGAGCTTTCTGCTGATTACGCTGACCATGTTGTTTGGACTGCGGAGTTTGCGCTACGGACTGATCAGCATCGCGCCCAACCTGTTACCACCGGCGGTGGTGTTTGGAGTATGGGGGCTTCTTGTCGGGCAATTGAGCCCTTACGTATTGATGCTGTTCTCAATCAGCATTGGCCTGGTCGTCGATGATTCAGTGCATGTCCTGAGTAAATACATGGCAGCACGTAAACTGGGGGACAGGCCTGATGAGGCGGTGCGTTACTCCCTGGACAAGGCGGGCTCCGCCATCACGATTACCACGGCGGCGCTGGCCATGGGCACCTTTATCCTGGTGTTCTCCAACACGTACTACTACCAGAACGTAGCGCTCATGCTGACCCCGATTATCGTTGTGGCGCTGCTGCTGGACCTGCTTTTTCTGCCCCCGCTGCTGGTCAAGCTGGATAGACTGCTCGATGGCCGTTCCCCTGCCAAGGCCGAGGTCGAGGGCGAGCCGGCAACCACCCCCACCGAGAGCAGTTAACAGGTCTTCGCCGGTCCTTAAGGGGATTCGAGGCGACCATGCCAGGGGCGACAACCTGGCAACGGTAGCAGCCCGCTACGCAAGCATTGCGGCAAAACAGTACCCTGTAAAATTTAGGGCTGCTTTAATTTTCAGGGTTGCCTTGATAGTGAACTGCTTTGGAACTGAAGTATGACGTCCCTGCAACCCCGGCGAGGTCAATACAACCTCATGGGGCGGCCCGCATCGGTCTAAAATTAGCTGTATCAACGATAGGCGATAGCCCCTCGCCCCTGTAACGTTCTAGATCAACACGGAGTGCTGCAGACTAATTGGACAGTGGTTGCAGGAAGGTCTCTGGTGACGTGTTGGGGTGCGATCGGTGGTCATACAAGCGGTAGTCACACAAGCGGTGGTCACACAAGCGGTTGGTGCCCATAATTCTGACTGCGTATTCATGCTCGCCCAACACAACAAGGCACCTTTAAAATATTTACATATTTGCGCATATGTGCAAATATTCCTGAATGACAAAATCAGAATTGCAAGACCTTGCCCAACTGCTGAAAGCGCTCGGAGAATACAACCGGCTGTCACTGGTCTATCAGCTATGTGGCTGCAAGACGCCAGAGAATGCTATGTGTCTATGTGCTTGTTGCAGTGTTGATGCATCAGTGACCTCTCGACATCTGAAAGCACTTGCCCAGGAGAATGTGGTCAAGATGGAAAAGCGTGGCAGAGAACGCTTGTACTCCCTGAATCGAAGCGCGGTGTCTCAAAAATTAAGAGCCCTCGCTGATGCAATTGATCACTCGAGGCAATGAGTCAAGTGTGACTAGTCTACTGATAGAAAAAAAGGAGCGATTTGAAATGCGAACCGAAAAAAAATGCGAATGTGAATGCGAATGTGAATGCGGTATTGAGCGCACCTGTGAATGCTGCAAGGATTCTTGCTGCTGCTGAGAACATCCTCGTAAAACTAAAGGGGCCTGAAACATTGGCTCCTTTTTTTATTTTGGGGGCGTTTGTTGGCAGGGGCTTGCGCAAGTGGCTGGTGGTAATTGGTTAGAGTGCAAGTCTGACGAATGTGAAGCGAAGGAGCAGGCGATGGTCTACATGCGATTATTTACGATCCTACTGGCTGCGTCATTCATGGTTATCGTTTTTTATGGTGATCTCGCAACAGTAACGGCTCTTTTAGCTGGCCTTTGCGGAGGCTTCGTTGCCGTGGTGGCTGCGCAGAACAACACCATCTCCAAGTTGAAGGCTCTTGAAAAGCGCGTTGAGGCACTTCAGGCAGCGGCGCCTCCACGTTAACCTCGCCAATAAAACCTGAGGAGTCTACTGACGGTCTATTAAGTTGGTTGCTCTGCGAGGCTAGCAAGCCCTGATTCTTGAATTACTCTTCTTTTAAATCCAGCTGTTAAGTGGGCCAGTAGAACCATCTGACTCAACGGCAGGCGTTTACCCCCCCGCCGGTGCCCCATTTGCTCTGACATAACCTCTCACATTGAGACAGTCCTTTGGTAAGCTCAGTGCATGACGAGACTACTCCTCTCCATTCTGCTTCTACTGCCTTTGAGTACGACAGCAGAGATAAAAATTACAACAATATTTGATGACGGCACTCCCGCTATAGCATCACATGGTCATATAGCTGCTGGTGCTAACTGGCGCCGGGTACCTGCGGAATGGGAGCCTCAAGAAGCGATTTGGCTTCAGTGGCCCGGTCCTTGGGAAAAGACATACGAAGCAGCATTTGCGGCGTTCAGCTGCATCATTATTCAATATGAAAGGTTGCATGTGCTTTACCAGTCATCTCAGGTGCTTAGTGACGCAAAGACCTCGCTTGTAAAAGCAGGTTGCGACCCGGAACATGAACTCATCACTTGGCATGACATACCTAACGACAGTGCAAGGATGCGTGATAACGGCCCTGTATTTGTTATAGAGGCTGGAGAACTCCGTTTACAAAACTGGCAGTTCGATGCTTGGGGTGGACGGTTCGGAGATGACGTTCCACATGAGTTAGACGATTTAGTGCCTGTGCGAGTGGCTGAGCACCCTGATATGCCACTGGATAAGGTAAACATCGTGCATGAGCGCGGCAATCTGGAATTCAACGGCGCGGGCACCGTGATTCTGAATTGGAGCACCCTTGGCGATCCTGAACGCAACCCAGGATATAACCCAAGATAAAGCAGAGCGGGACCTGAAACATTGGTTTGGTGTCAATAAAGTCGTTTTCGTAGAGGGTGTACCAGAGGGCGATCGCACGAACGGCCATATAGATGGGATCGCCAGATTTATTGACACGAACACGGTCGTGGTCGGTCAGTGCACTTCAGAATCACTATGCAAACCTGATGATGGTAAAACAGGTTCCTTGCTAGATACCGCTGCGCAGGTAATTAGTGAAGCCGGTGTTGCTGTCATTCGCGAACCTATGGAAGGGATTGCCCAGGTTGCTGGACAACAATTCGACACAAATTATTTGAACTGGCTAGTTGGAAATGGCTTTCTCATTACGACGGGCTACGGTATTGAAAACTTGGACCTTCGAGCCAAGGCCCGTTTGCAGAGTTATTTTCCCGATCGTGATATCTATGTTTTGCCCATGTTGAAGTCTTGGGCTGCTGGCGGCGGAGTCCATTGTCATACCAGCGATCAACCAGCCTCCCCCGGTCAAGGTGCCATTATTGCAGTGACAAGGCGACATCCAGCCCCTAAAGCATCTGCGCGGTAAGCATCACAATCACAACGGTAGTTAGCCCCCCCGGGGGCTGTTAATCTAGGTCTATGAACCACCTGCTCAACTCGCTGCTCACCCTCGCTTCGTGACCGGTTCGCCGCGAATCCTGCCATGAAGGAAATAAATATGCTCAATCGGCTATACATACTGCTGAGCTTCCTTGCGTTGGGTTGGGTGGCCTTTGTCGGCTGGGACATTTACTTAGACTGGGATCGTTACCCTGAAGACAGAGCGGTAACGATCTTTATCGGTGCATTCCCTTTGATTGTCCTCGCGGCGTTGAACTATTTGCTCTATAGGCGAGTGTCCCCATTCCTCCGACACCCCAAGGGTGGCAAACCACGGCCGAGGGTGGGTCGAGATGGGTATGAGTCGGAATAGCTAATTCACCCATAGAGGACAGTTCACCGTTAGTCGCGAGGGCGAAGTCATCAAAGCATCGGGCGTCTGTGCGCGAGTAAATAATCCGTATAGCGAGCCGGCCTCCCAAGTACCTCGCCAGCAGGACTGTGTCCCGTTTGGCACAGTTTCCGGTATCAATAATGGTTCCTAGTAAATCCCGGCGGCAACCATCACGATCACAACGGCAGTTAATTCGTCGCTAATTTTGTTTAAAACTCGCGGCCTTCATAGGCTTGCCAGTCTTTGGTCACGAAGGTCTCGTCGACGAGCGTGCGCTGGAATAAGCGGTCGGCTTTGAACCATTGCCAAACCCGAGCACGCGAGAGGCCGTCATCTGAGAGCTGGATCATTTCATACAAATAGAGATCTGGCTCGCCGGTGCGGATCCAGTTCAGCATTGTTGTGCGATTGAAATCATCCAAGGCCACGTCACAAGCCCAACCATTAATAAATTCATTGTCCCATTTGAGGCGCTCATTTTCGACCACAGCGGGGAAGTCGCGCACCTCTCGCTTGCCGTTGGCCCAGCGGTAGTGGTTGGTTTGATGATAAGGGTGCCCTGCTGTCGGGAAGCGGCAAATTAAACGTGAAGCGTGCTCGTCAATCTGCTCGCCCTGCACATTATAAAAACGATACGTGCCTTCCCAAACGCCTTCATGACGGGCCAACAGTGGCATAATTTTCTTCAGTGCATTCGATGTCATGCCGTCTGCCATAGCGGAGCCTCCTTTTAATGGCGATCACAGACAAAGCCCTTGAGCTTTTTAACCAAGGCTAACGGGCCATAATTGCGGCTGCAATAGTGCTGGGGGTTGTATCCGGGCGGTAACCATCACAATTACAGCGGCAGTAGATCTTCTCAGGTCATCAAGTCTTCAAATTAGGATCGAATCTGGCTCTTCCTCAACAAAATTAAAAATACACCTAATCGTTTTGCTGATTTCCTCGTCTTTCGTTACGTAAGGCTGAAAAGCATAGTCTTGATATATCTTGCCTAATCTATCGTAGTCAGCATCTTCGATATTAATCTCCAATCTGGGCTCGGCCTCAAAGCAGCCAGCACCGCATTGCTCTCTTGGCGTCCCAAATATAGATTCTAAATCTCCGTGATGAAGTGCAGATGCGACGTAACGACTTACAATTTCTTCATTCGACAATATTGAATGCTTTTCTTTCAGCTTCTCTATGATCATTACATGCGCATCTTTTAAGCTTAAATTAAGGTTCATTATCCACCCCCTGTGTTACTTAACCGCACTACTGTAAAGCTTAAAATTGAGCAAATACGTGGCGTTTAGCGCCGTCTGATACCCTAATGCACTAAGGGTGTGGCTGTCACGACCACGTGGCAAAGCTTTTTTTTTAAACTTCAATACGGTGATTCCCAGCTGTAAGTTGAGTCGGCACTGCACTCAGTATGAATATTTAGTGCTGCCGCAGCAGTCATAGTGGTGGCGTGCTGTCCCGGTGCTCTCTTATAATAATCGTTGGCCCGCCGGTTATTCTCTAGCTCACACTGTCCAACTGATCCCTCAGCGCCCAAGTCAGTTGGGTCGTCATTAACGCAACCAGCACTGGCGAATACTGCGAGCGCGGTCAAGCAAGCTAGTCCCACGCGAGGCAATTGCCAGAGGGGGCGTTGAGTTCTCTTCCTTTTGTATGAGCGCCTTAACGTCATAAGTGTTCGTAGCCTCCTTTCGCTTGTTTGACCATTTCCACAAGAACGGATCGAATATCGTCAACGCCTTGTGCAACCCTAGGGAAATCTACTGTCAATTCTTCCCCTTCAATTCGAAGAATAATTTGGGACATTGAGATGTCAATCAGCTCTGCACTTGTGGCCTGTTGCTTGGCAGCAAAGTGCTTCGCATAGAGTAAGCAAGCGTCCGCGTGATCTTCGTTCATATGCGAGATGATTGCTAATTTACGAGTTGGATCTAAATTCACCATCTTGTCTCAAAATATCTCCTTTAGTCGCTAGCGGATAAGAACCATACCAATCTCTGCCTACATTCAATTGACCAACTATGAAACTTTTCGAATCGATCGATAGCGGGACTTCACATTCCACCCCCTAATGTATCTGGGCGGTAACCACCACAATCACAACGGCAGTTAGCCGCCCTGCGGCCTAGCGCCAGAAAATCTTCGTTGGTATTTAAGATTTGAACAGCGCCGTCTAAGACTGCGATTGCTCTATTATTATAGTGAAACGCCAAGTCTGGAGACGGGATGCTCATAGTAAGGTGGACGATTTACCTTTGTTTGGCCTGTGGTGGGTGTGGCGTCAGAGCAGATGCCGACGTCGAAAATTCTCATTACACCACTGGTTTGCCTAACCGTGACGGCATAGGCAAGTTTTACATGGGAAGAGAGATTTCCCATGTCATGGGTCACCTGGGCGCTGGCTGGCTGGAGCGCCCAGAGCGGGAGCGTCAGGAGCGAACAGACCTTTTGATCGCCGGGCTCGGTCTTTCAGAGGATTTTGTGGTCGCAGACATTGGCGCCGGCACGGGTTATTTCACCTTTCCTGTCGCACAGCGGGTGCCTCGGGGGAAGGTGTTCTCGGTTGATATTCAACCCGAGATGCTGGCCCGCATAGCGCGGCGGAAAGCGCTGAAAAATGTAACCAATGTGGAGACCGTTCTGGGCGCGGAGGATGACCCCAAGCTACCCGACAATGAGATTGACCTGGCTTTCATCGTGGATGCGTACCACGAGTTCTCGTTCCCCAGAGAGATGGGCGAGCGTCTGAAAGAGTCCTTGAAGCCAGGCGGACAGCTTGTGCTCGTGGAGTACCGAGCAGAAGACCCTCGCGTTCCCATCAAGCGGCTGCACAAGATGAGTGAGGTGCAGGTGAAGCAAGAGATGGCGGCCATTGGCCTCGATTGGGTCAGGACGGAAAGCTACCTGCCGCAGCAACATGTACTTACTTTTCAAAAGCCAAGGGCCCAACCCTGAAGGCTGTTTGATCAATAAAAAATAAATTTACTCTCGGCCCTGATCGCGGCCAGGAAGGCATCGGAGGTGATCTCAACCGACCACCATTCCCCTAATGTATCAGATCGGTGACGATCACAGTCACAGTCACGGTCGCAGTTAGCCCCTTTTTTCAAATTCAGCTTTTAAGTGTGTCAGCAGAACCATCTGTATCAACAACAGGCGATAACCCCTGCGCCCCTGTGATGCACGAATAAAAACCAAAACCATTCTAGTCGGACAGCGGTGGGATCGAGGGCTGCTGGCAAAACATCCTTGTAAGACTAAAGGGGGGCCTACACTTGCTCTAACATGACCTCTGATATGACCTCACACATTGAGAAAGTCCTGCGGTAAGCTGAGGGCATGAAGCGGCTTTCGGAGAGATTGATGTGGGGCAAATAACTGCGGGGTGTTTATGCGGAGAAATTCGGTTTGAGGCCGATGCCACTCCCATTATGGCCGGCCTTTGTTATTGCACAGATTGTCAGCACGTTAGCGGCTCTCAATTCTATGCGGCCTACCTCGTAGATTTAGAATCAGGATTTAAACTCTTGAAGGGATTCCCTGTGACGCACAAGATTGTCGCTGACTCGGGACGGGCTAAGTACCAGAAGTTTTGCCCTAGCTGTGGTTCTAGGGTTTGGGCAGAGGTGCCTGAACAAGGCTTCGCGAGTATCAACGGCTTCGCGTTTGACGACAAAAACCACTTTAAGCCGAAATTCAATCATATGAGTGATAGTGCGCCATCATGGTGTTCAATTGACCGTGCTCTAGAAGAGGTTTAGATCTTAGAGTGAGTCAACGTGTTGATTATGACTAAACCACTACTCGCCATTTTGCTGTTACTGCCGTTGTCCGTCAGTGCGGGGGAGTTAGATGGGAAGGCTCTTGATCGGCAAGTGTGGGGTGCGGCGGGGAGCCTGTGTCTGTGGGTTGTCTCAGCGGTACGCGCCTCAGCTTGCGAAAGAGGATTTGAAATCCCGATTGGCGCGCTTCAGTATATGTGAACAATGATTAAGGATTAGGAAGCGCCCCCATGACAGAATTGAAAGAGCAGATAAAGCGAAAAGGGTGGTTAGGGTGGTTTGGGTGGTTTGAGATGAATAAGTTACAAGGATGGATATGGTTATCTTCTCTTGCAATTGGTTATCTAACAATTATGACAAGCCTTGAACCCACACTCGGATGGGGTTTTATTTTTCTCAATGTTGGATTCATGACTGTAATCGTTCTGTTAGATAGGATTCACAATCTAGAACTAAAGATTAGCCAACAGGATACAGTCGATAGTGAATCGTTTTAACAAGATAGATTAGTTTGAAGAGAAATTGACGCATCCATGAAGGACAACAAAATTTAACTTTGCTTACTCGGAAAAGTGTTTCACTAGTCGGTCAAAATGGGCTTGAGCGTCAATGTCCGTGGCAACATAAATCAGCAGCAACTAAAGAAGCACGCAAAGTCCGAATAGAACGCCAAGGGCTTTAATCATCAGCTTGTCTCACCTGCAGTGCGAAACAGCATGCCACGTTTCACCCCCTTGATGTACCTGGGCGGTCACTATCACAACGGCAGGTAGCCTTTTTTTTCAAATTCAGCTTTTAAGTGTGTCAGCAGGATCATCTGTATCAACGACAGCCGTTTACCCCTCCCCCCGGGGCCTGATTAAGACGAACTTGAACACTGCGCGTAAAAAAATGTGTGTAATAGATGTGTGTGATTGCAACCTAAATGTGTATATGGCGGCCAGCACTGGACTGCGAAAGTAAGTGTTTATATGGCCTGTGAAGGGCTTAGAGAAAAATGGCGGAGCGGACGGGACTCGAACCCGCGACCCCCGGCGTGACAGGCCGGTATTCTAACCAACTGAACTACCGCTCCAGGTAGACGATGCGATGCATCGGTTGCACTTGACGTTCTTTCCCAATAAATGGTGGGTGATGACGGGATCGAACCGCCGACCCTCTGCTTGTAAGGCAGATGCTCTCCCAGCTGAGCTAATCACCCCACGTCAAGAGATGCGCATTATAGGGATCACTGTCTATGTGTCAATGCGCTTTCAGGTGCTTTTGGGGTCGCTGACAGGCATCGCCCAACGAATTAAACCGTGTAAACTCCCGCCGTGATTTCTCGAGCGCCCCTGTGGAGGTGTGCCAATGGAGCTATACAAAGACTTTCAGTTCGAGGCGGCCCACCTTTTGCCCCATGTACCCGACGGGCATAAGTGCGCGCGCCTGCACGGCCACTCCTTCTGGGTCCGATTGACCATCAGCGGCGAAGTGAATCCTCAAACTGGCTGGATCATGGATTTTGATGTGATCAAACAAGCGTTTGCGCCGCTATATGAGCAGCTCGATCACCATTACCTCAACGACGTACCCGGTTTAGAGAATCCCACGAGCGAAAATCTCGCTCACTGGATCTGGCAAAGACTGAAGCCCAGCCTTCCCGAACTGACCGAAGTCGAAATCAAAGAGACCTGCAACACCGGATGTCGGTATCGAGGGCCTTAAAGGCACCGCGACCCCTATTTTTTTTTAAAAAAAGCGAGCTAGGGGATATACGAGAGCACAGATCTGTAGTAGCAACTGCCAACTTCTTATACACACCATGCGCTGGCGATACAATTTTACGGTGGTTATGACGCACATCACACAACACGCCTCACAGGTACGTCATAAGTATTTGTTATATATAGAAAATTAAGTATTGGTTAAATTTTGACCAATCTCACAAAGGCCACTATCTCTCGGCGCTAAAGTGCAAGGTAAACAAATTATCCAACGTGTTATCCACAGAAACTGTGGACACTTTTGATGACAAGGCACCTTAAAACAGTTGCCCCGCGCAATCGGTGCCGACTCACCCCCGCAAATGACACCTAACCTGATCACAAAAAGCCTCTGGTTGATCCACGTGGAGCCAATGCCCCGCCTTTGCCAGTGACACCAAATGACCCTCCGAGAACCATTGTTTCATGGCGCTTTCATGCTCTGCGCGGACATAGCCCGAATCGGCGCCATGCAGAAACAGTGTTTGGCCTGTGAAAACGCGATCAAAATTAGGCGCCGCACAGAGCTGGGCATATCCCCTCAACAGCCCCTGAACATTAAAGCGCCAATCATAGGCGCCCGCTCTCCTCTCCAAACCCATCAACAAATACCCCCTCACTCCGGGGTCCTCGATCAAGCCGGCCAAGAGCTCGCCCGCCGCCTGCCGCGATTGACAGCCAGCCTCCACTACCTGCTGAAGCGCATCAAAGACCTCGGAGTGCTGCCCGGCGTAGGCAGCGGGTGCGATATCAGCAACCACCAATCGGTTGACCAGCGACGCATGACTCAGCGCTAATTGCATCGCGACCTTGCCACCCAAGGAATGCCCCACAATATGCGCGCTGGAGATGTCTGATTCACTCATCCACAGCACAATCGCCCGGGCATAATGTGTCAAAGAAGCCTCATCCAACCATAACGAGCGGCCATGATCGGGCAAATCAAGACAATGCACCCTAAACTCGGCCTCTAAGCCTCTGGCGATACCCCGGAGGTTACTGCCTTGCCCAAAGAGGCCATGGAGTAACAGCACATCGGGGCCCTGCCCTGAGGTGCTCGCGTAAATCGTTGTGTTCATCCGCGATTCTCCTTTTGGTAGCATAGGCCTTTCGACCAATAGGAATGATAAAATGTCAGGGCACTCTTTGTTACGAC
>CAJJBO010000023.1 GCA_905182485.1 uncultured Luminiphilus sp.
ACATGATACTGGGCACAATGCCGCTGATTTTACGCAGCGCGGTAAAGGCGTCAGCATAACCATCGAGGCCGCCGACACCAGCGGGAATATAAGCGCCCGCAGAATCATTTAAACCGACCACTGGAATCCGACGCTTAGCAGCCAACTCAAAAAGCCGCGCTAGTTTCTTGCCATTCGTGGCATCCATCGATCCCGCGCGCACGGTAAAATCGTGCCCATAAACCGCAACATCACGTCCGTTGACCGACATGATCGCCGTGACCAATGAGGCACCATCCAGATTCGGCCCCCAGTTTTGATAGAGCACATGGGGTGTATCGTCAGCCAAATAACGATTCGCTCCCAAACCGTCATCCGCCCCTTGAGGTGCTGACGAAGGCGATTACGCGATCCGGCCGCCATGAGGGGCTTTTCGCGCAGCTCTGCACCACGGCGCAGCGTCGCCTCATAACGGCCAGCTGGGTCAGTCTCGACCGGAGCGGCTGTAAACGGGTTCTTTAGTGACACGGTCACACCCTCGCGGGTGCCCTTCTCGGTACCATTGTTCATTGACGGGCTCTCAGATAAAAAACGGTGCGCTCTCATACACAACAGTGCTGATCAACCGATAAGTGTACACCGCGCTGTGCATAGACCGCGACATTACTTATCCTTACCACTTCCTGTCAATTTTACCCCTGTTGCTGAAAGGGTTATTTATGTCGCTAACAGAGCGCATCGTTTCACTGCCTTATGAGGCTAGCTTGGTCGAATGGGCGGGCTTGTTTGCTCACTTGCCCGGCTTTGCCTACCTAGATAGTGGTGATCAAACCGGTGGCACCGAGCGAGAATTGCTCACCGCCTTACCAAGTGCCCGCCATACCTTGCAGCATTATTCAGGTGAGGGAGCCGGGTCGACTGGCGGCAATCGAAGCAGCGCTCGCTCACGCCCACCACTCGGATGAGGCCGCGCAATCCTCGGATAGCATGGGGGGCTGCCTCGCCATCGGTCACCTCGATTACGATACCCCCGCCCGTTATCTCATTGGCGAGGCTGCGGAGACTGGCGCATCAGCAGCGCATATTTACCACTGGGTGATGGTGTCGGATTTCGCCGCGCGTTCGACTCAGGTGGTTTTCCACACCGACTGTCCCAAAGCCACTCGGCACGCCGTCAGTGCCATTCTGCAGAATGGCACTGACGCGTTGCAGGGTGGCGAAGCCAAGTACCAAACCGCCTTTTCGATCACTGCACCCTTTGAGCCCTCCATCAGCAAAACCGATTACCGCGACGCCATACGACGCATACAGGACTACATTGTTGCGGGCGATTGCTACCAGGTGAACTATGCACAGCGATTCAAAGCAACGCTGCAAGGGGATACTTGGGCGGCTTATCAGGCAGTGAGAGACAACCTGGCGGGGGGCTTCTCTGGCTTCTTGCGCCATGGAGAGGATCACACGATCCTCTCACTCTCCCCCGAGCGCTTCTTACAAGTCCATGATGGCGTAATCACGACACAGCCCATCAAAGGCACCTCTGCTCGCCATCTTGATGTGACTGCCGACCGGGCATCAGCCGTCTCACTGCTGAGCTCAGATAAAGATCGCGCCGAGAATGTCATGATCACCGATCTCCTGCGCAATGACTTAGGTCGGTTCTGTGAGCCGGGCTCTGTCAAAGTCACTGAGCTGTGCGGTCTCTATAGCTTTGACAATGTCCATCACTTGATTAGCACGATTACCGGGCGGCTTGCCAGCGGCATCAGCGCTGGCAACGTCATGATTGCCTCATCACCCGGCGGCTCGATTACCGGCGCACCCAAAAAGCGGGCGGTCGAAATCATCGCCGAACTCGAGCCACATGCTCGAGGGGCCTATTGCGGCTCACTGTTTGCGATGACCGGTGATGGCTGGCTGCAAAGCAGTATTGCCATCCGCACGCTCGAGGCCAAAGGCACCTCACTTTATTGCTGGGGCGGCGGCGGCATCACTGCCAGCTCTCACTGGGAGGCCGAATATCAGGAAACACTCGATAAAATCGGACCGATTATGAAGGCCTTAGAGGCACCTCATTAATGCTCAGGAAGTTCGATACCCTCGTATAAGGCGACTCTATCAATCAGCTTCGCCCGAGATAGCGCCTCCTGAACCAACTCCCGCCCCAAGTGCGGCGCCAGCTCATGTATGAAATCGTGCATATAGCCACGCAAAAAGGTTCCCTTGCGGAATCCGAGACTGGTCACAGAGCTGGCAAACAAATGCGAGGCATCAATCTTCACAAGATCATGATCCAGCTGCTCGTCGTAGGCCATGCCCGCAATCAGGCCAATCCCCAAACCAAGCCGAACATAGGTTTTGATGACATCGGCGTCGACTGCGGTAAAAACGACTTTAGGCTGCAAGCCTCTATCATTAAAGGCCTCGTCTAACTTCGTGCGACCTGTGAATCCGGTTGTATAGGTCACGATGGGGTGTTCAGCAATCGCTTCCAAGGAACAATGTTGAAGCTCGGCAAGCGGATGCCCTTGGGGTACCACTACACAACGGTTCCAGCGATAACAAGGCAGCGTAATGAGGCTCGACAGCTGATTCAGCGCCTCGGTCGCGATCACAAAATCCACCTCTCCGTCCGCTGCCATCTGTGCAACCTGAGGCGGCGTGCCCTGCTTCATAGCAAGTGAGACGTCGGGATATTGGCGCATAAACCGCTGAATGATTTCAGGCAGCACGTATCGCGCCTGAGTATGTGTCGTCGCGATCGACAATGTGCCCGATCGCTCGTCAGAGAACTCTTGAGCGACGCGCTTGATCGCGTCCGCCTTGCGAAGCATCTCCCCCGCCAGATCCAGAATGACTTCACCGGCCGGTGTGATGTGCGTCAAATGTTTGCCACTGCGAGCGAACACCTCGACCCCCAGCTCATCTTCCAACAGGCGAATTTGCTTGCTAATACCGGGCTGAGAGGTAAAGAGGCTTTGAGCCGTCGCCGACACGTTGAGGTCGTGATGCGCGACTTCCCAGATATAGCGTAGTTGTTGCAGTTTCATACTACCAAGGCTCCTCAGAGCGACTCCTGTCGTAAAAGCCTAACCGGCAATTTACGCCAAGGGGGATCCAGCATCTTGGTAAGAAAAATCTAACTTCTTAGAATAAATTATGTTTTATTAGCGACGCCGTGGGGTACATGACCCGTCGGGACATGACCACTTGCGTGCTCACAGTGCGACTGTTGATCATCAAAAAAAACGTCGGCGCGATACGCGGTGAGAAACGCCGTCTTTGTCAAGCCGCCGAGAAAAATAGACTCATCAATGCGGATATCCCAGGCGCGCAACGTTCTAATGACACGCTCGTGTGCTGGCGCCGAGCGCGCGGTCACCAGCGCCGTCCGCAAGGGGGGATCTTCTGCCGGTAGCGCTTGCTGCAGACGCTGTAACGAAGACAAAAACTGCTTAAAGGGGCCACCCATCAACGGTTGCTTTCGTGCGGCAGATTCACTCGCCGCAAAAGCGTCGAGTCCCTCTTCTTTGTACACGCGCTCTGCTTCATCTGAAAAGACTACCGCGTCGCCATCGAAGGCGATGCGAAGCTGCTGATCTCCCATATCACCGGCCGCCCTGGAAACCAGCGTCGCAGCGGCCACGCCATTAGCCAGTGCGACTCGAACATCCTCGCTCTCAGCGGATAGAAATAACTGGCAGCCGAATGCCTCAATGTAACGCCAGGGCGGCTCGCCGCCACAAAAAGCGGCTCGGGTAATACCCAAACCGTAATGCTCAATGGAATTAAAGACCCGCAATCCCGTGTCAGCGCTATTACGCGAGAGCAAAATCACCTCAATGCCTAAGGGTTCGCTGAGCTGTTGGTTGAGCGCTAACAACTTTGTTACCATCGCAAACGCCTGACCGGGTTCTAAAATATCGTCTTCTTTCTCGATCTGATAAGCCGAGTAAGCTTCTAATCCCTCTGTTTGAAAAATATGGTGCGCATCATCCAGATTGAAAAGTGCTCTCGATGAAATCGCGATCACTAACTTTTGCGCACCTATCTCGGCCATCAGATTGCATCACTCTTAACGCCATCCGCATGACGCGAAAAATACGATTTTGATAAGGTAAACACCACTGGAGACAACAGAAGCAACGCAATTAAATTGGGGATGGCCATAAAGGCATTCAACGTGTCTGCTATCAGCCAAATCAAGCCCAAGTCGGTTGCTGCCCCCACGGGAATCGCCAACACCCAGAGCACCCGAAACGGCATAATGCCCCGGGTACCAAAAAGATAGACCACACAACGCTCACCATAGAACGACCAACCGATCATGGTAGTGGTTGCGAATAACACCACCCCTACCGTCACCACCAACTCGCCGCCGGGAATCGCCGAGCCGAAGGCGGACGCGGTCAAGCTAGCACCAGAAATACCCGACTCCAATACACCCGTCAGCATGATCACCAGACCGGTCATCGTGCACACTACCAGGGTGTCAATAAAAGTGCCCAACATCGCAATAAGCCCCTGTTCAACCGGCTCATTGGTCCGAGCGGCTGCGTGTGCAATCGGCGCACTCCCCAGACCCGCCTCATTGGAGAAGATGCCCCGCGCCACGCCAAAGCGGATTGCCGCCCAGACACTCGCGCCAGCGAAACCGCCTGCCGCCGAAGCACCATTAAAGGCGCTATCGATGATCGTACCCAATGCCTCTGGAACCTGCTCGATATGAAGCGCAATCACCAGTGCGCTCATCGCGACATAGGCAATCGCCATGACCGGCACCACCGCACTCGCCGTGGCAGCAATTCGTCGAATACCCCCTAAAATCACGGCACCCACAATCACCATGAGCAGCAAACCCGTAGTCAGCCAATGGACCTCGAACTGATCTCCCAGTACCTGAGCCACTGAATTCGATTGCACGGTGTTGGCTAATCCAAACCCTGCCATTGCACCGAATAGCGCAAACGCGCCACTGAGGATGGCAAAACGCGGACCAAGGCCATTACGAATGTAATACATGGGACCGCCGCTGAACCCGCCGAGGTCGTCCTGCTCACGGTAGCGAACGGCAAGCACCGCCTCAGCATATTTCATGGCCATACCAAATAGTGCGGTTAGCCACATCCAGAACAGCGCTCCGGGACCCCCTAATGTCATGGCGGTCGCAACACCCGCAATGTTGCCCGTACCGATGGTGGCGCTCAACGAGGTCATCAAGGCCCTGAAGGGCGGAATATCGCCCTCCCCCTGACCTTTGAAACCGCCGAGCAACAATCGAAAAGCAAACCCCAGCTTGCGCCATGTCAAAAGGCCCAAACCGAGCGTCAGGAAAATACCGGTGCCCAACAGGAGCACCTGCATCGGCACCCCCCAAGCCCAAGCGTTCACCTCAGTAATAACCACTTCCACCTACATGCTCTCCTTCACTCTCGAGGCGTACCACTCATCGCGGTGCCAGCCGGTAGTTCTTTGTTAAGTCCTGCTCGTCCTGCTCAATCCGCCTGCAACAGGCCACGCCTCACCGAGCGCGCGCTGCGCACTCTCTTTTCCGCACTTTCACTCCGCCACCGAAGCGCTCGCAGTGGCTTTGAGCAGCTGCTCCTCGTGGGAAAATAAGCCAAAAATACCCCCCGTGTGCACAAAAACAATATCGTCGACGTCATCATAATGCCCCGCTTCAATATCGGTAATCAGGCCATGAAATGCCTTACCCGTATAAACCGGATCTAAGGGGATCCCCTCGAGACGCGTCAACTCGGTGATTAGCGCATAAATCGCGGGATCCGCTCGGCCGTAGCCGGGCCCTACCGAATGGTCGCGAGTGATCGGTGCCAACACGATATCCGGTAATTGTGGCCATCGCGCCACCGACGCGCGCCAGTCAGCAGATATTCGAGAATTAAACCAGTTACTGTCATCACAGACCGCATAGCCTACAACTGACACCGGCAGTTCGTGCAATACCGCGCCGGCAGTCAATCCTGTTTGGGTCCCGGCAGAGCCCGTAGCAAGAGCAACGGTGGCGCGATCAATGCCTGCTTTTGTCAAATCACCGCGAAGTTCCTCGGCGGCGGCAATGTAGCCCCATATCCCGAGGCTGTCGCTACCACCCGTGGGGATCAACAGCGCGGGTCGCCTCGCCTTCAAGCAGGCCGCCTCAGCCCTGCCAAAGGCCTCTGTGACACCCTGGCCCCATTGAGCAGATGGCAAAATTTCGAAGCTCGCGCCGGCCAATTGGTCCAGTAAAAAATTGCCCGTGGTCGAGACCGAGTCGTCATCCGCTCGCAATACCACGTGACAGTGCAACCCTAATTGAGCGGCGACCAAGGCAGTGGCACGACAATGGTTACTCTGCACGCCGCCGCAGGTCACTAGCGTCGTCAAGCCCTCCGCCTGCGCATGGGCCGCGATAAACTCTAGCTTACGCACTTTGTTGCCGGTCAACGCGGAGCCCGTCAGATCGTCCCGCTTTATCCAAATGCGCTTGCCCCCACCCCACCGTGCCGATGCCCTGGGCAACAGATGTAGAGGCGTGGGGAGCCTCGCCAAATCTAGGCGAGGTGGATACTCAATCAGAGTGGACGCCAACGGACTTCAGCGTGCCCTTGGGAAGTACGGAGGTCACATGAATCTTCTGAAATTTCAGCTCTACGTCCTTTCCAACCGAGAGCACTAAGTAGTTATCGTCGACCGCACTAATCTTGCCCATCATGCCCGAAGAGAGGGCCACTTCATCGCCCTTCTGCAGCGCCATCACCATCGCACCGTGTTCTTTTTGTCTCTTCCGCTGTGGACGAATTGTCGTGAAGTACATGAAGAGCAAAATACCAACCATCATTAATGGCAGAAATAAACCGCCACCTTGAGGTTGTTCTGCCGCGGCTTGCGCATAGGCGCTAGAAATAAACATAAGCACTTCTCCTTGAGGAAGGCGACACTCTACGGCCTGAGCCGCTATTCAACAATATGTGGCTACTAATTGAATGGTCAACCGCAGCACCGCCTTATCGACCTGACCGCTAGACGGTCGACGCGTCTAGCGACAGATCAAAATCAATCGTAAGCGGCGCGTGATCAGAAAAGCGCTCATCGCGATAGATTGACTGGCGGAGGCCCTTACCCGACAGGCCCGGTGTAGCGAGCATGTAATCGAGTCGCCAGCCGACGTTGTTGGCCCATGCTTGTCCACGGTTTGACCACCAAGAATAGATTCGTCCGTTATTTCCCTGAAAATATCGACCCATTTGAGGTCGTTGTAGATGCGATCCAGCCACTCACGTTCATGAGGCATAAATCCTGAATTCTTGCGATTGCTGCGCCAATTTTTCAGATCGATATTTTGATGACAGGTATTCCAATCAGCGCAAATGATGAACTCTCGTCGCTTACGACGTAACGCGGCCATGTGATCATAAAATGGCTCCATGAAACCATCTTTTCGGCCCTGCGCTACTGGTGACGCTGACCCCGATGGGACATACAAAGACACGACGCTCAACCCCGGAAAATCAACCTGCAGGTACCGCCCTTCCGAATCGACAATGTCCCAATCCAAGCGCGTAATCACCCTCTGCGGCTTATGCTTAGCAAAGACCGCCGTGCCCGCGTACCCCGGGCGCTCCGCTTCGTTATAAAAGCAGTGATAGCCCTTAGGATAAAAGGCTTGGTCTGTCAGTTGCACTTCCTTCGCTTTGATTTCCTGAATGCAGACAACATCAGCCCGCTGCTTCGCAAGCCAACGGAAGAACCCTTTTCGCTCCGCCGCTCTGATTCCATTGGTATTGCACGTGATCACTCGAAACATCGCGCCGGCGCCCCTGCTCATTCAACCCGTGTAAGCCGCGTAGTCAAACAAACATCGCCCGCCATGACAACTGAGCGAGCACAGGAGGATTGTCACTCGTCGGCAAAACCGGTTTGTTGCTCAGCGTCACGGGCGCTATCTGCCACTCTCTTTCCGTCATCGAACCCAATAACAGCCTCCAACAATGACGAGTGGAAGCGTCGCAATGATCTCGGATTACCCTGCAGCCAGACGGGAACCAGCCAGCGTAAGTATGCCGGGATTTGGCGCGCCGACAGACAGGCTGATCATTGAGGGTACCGAGCGACACACGCTACACTGCCGCGTCGAGATCCGAAGAGCGAATCATTGTGCACATTACCCTGCTCGCCAATCGAGATTTACACAGTAACTATGCGCTCAATCTGCTACTACCGCGGCTGGCCAACGATCACTCGTTGACGCTCTTTCTGTCCGACACAGTGGGCGGCGACTCGAATCGGCGACCGGATCTTCATTGGCTGCAGTTTCTCGAGCAGACACTCTGTAATGACCTACTGTTTCCTACTCTGGATCGCGCTGGTGTAACGGGCGAGCTACTCACTTTTTCGGCTTTTGAGACATTCTTAGAGCAGCCCTGGGCTCCCCTCAACGATCCCAATAGCGAAGCCGGCCTCGCCGCCTTGGCCGCAAGCAGCCCAGATCTTTTGATTAGCCTACGTTATGGCCGCATCCTGCAACCTACTGCCATCAGCCTACCGCCTCGGGGTGTGCTGAACTTACACTCCGGCCGACTACCGCGATACCGCGGGGTGATGGCGACCTTTCGAGCAATGCTGGCCGGCGACACACTACTGGGAACAACCCTGCACTGGATAGACGATGCCTCCATCGACACCGGACGCATTGTAAACACACACACGGAGCCACTCGACCCACAGCGGTGTTATCTCAGCAACGTCTTATCACTCTATGAAACGGGCTGTACAGCGATCATTGACGCTATCCATGCACTCTCGGCCGACGAGGATCTCAGCAGCCATCAAGCGACGGGGGCTGGTGATTACTTCAGCTTTCCTAGTGCCTCAGAGTGTCAGGCCTTCCGGGCTGCCGGCTACATTTGGGCAGACCTCGCCAACTTTGCAACGATATTGCAGCGATACCACCCACCAGCCGAAGCTGCCGTTCAGCTCGACCTGCCTCGGATTGATTTTTCCAAAGGTGGACTGTTAACGCTCTATCGCGCCGCGCTTCAGCCTTAAACTGCAGGCGACTTTAGGAGCCCACCCCCCAATGATCGTTTCGCACAACGGCTCCGATAACGCACATACCACTCTCGCAAAATGGGGATTTTTCGTTGCCACGGCATCGCAACTGGGTCTTAGAGACAGGATTCAGTCAGGCTAAAGCTCCCGCACCCTGTGATTTGCTTCGATACCCCATGTGATAAAGGCAGTCTAAAATGTTGTTATATCATTATTTTCTGTTTTTTTATTTTTGATCACAATTAAATATCGCATTTTGCTTTACATTTATCGCAATATGCGACAATATAACCCTAAGTCAGGAAGACAAGCGGTAATTCAGGCGGCCAAGGACGGCCACAACCCCAGGCCTGAAAACACTTCGGGGCACTCACTGCCCCTTTTTTACGCCCCGAGACAGCCCAATCTGCAGCAAGCCCTCTCGTCTCAGGGCTCACATCAAAACAGTTGCGTCTACCACTGCTAACACCTCTTCTGCAGCGTTAAAGCGCAAATGACTTGGGTGTATAACAGCCTTGGACGCTTCTCCCTAACAGCAAAAACCTACAACGCAGGCTGCGATGAGCTCTGCCGCTGCAGTGGAGATCACCAAACACATGCTCTATCGCTGACGCGACGAACCAATGATCACCCAGTCGGTACCCATACTCTAAGCCCAGCGTGCCCGCACCTTGACCAGGGCCTGCCTCGGTGGCTCCAACTCATTCCGCTAACACAATATTTTGGTCGCCCATGTATTGGAAAACCAAACCGGACGTTTCGGACTTCCCGGGCGTTAAGCGGACTTCAGTACCTTGGCGTCTGCCGGCAGATGACAGGTGAAAATCAGGGGCTACGGAGGAGTTAGGGGCACCACGGGGCACAGTGAGGAACAAACTTTGGTGTGGAAATTTGGTGTGGATCATTTTGGGCGAACGAAATATGGGTCACCCACTCCTTAGTAGTAACCCGGCAGTCATCACACAAGGCGCTCTTGATAGGGACGCAGTATTTGCTAGGCCAATAACGGTGTAGCAACGGAGGATAGTGCATCCTAAAAAGATTGATACCAACACCAAAAAGAGTATTTTGGTGTCGAAGGATGCAGTATCACAAATATTTGGCAAGAGGAGGCAGTAACTTTCTCTTAACCGATGCTCATTCCCCTTTTCTAAACAGGACAGTGAGGCATGAGACCATCAGAAGACATTCGCAGAGAAAACGCCAAATATATTCTTGACACACAATTTCAAGGCGAAAAAAACCGGATGGCTTCGATTGTCGGGGTACCGCACATACAGATTGCCAGGTTGTTTTTTGACACTGAGAATCGCAGGTCGCCTCTCCCTGTGCACCATCCGAATGCTGGCCTCCTAGCGAGTGACCGATTTCATGGGCGGAAGTGCGGAGACAAGCTGGCGCGTAAGATCGAAGAGGCGCTGGGCTTAGAGCGGGGATGGCTCGATCAGGATCACGCAAAGACAGACAGCATAATGACCAAGATTGCTACCCTGAACCAACAGCAGCGTCGAGAGATTGAGTCTGTGGTGGACGCGATGATTATGAAGTACAAATCTGATTAAGCAGCACTAGATCATCAACTCAAGACCCTGCGTCGGAATCTATAGTGAAAGCCCTAATAAGTGCCGGCAGATCCCAGGTAAATCTGGGTAAATAGTGTTGCGCTCGCTCATTCCGCTACCACAATATTTTGGTCGCCCATGTATTGGACGGCCAAACCGGAGGTTTCGGAGGACAAGAGGGATTTCCGCACCTGCGGTCTGCCGGCAGATGGGGGGTAAAATTGGTGTGAAATGTGTGCAAACGCGGAGAGAGGTCGCCAAGCCATTGATTATATTGGCTATTGTTGGGGTGGCTGACGGGTCTTGAACCCGCTACCTCCGGAGTCACAATCCGGTGCTCTACCTGGTGAGCTACAGCCACCAACAAAAAACCGCCGCCCTTGGCACTGGCACGAATACCCGAAGGCCTCTTCCGGCGCCTAGCGGAACAAAAGTGGTCGGGGAGGAGGGATTCGAACCCCCGACATCCTGCTCCCAAAGCAGGCGCGCTACCAGACTGCGCTACACCCCGAAGCGGAGAGGAAACCCCTCCGCGCGGCGGGAGTTTACCGACATTGACAATATTGGGCAATGCGAAAGGAAATGCTTTTGTCTGATCACGAATTCTGGAAGAATCCCCGCCCAAATAACATGGAGAACCGACATGACCGCAACAATACTCGACGGCAAACACGTTGCACAGCTCACAGAAGCCGCCCTGGCCGAGCGAGTGACTAACATTAAAAGCCGCTCTGATGGCAGGACCCCGGTTTTAGCCACCATCTTAGTTGGAGATGATCCAGCCTCTGCGACTTACGTGAAAATGAAAAGTAACGCCTGTCAGCGCATTGGCATGGAGTCGCTGGCAATAGAGCTGCCGGCTTCGACCAGCACCAACGATTTACTGAGGCAGATAGAGGAACTTAACCTCAACCCCGACGTGCACGGCATCTTGCTGCAGCACCCTGTCCCCTCGCAGATTGACGAGCGCGCGTGCTTTGACATGATTGCGCTCGAGAAAGATGTCGATGGCGTGACGTGCTTGGGCTTCGGACGAATGGCGATGGGGGAATCAGCCTATGGCTGTGCAACCCCACAAGGCATCATGCGTCTACTGGAACACTACGAGATCGCACTCTCCGGGCTTCACGCCGTCGTAGTCGGCAGAAGCCCCATTCTCGGCAAGCCGATGGCAATGATGCTCCTCGAAGCCAATGCCACGGTCACTATCTGCCACTCACGTACACGTGACCTGGAGAGCCATGTGCGCCAAGCGGATCTGGTTGTCGGCGCGGTGGGCAGACCCGAATTTATTCGGGCAGATTGGATTAAAGACGGCGCAGTGGTCGTCGATGCCGGCTACCACCCCGGCGGAGTTGGTGACATCGAGCTACAACCGCTGCTCGAGAGAGCGAGCGCCATCACACCGGTTCCCGGCGGCGTCGGTCCGATGACGATCAATACACTGATTCAACAAACGGTGCAGTCGGGAGAGAAGTCCCTCGCCTAACGAGTCACCTAACCCCGACGTCGCCATTGCGTGCCGTCGGGGCCATCCTCCAGCAACACGCCCTGCTCTTCTAGCGTCTGACGAATCTCATCCGCTCGATCAAAATCGCGAATGCTGCGCGCCAGTAAGCGCTCTTCAATCAGTGCCTCAATCTCCTCGGCAGCAGGGCCGTCCTGAGCGTCCCCCCGCTGAAACCACGCCTCGGGGTCCTCGCCAAGGAGCCCCAGCAGCGCCCCGCCGATGAGTAAATCCGCCTTCGCATCGGCAATCGCCTTGGCGTCAGTCGCCTTATTCAGCGTCTTAGCGGTCGCATGCAGTGTGGCGATTGCCTCAGGGGTATTGATGTCATCAAGCAATGCGCGATAGACCGCAGTATTGATAGGCTGGAGCTCCGCGGGGTCGATCCCAGCATGCGGTCTGAGCGCACCATAAAACGCATCTAAGGCATCTTGGGCGCTCTCCAACGCCTCCACGAAAAGTTAAGCGGAGAGCGATAGTGAGCAGCCAATAGCGCGAAGCGCAGCACCTCGCCAGGGTACCGCCCGCTCAACTCTCGCACGGTCCGCACATTGCCTAACGACTTGGACATCTTTTCTCCGTCCATATCCACATAAGCGTTGTGCATCCAGTAGCGAACGAAGTCATCGTCGTAAGCACAACAGCTTTGGCACGCTCATTCTTCGTGGTGAGGAAAGATCAGGTCACGCCCGCCAGCGTGGATATCAATACTCCCTCCCAGATGCGCCCTGATCATCGCGAGCATTCAAGTGCCAACCCGGTCGACCTCGCCCCCAGGGGCTCTCCCAACCAGGCTCAGCCGGCTGAGGGCTTCCACAGGACAAAATCCCTAGGGTCGCGTTTATATGCTGGCCACCTCTCACCCGTGCGCCGGCAATCATGTCGTCCACAGATTGCGACCAGACAGGGCCCCATACTCTGCGGCACTCGATTCGACAGCAAACATGCCTGTCCCGCCTCCACATAAGCGTGGCCCCGCTCGATCAGACGCTCAGTCAAAGCAATCATCTCGGGAATATGCTCAGTGGCCATCGGCTCGATCGAAGGAGGAAGGGCATTGAGTAGTGCCATGTCCTCGCGATAAGCGGTCGTGAACTCCCGTGAGACCTCGCCGATATCGCAGTTTCGCTCCACCGCTGCCTGAATAATCTTATCGTCGATATCGGTGATGTTGCGGGCGTAAACTACATTGCCGTAGCGCGCAGATAAGAGCCGGTATAGACAATCAAACACCACCACCGGTCGCGCATTCCCAATATGAGCATTGTCATAAACTGTTGGACCACAAACATACATCCCAACATGACCTTCATCGACTGGGGTAAAGGTCTCCTTCGCGCCCGACGCCGTGTTGTAAACCTTTAGATCAGCCATTGGATGCAGACCAATTATCGCGGAGCCCAATGGTCATATTGAAAACAGGTGCCTCGCTTTGATGCTCGTAACGATCGGCGACAAAATAGCCCTCGCGTTCAAACTGATAGACCTGCTCAGGCACCGCTTTAGCAAGCATGGGCTCTATCACCGCATCCTGCACCACCACGAGACTCTCCGGATTTACTGCCTCGAGAATATCGTCGCAACGCCCCGGCGCTTCCTGAGAGAATAATCGGTCGTAGCACCTCACCACAGCCGGCACACAGTGATCAGCTGATACCCAATGAATGACGCCCTTAGGCTTAATGCCGTCGTCTGGGTCAGCACCCGGCTCTAAGGTGACACAACGCGCAAAGACTTGTGTCACATTGCCTTCCGCGTCTGTCTCGCAACGCTCTCCCTCGATCACTATCGCACCTCGTAGACGAACGCGCTTGCCTAACACGAGCCGCTTAAAATGCTTGTTGGCAGACTCTCTAAAATCCTGACAGTCGATGAACAGATCCTGACCAAAAGTCACTTCGCGCACCCCAAACGCCTCATCGGCAGGATGGTTGGGCACCAACAATACGGATTCATTTGGCAAATTAGTGAGGGTTAAGCGCAGCGGGCGCAACACGCACATTGCTCGGGCGGCCGTCTTATTGAGGTGATCACGAACCGCACTCTCCAGCATCGCCACATCAACAATACTATCTGAGCGAGAGGTGCCAACCTCCTCACAGAAGTGACGGATCGCCGTCGCCGGGTAGCCTCTTCTGCGCAGCCCTGCAATTGTGGGCATTCGAGGGTCATCCCACCCGGTTACCACATTAGCATCCACCAACTGTTTTAACTGCCGCTTACTCGTTATCGTGTAACTCGTATTGAGGCGAGCGAACTCAATCTGCCGCGGAGTATGAGGCACCGGCAAGTGCTCGATAAACCATTCATACAACGGACGATGGTCCTCAAATTCCAGTGTACAGATCGAGTGGGTAACCCCCTCGATTGCATCCTCTTGTCCGTGGGCAAAATCGTAAGTCGGATAAATAGTCCAGTCCGTGCCGGTTTGGTGATGTGCAACGTGACGAATACGATACAAAATAGGGTCTCGGAGATTCATATTGGGCGCGGCCATATCAATTTTTGCCCGCAACACCTTTTCACCTTCGGCAAACACCCCGGCCCGCATCTGCTCGAACAACGCCCGGTTTTCAGATGCGCTGCGCTCTCGAAAGGGGCTGTTTTGACCCGCCTCAACCAGAGAGCCGCGGTAGCGTCTCGCCTCCTCCGCAGACAGGTCGCAAACATAGGCAAAGCCGTTATCAATTAAATGCAGCGCCCATTGATAAAATTGCTCGAAATAGGACGAGGCAAACCGCACTTCCCCACTCCATTCGTAACCCAACCAACTGACATCCTCTTGAATGGAGTCGATAAACTCTTGGCTCTCTTTCTCAGGGTTTGTGTCATCAAAACGAAGATGACAGCGCCCACCAAACTGCTCGGCAAGGCCAAAGTTAACCGTGATCGACTTCGCGTGGCCAATATGCAGAAAGCCATTGGGCTCAGGGGGAAACCGTGTCACCACCTCGCCATTCCGACCCGCCTCAAGATCAGACTGAATTTGTGTACGCAAAAAGTTACTGCGCAATTCCGTTGACATACCCACTCCCTTGATTTGAGGGCGGTACTATACCAATCCGTTGCTGGCCATGGCAGGGCATCCCGGTGTGTTTAATACAAATTTGGGATCGCAACCCCCCAACAACTCAGGTAGGATTCGCGCTTTCCCAACGACCCATTGAGGACGACATGCCAGCAGCGCACGTAACCATCGCCACGACCGTCGGTCAGATGACACTGGAACTAGACGCCGACAATGCGCCTAAAACCGTCGAGAACTTTCTTGCTTACGCAAGCAGTGGCTTTTATGACGGTACGATTTTCCACCGCGTCATTAATAATTTCATGATTCAAGGCGGCGGCTTCACCACCGACATGGAGCAAAAGCCCACTCAGGCGCCTGTCGATAATGAAGCGAACAACGGCCTTAAGAATGAGCGCGGCACCATCGCAATGGCGCGGACTCAAGACCCCCACTCCGCGACGGCACAGTTCTTCATCAATGTGCAAGATAACGACTTCCTGAATCATACCGGCGAGAACATGCAGGGCTGGGGCTACACCGTCTTCGGCAAGATCACGCAAGGCGAGGATGTACTCGATAAAATTCGCGGCGTGCAAACTGGCAGCCAAGAGCGGCCACCAAGACGTCCCGACTGAACCCATTATCATCGAGAGTGTCTCAATCACAGAGTGAGGTGGGTCAACGGTGCACCGACTATTCATTAGCGACTTGCATCTCAATGATCAAACGCCGTCCATAGAGACGGGACTCATTAATCTGTTGACTCGCGAGCATGGCGTCGAGTCACTGGTCATTTTGGGTGATTTTTTCGAAGCATGGGTCGGGGATGACGATGACGACCCCTTCGCCCTGAGAGTCAAAGAGCTGCTGCGACGGGTCAGTCTCGCTGGCTGCGAGATTCTCGTCTGCAGGGGAAACAGAGATTTCATGCTCGGTCAACAATTTGCTGCCGACATCGGCGGCACGCTGCTGGCTGATGTAACGGCCATGGAGGTCGCCGGGGCACCCGCCCTAGTGCTTCATGGTGACACACTGTGCACAGACGATGCCGACTACCAACAATTCCGCACCCTTGTGCACTCGCCGGACTGGCAAGCGGAGATGATGGAAAAAATAAGACTCTATGGCCTCAAAGATATGACAGCAACTCAGGGCGCTGAGCATCGATGCAGCGAGCAACAAGCCCGAAGACATCATGGACGTCAATGCTGTCGCCGTTGCGAAGCTGATGAGCGATCATGACGTCGCTACGATCATACACGGACATACCCACCGACCCGCTAGACATCATCTGGCGTCAGGGGAGCGTATTGTTCTGGGTGACTGGACCGCTCAACAGGGTTGGCTATTAAGAGAAAACGGCAGGGATCTCACCTTAGAGCAATTTAAGTTGAGCCACTGACACCGCCTGGCGGTCCGCTGTGAAAGCGAAACTCAGCGTCTGGGGACAATACCAAACCAGCTTCTAAGTCTCGAAAATACGCCAAGCGCCGGTCAAGTTCCTGTGCATCACACAAGGGCTTGGCGAGCGTCAGATAATCGTTGAAATGGCGAGCTTCGCTTTTCAGTAACGACCCATAAAATGCTTTCAGCTCCGGGTCTAAGGACGGCGCCAAACGGGCAAACCGCTCACAAGAGCGCGCTTCGATGAGTGCACCCACAATCAGAGTATCGACCAAACGCCCCGGCTCCTGCTTCCTCACGCCCTCATGCAGCCCCTGTGCATACCTCGACGCACTGAGAGGGGCATAAACGATGTCGCGAGATCGCATCAGCTTCAACACCTGCTCAAAATGCCGCAGCTCTTCCCGCGCTAATCGCGACATTTTATCAAGTAATCGCCCCTGTTCTACGTAGCGATGCATCAGGCTCAATGCGGTTGCAGCAGCTTTTTTTTCACAGTTGGCGTGATCGATCAGCAAGGTGGCCTCGTGATGCGGCTGAAGTGCCTCACTGAGCCAACTGTCTGGCGTTGCACAAGGTAGAAAATCCTCAACGGGCGCCAGCAAACGCGCATCAATGCTCATGGTGACACCTGCACAATCCCAGTGTCGCCGAACATATCGGCGGTTGCGATATAACGGTCGTAATGCGCTGAAGACAGCACCCAGAATTCCTCATCGATCTCATCTCGTAATTTGACCAATGGCTCGTGCCGAAACGGCGGAAGTACCTCGAAACCAAATTGCTCAGGTTCAGTAATCTGTGTGGCACCCGCCTTAAGCAAAACAAATACATGGCAATAGGGGTCATGGTCGGCTTGGTAGCGAATTTTCTGCACTTCTAACTGCCAGGCCAGCAACTTGAGGTCGGTGATGCGAAATTTATTGGCGACACAGAGGGCCAAAAATTGTGCCAACCGCTGGTCAACGGCTCGCTTTTGCTCCTGAGAGTACCCATTCCAGTGGATCACCTCGTGGGCGAAGCGCTTACACCCGCGGCAGACAACATCGCCGATGCCCGTCGAGCAGACGCCAATACACGGGGTTTTGATAGAGATTAAGCTAGACACTGGTGCTCCTTTCCAGAAGGCAAGTTTAGCAGTTTCTCGCTACCACTCGGGCGCATAGGGCCCATGGATCGAATGAATGCCTAATATATGAAGATTCCGCCTTACTGATTGCACACCAGCCAAGCTATACTCCGCGCGCTGAATCACTGCCGTAATGAGGAAACCTATGCTGGACGCCTACAGAGAACACGTGGCCGAGCGAGCCGCTCAGAACATCCCACCCGTCCCACTGTCGCCAGAGCAAGTCGCAGAGTTGGTCGAGCTTATTCAGGCGCCACCGGCGGGTGAAGAAAGCTTACTCATAGAACTGCTGACGGACCGCGTTCCACCGGGTGTAGATGAAGCGGCCTACGTCAAGGCGGGCTTCCTGTCATCGATCGCAACAGCAGAGACAGCTTGTGCGCTCATTGATAGAGAGCAGGCAGTCGCGTTACTCGGCAACATGCTAGGCGGCTATAACATTGGTACGCTGATTGGTTTGCTGGACGATGACGAAGTCGGTGCCAGCGCCGCGAGAGAATTGAAGCAGACCATTTTGGTCTTCGACGCCTTTCATGACGTGCAACAACTCGCAGAGAACGGGTCAAAAAATGCCCAATCGGTGCTCGAAAGCTGGGCAGCGGGAGAATGGTTCACCGATCGACTGGAAGTGGCAGACTCACTCAAAATGGTGGTTTTCAAGGTCACTGGAGAGACCAATACAGATGATCTCTCACCCGCCCCTGATGCTTGGTCGCGGCCTGATATCCCGCTTCATGCGCTGGCGATGTTTAAAATGGCCAGAGACGGCATCGAGCCTGATGAACCCGGCACCACAGGGCCACTCCAACTGATCAAAGAGATTCAATCGAGCGGATTACCCGTGGCCTTTGTCGGCGATGTCGTCGGCACCGGCTCTTCGAGAAAGTCTGCTACCAACTCGGTGCTCTGGTATTTTGGTGATGACACGCCGGGTATTCCTAACAAGCGTGCCGGCGGTGTTTGTATCGGTGGAAAAGTGGCGCCGATTTTCTACAATACAATGGAAGACGCGGGCGCACTGGTATTTGAAGCCCCAGTTGATCATCTCCGCATGGGTGACGTCATCGAAATACGGCCCTATGAGGGCGTCATACTGTCCGAGTCGGGCGACGTTGTATCAGAGTTTGCCCTTCGATCTGATGTGCTGCTAGACGAAGTGCGTGCCGGCGGACGCATCAATCTGATTATTGGCCGCGGCCTTACCACTAAAGCGAGGCAAGCACTCGGGCTCGAAGAAAGCGAACTTTTCCGAAAGCCAACGTCGCCTAAGGCATCCACTAAAGGCTATACACTCGCTCAAAAAATGGTGGGGCGAGCCTGTGGCGTCGAAGGTATTCGCCCGGGCACCTATTGCGAGCCACAAATGACAACGGTCGGATCCCAAGATACGACCGGGCCAATGACTCGTGATGAGCTTCAAGATCTAGCCTGTCTCGGCTTTTCAGCCGACCTTACGATGCAGTCTTTTTGTCACACCGCGGCTTACCCCAAACCCGTTGATATCAATACGCAGCACACACTGCCAGACTTCATCACCACTCGCGGCGGGATTTCGCTGCGTCCCGGCGACGGCATTATCCATAGCTGGTTAAACCGGATGCTACTGCCCGCTGCCGTCGGCCTCAGCTGCTCCTCTTCACCAATGAAGCGATCCTCCTCCGCCTTCGTGGCCTTTGCCGCCGCAACGCGCTCCGCGCGCCGGACATGCCGGAATCGGTGTTAGTGCGCTTTCGAGGCGAGATGAAGCCCGGCGTAACACTGCGCGATTTGGTTCATGCCATCCCGTACTATGCCATACAACAAGATCTGCTGACGGTAGAGAAAAAGGGCAAGAAGAATATCTTTTCAGGCCGTATTTTAGAAATTGAGGGGCTGGATTCACTGACGGTTGAGCAAGCTTTCGAATTGTCTGACGCGTCGGCAGAGCGCTCCGCCGCAGGCTGCACGATCAAGCTAGGCGAGGACACTATTGCAGAGTACCTGCGCTCTAATATCGTCTTACTGAGGTCAATGATTGCCGAAGGTTACGGCGACGCCCGAACCCTTGAGCGGCGCGCACGCAATATGGAAGCCTGGCTGGCCAATCCCAACCTACTCGCGGCAGATAACGATGCCGAGTACGCCGCGGTGATTGAAATAGATCTTGCAGAGATTGATCAACCGATCGTGTGCGCTCCCAACGACCCAGACGATGCGAGACTGCTGTCAGAGGTTCAGGCGACAGCGTCGATGAGAGTGTTTATTGGTAGCTGCATGACCAATATCGGTCACTTCCGCGCGGCCGGCGAGCTGCCTGATGAAGCCCATGCGGTGCACCAGTGTCCACGCGTTTGTGGATTTGTCCCGCCTACGCGCATGGATGAGCACCAACTCATGGAGGAAGGCTACTACGCCATCTTTGGGCGCGCAGGCGCGCGTACAGAAATGCCAGGGTGCTCATTGTGCATGGGAAACCAAGCTCGCGTTGCGCCCAAATCGACGGTGCTGTCGACCTCTACGCGTAACTTCCCAAATCGACTAGGTGAAGGTGCCAATGTGTATTTAACTTCGGCCGAACTGGCTGCGGTAGGCGCCCTACTAGGCAAGCTCCCGACGCCTGCAGAATATCTCGAATACGCGGTCAAAATCGACTCTATGGCCGATGAGATCTATCGCTATATGAACTTTGACCAGGTGCTGGCATTTCAAAAACTGGCTGAGGACGGCCGGCGTATTGCCGCAACCATCATCGACGAGGTGGCGTAGCGGGAACGCTCAGCGGCCCTGCACAGCTGAGAAGCCTTTAAGGCAATCGGCTTGCAGGTCCTCGAGGTCTTCGAGGCCAACAGCAATACGAACCAGACCTTCGCTGATTCCAGCCGCCGCCCTTTGGCCCTCGGTGAGACGCCCATGAGTTGTCGATGCGGGGTGAATGATGGTCGTTTTTGCGTCGCCCAAGTTCGCCGTTAAAGACATGAGCTGAGTATGATTAATAAAGCGCCAAGCTGCCTCACGTCCACCGACAATCTCAAAGGCAATAACAGCGCCAAACCCTCGCTGCTGCGATGTCGCCAGAGCGTGCCCCGGGTGGTTCGTTAGCCCACAATAGTGCACCCGCTCAACGCCGGACTGCTCCGTCAACCACTCTGCCAGGCCTTGCGCATTCTGGCAGTGAGCGCGCATACGCAGATCCAGTGTTTCAAGGCCCTTCAGCATAATCCAAGCATTGAAGGCGCTCATCGTCGGTCCACAGGACCGATTAAAAGCTACCACTGGCGCAATCAGCCCTTCACTACCCACCACCGCGCCACCGAGTACTCTGCCCTGCCCGTCTAAGTACTTGGTCGCAGAGTGAGTCACGATATCGGCGCCCAACGCCAGTGGGTTCTGCAGCGCAGGGGTACAAAAACAATTGTCGACCGCAAGCATCGCATCAAGATCACGACTTAACTGCGCGAAGGCAGGCAGGTCTGCGATCGCGTTAAGGGGATTCGACGGCGTCTCCAGAAACAAAAGGCGCGTGCGCGGCGTTGCCGCGTCGCGCCACGCATCAATCTGAGTTAAGGGAACAAAACTGACCTCGACGCCAAATCTTTTCAGTACGTTATCGAACAGACCCACGGTTGCTCCAAACACATCCTGCGAGCACAGGACGTGATCGCCCGAACGCAAATGCGTCATACACAACGCCAAAATAGCTGACATACCCGAAGCGGTGGCAGCCGCCACTTCTCCCTGCTCCAAGGCGCACAGTCGCTCCTCAAATCCTCGAACGGTGGGGTTGGTGTACCGCGAGTAGACATTGCCTGCGATCTCTCCGGCAAACTTGGCCTCGGCGTCTTCAGCTGACTCGAAAAGAAAGCTCGACGAGGTGAAAATCGGCTCTCCGTGCTCTGCTTCGTGTGTGCGCCGAATGCCCGCGCGCACCGCCTGAGTGCGTGCGCCCGATGAGCTCAGCCAATCGCCAGAATCGTCCGTCATCGCTCAGCTGTCATTGTGCAGGCCCACCACTGCGCCGTCACTGACTCCCACTGCGTCGCTATGCCGTTTCGCACTGTCTGCACGCGCCGCCTGTATCGACCGCAGATAGTGCTCGTCGATATTGCCGGTCAAATACTCGCCATCAAAAACCGATGACTCAAAACCGTCAACGGCTGGGTTACCCTCACGTGAACAGGCCAATAAATCCTCAAGATCTTGGTACATCAGCCAGTCAGCGCCAATTTCTGCACGACATCGTCGCTGCGCCCATGGGCAATGAGCTCATCGGCAGCCGGCATGTCAATACCATAGACATTGGGAAAGCGAACAGGAGGTGCCGCCGAGGCAAAATACACCTGCTTGGCCCCGGCTTCTCGTGCCATCTGGATAATCTGCCCGCAGGTCGTACCCCGGACAATAGAATCATCTACCAGAAGCACGGTCTTATCTTGAAACTCCAGCGGCACCGGATTGAGCTTTTGCCGCACCGACTTTTTGCGCTCGCTCTGACCTGGCATAATAAATGTTCGGCCAATGTAGCGGTTCTTCATGAACCCTTCGCGGAACTTGACGCCCAGCTCGTAGGCCAGTGACTGTCCCGCCACTCTGCTGGTATCAGGAATGGGAATCACCACGTCAATGCCATGTTGCGGGCGCTCGCGTAACACCTTCTTCGCCAAAGCCGCGCCCTGCCGCATTCGCGTTTTATATACCGAGATACTATCCATCAACGAATCGGGACGCGCAAAATAAACGTGCTCAAAAATACAGGGGTGAGCTTAGGGTTCTCCGCACATTGTTGACGATGCAAAGTGCCCGCCTCGGAAACACAAATGGCCTCGCCGGGGAGGACATCACCAATGAGCTCATAGCCAGATACGTCCAACGCCACACTCTCCGAGGCGACCATGTACTCGACAACACCCGACGCAGCGACCCGCTGCCCCACTACCAAGGGACGAATGCCATGCGGATCGCGAAAAGCCACTAATCCAAACCCAGCGATCAGCGCGACGGCAGCGTAGCCGCCCTCGCATCGTTTATGTACCGTACTGATCGCCGTAAAAATATCTTCTGGCAGAGGCACCAGCTTTCCCAAACGGTGTAACTCATGAGCAAACACATTGAGTAACACCTCTGAGTCGGAGTCGGTATTAAGGTGGCGTAAATCAGATTGAAATAGCTCATCACTCAGGAATGCCGAGTTGGTCAAATTACCGTTGTGAGCCAGTGCGATCCCATAGGGGGAATTCACGTAGAAGGGCTGCGCGAGTGCAGCGCCAGAACTTCCTTGAGTGGGATACCTCGCATGTCCTATCCCAAATCGACCAAGTAACTGCGCCATGTCAGTAGACCGAAAGACGTCGCGCACCAGTCCTTCCCCCTTGCGCTGCATAAGCTTGCCATCCGAGCAGGTCATAATGCCCGCAGCGTCTTGCCCTCGGTGCTGTAGCATAGTCAACGCATCGTAGATGTCTGCTGCGACATCACGCTCACCCACCATGCCAACCAATCCACACATATTACGATCCCAGCCCTAGAGCATTTCGGTTGATTCAATTGTCTCTTTTACTGTCTCGGCGGGTTGCGCCTCTGCCACCTGATCAAAGTTCGCACCAACCCATTCAGCCACCCAGTTGACCGGCGGCATCAGCACCGCCGAATCAAGCAGATCCTCATCCGTATCTGGCAGCGCGCCGCGGAGTAAGACGCTGATCGCCGCGACAATGATCACACCCCGCAGCCAGCCAAACAGTCCACCGAGTAATCGGTTGCCGAGGTGAAATCCCGGCTGCCTCATCTGCTTGGACAAAAAGGCCGCGATGACACCAAACATCAACAAGACGGCAATAAATATCAGAATCCAAGCCAACAAAAAGCGCGTCGTGGGGTCATCGATAAGCCCGCTCATCAGATTGGCGACCGCTTCAACCAGCACATTGGCGGCCAAGAAGGCGCTGAACCAGCCGAGAATCGATAGCGCTTCTCGCGTAAACCCGCGGACCAGACCATATCCGAGAGAAATCGCCCAAACGATGACAATAAACCAATCATACAAATTGAAATCACCCATCGCCGCCACTACGCTCTCAATCTCGTCAAGCATGTTATTGGGTGTACCTTAAGATCTCCGACTCAACGCCAAGCGCTTTATCGATTTGCGGCGTAAAACGCTGCAATCGCTCCCGCTCCGCATTAGGGCCAATCTGCACTCGAAATAACGTCTCGTCGCCTCGCTTAAAAGGTCGATAGAACGCCTTGTAACCTTGGTCTTTTAAATTCGACACCACCTCGGTAGCCCGCGCTTCACTCGCCAGCGTTGCCACTTGCAAGACCCAGAATTGTGCCAAACCCTCATCGTCAATTAAGCCAGCATCGTGTGACTTGGTCTTACTCGATGCCGCCGCGACCGCCTCAGCAGCAGGGGGCACATCAAACTGAATGCTAGCGCTGTCGTCGATGAAGGTACTGTCATCAGCAGCCACTTGCTCTGCCTCGGGCACGGTTGGCGCGTCTGGTAATTGCGCTTCCACCGCAGCCTGATAACTCTTTGGAGTGCTGATGGGCGTCCGGTCGACAAGCGGTGCCTCAGGCATCGGCGCAAGCACAATGGGATCGCGCACATCGGGCGCGGTGACGATCAGCGGCCAAAATACAATACCCAGCGCAATGAGGACGAGTGTTCCCACGAGGCGTTGTCTCAATACTGAATCCAACTAAGCTCGCTCCCCCGCCTCGGTTGAACTATTTATGATCGAAAAAGCGTCGCCCACCAGCAAAAAAGACCCAAAGATCACGACACGATCCCCGGCTGAGCTGCGCCCTTTCAATGCATCCCAAACGTGCTCAAAAGGGCCTATGTCGCCTATTCGGTCTTGGCCGATAACAGCGACTAACTCCGCCGCAGACTGAGCCCGAGGCACTTGCGGCAAATCAATGACGTTCCACTCATCGAACACCCCATCACAGGCTGAAATCATATCATGAATAGGCTTGTCGCCCATGACAGCAAATACCGCGCGCGTGGCACCCAAGCCGGCGGTTTCGGCTAAGTGACGCACCAGCGCCTTGACTGACTCAGTGTTATGCGCCACGTCGAAAACATACTCCACACCATTAATCATTCTTTGGCTGAGCCGGCCAAGCAATTGAACGCGCCCCATTTGCGCCAGCACCGACTCACTGAGATTTCCGCATTCAGCGACTTCTAAGGCCTGAATTGCTGCCCCGATATTACTTGGCAACAACCCGCTCGCGGCGGGCAAGGGCACGTTTCGTCCGCCGGAGGTTTGCAACCGCCTATCGTCGATACGCCAGTCTCTACCGATGAGCAATGTATCGGCTCCTCGATCATTTAAGGCGGCCAATAACGCGTCAGGAGGGTCGCTCTCCGCAACGATACACGGGCGATTTCGTCGAGCAACTCCGGCTTTTTCACGGCTAATGGAGGCGCGATCCGGACCGAGCCAATCGATATGATCCAAACCAATGCTGGTAATGACACAGATATCGGCGTCCAGAATGTTGACTGCATCCAAACGGCCCCCTAAACCGACCTCTAGCACCTGAACGTCAACCTTGCGCTGACGAAATAGCCACAACGCCGCCAGCGTCGCTGATTCAAAGTAAGTCAGACTGACATCACCGCGCGCTGCTTCTATGTGCTCAAAAGCTGCCACAATCTCGGCGTCTTCCGCTTCACCTTCGTCAAAACTGATCCGCTCGTTAAAACGCAGTAAATGAGGCGAAGCGTAAGTACCGACAACTTGGCCCATTGCTTTCAACCCTGCGGTCAGCAATGCGACGACACTCCCCTTGCCATTTGTCCCCGCAACCGTGACCGTTTTCGGGGCGCCACGAAGTACGCCCAGCGCTTCAGCAACCGTCAAAACACGGTCAAGGCCAAGATCGATTTCCGTAGGGTGTTGTGACTCGAGGCGTTCGAGCCATCCGCTCAATGTGAGGTGAGGCACCGGTACTTTATGCACTGCCCCCGCGCTCGATTAATTCGCCCTCCAATACTGGCGCCACGCCTCCGGGCGCCACGTAATTGGTCAGCTTTGCCAACACTCGCGACAACGTGTCTCGCATCTCATTACGATGCACAATCATATCGATGGCGCCGTGCTCCAGCAGGAACTCGCTGCGCTGGAACCCCTTGGGTAACTTTTGTCGGATCGTCTGCTCGATAATATTCGGGCCGGCAAAACCTGCCCGTGCATCGGGCTCAGCAATATTGATATCACCTAACATAGCATAAGATGCGGTGATGCCTCCAGTTGTAGGATGTTACAACCCTGAGAAGTGCAGTGGCTGCTCACAAGCGCTCAATGACGGCGGATGTTTTTGCCATCTGCATCAGCGAAATGAGTGCCTCCTGCATGCGCGCGCCACCGGATGCCGAAAAACAGATCAGCGGGATATTCGCCTCCAGCGCCACTGTCGCGGCGCGGGTGAATTTTTCCCCCACCGCGTAACCCATAGAACCGCCATGAAAATCAAACTCGAACGCCACCGCGACCAAGTTGACGCCATGAATACTGCCGCGCATTGCAATCAGTGCATCCTTCTCACCAGTGCTCCGCTGAGCGGCAGACAAGCGGTCCCGATACTTTCGTTTGTCTTTAAATTTTAGATGATCGACCGGTTCAAGATCCGAGAACAGCTCAATCGGGTCTCGATCCAAACATATCCAACCGCCGACGCGCGCCGATGCGCATGTGATGATCGCACTTGGGACAGACCTCAGCGTTGCGCTCGAGATCCGCCTTATACAGCACGGCTTCACATTTAACGCACTTCTTCCACAACCCCTCAGGGACACTGGTCCGAGACGGACTCTCATCTTTTTTGACGCCGGAGGGCAGGATCTTGTCAATCCAACTCATGGGGTTCTCCACCACATTCTCACGCGCAGTATACGAGTGAGAGGCGTTTCTAGGAAGGTGAAGAGTCCATACCCTCTCGAATACTCTTCAGTAGCGCTGTGGCGGCGGCATGGCGCTGATGCTCTGATGCCACCGGCTCCTGTTCAGCGACCCTCACCATCGCATCAATCAGGGCGCTACCCACCACCACCGCGTCGGCCACAGCGGCCACAGCGCGCGCACTATCAGCATCCTTTATGCCGAATCCGACGGCGACGGGGAGCGCCGTCTTGCTCCGAATAAGCGCCACATTTCGCGCCACCTCCGTCGCATCAAGCTGCCCTGACCCAGTGACACCTTTTACTGCGATACAATAAATGAACCCACGCGCGCGCTCCACGATCGTCTGGATGCGCGACGCCGGCGTCGTCGGTGAGATGAGAAATATATTATCCAACTCGACTGCCTTTAGGGCCGCGTCTATCGCGTCAACTTCCTCTGGCGGCAAGTCAACCGTGATGAGGCCATCGACACCTGCCTCGGCACCGGCGGCCGCAAACGCCTCATAACCAAAACGTTCAATCGGATTCGCATATCCCATCATGATAATGGGCGTCTGTTGATCCGCCTGTCGAAACGCGGCGACAATATCCAAAACACCCTGCAATGACATGCCATTCGCCAAAGCGCGTTCGTGCCCCTTTTGAATCACCGCGCCCTCAGCCATCGGGTCAGAAAACGGAACACCCACCTCAAGCACATCGGCGCCAGCCACGACTAACTGATGAAGCAGCTCAACAGTGCCGCTCGGGCTGGGATCACCGGCGACGATATAGGACACCAATCCCTGACGCCCCTCGCTGCGCAAACGCGCAAACGTTGCATTTAAACGACTCATTTCGAGCTATACCTCAATACCTTCAATCGCCGCCACGGTCAGTATGTCTTTATCACCGCGGCCGGATAAGTTCACAATAATGTGCTCGTCTGGCGACATGTCAGCTGCCAGTCGTTCTGCGTAAGCCATCGCGTGCGCAGTCTCCAACGCGGGCATAATGCCCTCCACACGGGTCAATCGATGAAAGGCAGCGAGCGCTTCTTCATCATTAGCCGCGACGTAATTGACGCGCCCGATGTCCTTCAACCAGGCATGCTCAGGTCCTACCCCGGGATAATCCAAGCCCGCGGACACGGAGTGTGTATCCAGAATCTGCCCATCGTCGTCCTGCATGAGATAGGTGCGATTGCCATGCAACACGCCCGGAGAGCCCATCGATAGCGGTGCGGCGTGAGCGCCCGTTTCGAGACCTTTACCACCAGCCTCGACCCCATACATCGCAACTTCGGCATCTTGCAAAAACGGATGAAACAAACCAATAGCGTTAGACCCGCCGCCCACACAAGCCACCAAGCCTGCAGGCAACTTGCCCGCTTGCGCCAACGACTGCACCCGCGCCTCTCTGCCAATCACGCTTTGAAAATCCCTCACCAGCATTGGATAGGGGTGTGGGCCAGCGACCGTGCCAATAATATAAAAAGTATCGTCAACGTTGGTCACCCAATCCCGCAACGCCTCGTTCATCGCATCTTTGAGTGTCCGCGAGCCGGAGGTGACGGGAACCACCTCTGCGCCCAGTAGCTTCATGCGGTAGACGTTGAGCGACTGACGGCGAATATCCTCTTCGCCCATGAAAACGTGGCACTCCAGACCCAGCCGTGCCGCTACCGTTGCCGTCGCCACCCCATGCTGACCGGCACCGGTTTCTGCAATGACGCGACGCTTTCCCATATGCTTAGCCAGCAGAGCCTGCCCAATGGTGTTGTTTATCTTGTGCGCGCCCGTGTGATTGAGATCTTCGCGTTTGAGATAAATGCGGCCGCCTCCAATCGCGTCAGATAATCTGGAGGCCTCGTATAGCGGTGACGGCCGGCCCACGTAATGCGCCAAGTCTGCATCAAACTCACGCTGAAAAGCCGCATCATCTTTCAAGCGGGCGTAAAGCGCCTCTAAGTCTGACAACGCCGACATCAATGTCTCAGCAACAAACTTGCCACCAAAGGGCCCAAAGCGACCGTGGGCATCGGGAACCGACGCGAAAAGCTCTGGCGTAATATCTATCGTCATAATGGTATGTCCTGCGCAGCTGAACGCGCTGCCTCTATGAATGCTTTCATTTTTACCTCATCCTTTATGCCCACTTCTTTTTCGACACCGCTACTCACATCCACCGCAGCGGGCTGCACTTGGGCTATCGCGGCCGCAACATTCGTGCTCGAGAGCCCACCCGCCAGTATCACGCGCCGGCTCAAACCGGGCTCCACCCAACGCCAGTCGAAACACTGACCGCTGCCGCCAAATTGTCCCGCGTGGACGCTGTCCAGTAATAATGCAGTGGCACTGGCATAAGCGAGATGCTCGTCGGCCAGATTGATGTCACCCGACATCGGTATCGCCTTAATGTAAGGCCGGTTAAATTGCCGGCAAAACGCTTCACTCTCCCCGCCATGGAATTGCAAGGTGTGTAAGGGCACCCGATCCAGTACCGATTGGACGTCCTCGGCCGACTGATTAACAAACAACCCCACCATCATACCTAAGCCAGATACGCCTCGGCTGATGTCTGCGGCTACGTCAAGTGACACCGCGCGTCGGGCTGCCGGGATAGAAGACACAACCAATCGCGTCCGCCCCCATCGCCAAGGCGCGCTCCGCATCATCACGACGGGTAACACCGCATATTTTAATGCGCACAAGCCGAGCCTCGTTGAAAAGGGTGGTAGTTTAACAGAGTCCATCCCCCCCTAACGTGTTGCGCGACCCTAGAGAGTGCCCTCTAGCAGAGTCGGCCCTTCCGGAGTGCGCGGTAACGCAAACGCCTCCGCATAACGCACCTGCACCAAGTACAACCCCTCCGCGGGGGCGGTATCGCCAGCGGCTGCTCGATCTCGACCAATTAACACTGATCGGAAGTCATCGACTGATTGTGCGCCAATACCCACCGCTATGAGGGAACCCGCGATATTTCTCACCATATGATAGAGGAAAGCATTAGCGGTCACGTCAATGACAACGCGTTGCTGCCGGGCCGCGACTGAGCAGTCAGTGATGCATCTCATCGGCGTACTCGCCTGACAATGTGCAGCTCTAAAAGCGCTAAAATCCTGCTCTCCCAGAAGACACTGCGCCGCCTCGTTCATGGCGGGCACGTCAAGCGTCCTCCGCTCCCAAGTCACTAAACCATCTAGCAACGCAGGACGCTGGTCCGCATTGAGAATGATGTAACGATAGCGACGAGCCGTGGCGCTAAACCGAGCGTGAAATTCAGTGGCTACCGGCACCGCCCAGTGAACCCTAATATCAGCGGGTAGGTGGCGGTTCGTCCCCATGACCCAAGCCTTAGGGCTTCGCCCGACGGGATCATCAAAGTGGATTACTTGGCCAAATGCGTGCACTCCCGTGTCGGTGCGGCCGGCACAGACAGTCCTCAGAGGCACCCCGGCGATTTTTTGCAGGGCCGCCTCTAGTGCCTCTTGTACGGTTGGCACGGCGAGATGCGGCTGCGCTTGCCAACCATGATAGTGACCACCGTGATATTCGATACGAGCCGCGATGCGCTGCCCTGCTCTCAAGGGCTGATTAGACAGTCTCGCCATATCACGGTACGTCGAGACGATCGAGCAATGCTCTCGCCTCAGCTTGCTGGGTGGGGTTACCTTGCTCAATCACTTGCGCCAACACAGGGCGTGCGGTCTCGTCGTCCCCCATATCGATATAGGCTCTAGCCAGATCAAGCTGACTATCCACTGGGTCGGTCTCTAATCCATAAATCGAGTCATCCCCGTGCGATGCAGGCAATACCGCGCCTACCGGCGCTAACGAGAGATCATCGCGCATGAGGGGCTCTGACGCGCCCTCTACCGCCGTGCTGTGCTCTACCAACGACGAGTCATTACTGGGCGAAGTCCGCTCATCCGTCGCCCACGCGCTATCATGTTTGCTTGCAAGCGGCACCGCCTCTGACGAGTGGAAAGCGCCAGGGCGATCCCCTTCATCTCCACGATGCGCCTCGCGCTCAGCAGATAATCCCGGTGCAACGTCTGGCATGTGCTGTTGTGGCTTGTCCGAGCCATCGCCCGTGTCATTCGAGTCAGCCACTGCCTCCGCGTTCGGCCCATCACCTAGGTCGGCAGCAGGCTTAGCGGGGACGCCCGCCGGCACCGTCTGATGCCGTCGATAAAACCAGCCGAGGCAGAGTACGAGGCCCAATAAGGCGGCCAATAAGGCCGCTGGAGAGGTCGCGGCACTGACAAACTGACCACGCAGTGAAAGTTTATTCCTTTTTCCCAGGGCAGTGATCGCCGCCTGCAAACGCTCATCACGCAATGCCAGAAGCGCCTTGAGCGAGACGAGCTCACTATCGCGCTGGGTAATCTGCTCCTGCAACTGCGCCAAGGTCGACTGAAGCCGTCCCACCGTCATCGTCAGCGCCTCAAAATCGGCTCGCGACGCGCCCATCGAAGCCGCCTCCCCCGCTAGATTGAACACTGCGGGTTCCAGCTGCGTTGGTTCCAACTGAGTTGGTGCCACTAAGGTCTGATCCACCCAGAGTGCATCCTCTTGGTCTGGCTGTGTCACGCTCGCCTCATCTGCCATCGGAATCGGCTCGAGAACTGACGTCGGGACAGGCTCAGGCGGTTGAGCTGCGCCAGCCGGCAGGTCGCTGCCTGGCAGACCAACATTGGTGATCCCATCAGCAACGAGCGTCGAATCCCCTTGCTCCCGTTCATCCCTGAATTGCCATGCATTGTTTTGCAGTGCCACTGCGTCAATGGCTGTCGCCCTATCAATCCCTATATCTTCAGTAAGGGGCAGTGCGAGCCGGTACCCGGCCTTCAGGCCGTTCACGTTTTGTTGCTGAAACGCCTGCGGGTTCATTCGGATGATCTCCAGCATTACCTGCTCCACCGAGAGACGGTCTGGCGCCACACTAGAGGCAATGCGCCACAGCGTATCGTTTTGAACCACGACATAGAGTGAACCCGCAGTCGGTGCTGAAGCGCCAGCAGGGTTCTCAACCGAGGGGGCCGGCTGCGACATGGACTCAGTAGAGCGCTGCATTAAGGGATCAGGCTCTGGCGCCGCATCAGATACCTGAATAGCATCGTCGAGCGGCGATTGCGTGACTGAATCCTCACCCAGTGTCGTAGTTGGGGGCAAATCGATGAGTGCCGTGTAATCGCGCAGTAACCGACCTTGGGGCCACCGCAGCGCCATGACAAAGTCCAAGTAAGGCTCCCGTAACGGCGCGTCCGTGGTCAGTAGGATCCGCTTTTCCGTACCCTGAGCCCGCACTTCGAAGCGGAGCTGGGTGAGCCAAAACACGCGCTCGGCACCCACTCTCTGGAACTCATCCTCTGAAGCAAGACCCACTCTCAAGTTACTGATTTCTATTGACTCTGCATCAATCAATATCACCTCTCCGCGGAGGGGTTCGTTGAGGTAGCTTTGGACTGTCAGCTCGCCCAGACCCACGGCCCAAACGGGCGCATTAAGTAGGGCCGCCAACAAGAATCGTGGCACCCAATGTAGCAATAGCCTTTTCATGACTGTCATGCCTTCCCCTTCCATTGGTCTGGCTTGAATACTCTGTCAATCACCATTCCCTGGTGTCTTTAGCATTGATGCACTGAGTCATCCTCAGACCTGCAGGTACTCAGACACTAGCAGCTCCGCAATCTGCACACTGTTCAGTGCAGCACCCTTTCGTACGTTGTCAGCCACCACCCAAAGATTCAAGCCCCTTGGATGTGAAATATCATTACGAATCCTGCCAACAAATACGGGGTCAGTGCCCGCCGCCTCTGTCACAGGCGTGGGATACCCCCCATCCTCGTGAGCGTCCATGACGACTACCCCCTCCGCAGCACTGAGTAAGGCTGTCGCTGCTTCCGCACTCAGCTTGTCTCGGGTCTCGATGTGGAGGGCCTCAGCATGACCAAAGAACACGGGAACCCGAACACAAGTGGGATTCACCGCAATGGCCTCGTCTGACAAAATCTTTTTCGTCTCCCAGACCATCTTCATTTCTTCGCGAGTGTAGCCATTATCTTGAAACGTATCGATATGAGGAATGGCGTTAAATGCGATCTGCTTCGGGTAGACAGAAGCCGTTGCCGCTTTGCCATTCAGCAAACGAGCGGTTTGCCCTGCCAGCTCCTCAATCGCCTCCTTGCCCGTGCCACTGACCGCCTGATACGTCGCAACGTTGATCCGTTGAATGCCTACGGCATCGTAAATCGGCTTGAGCGCCACCAGCATCTGAATAGTAGAGCAGTTAGGGTTCGCAATAATGCCCCGCTGCCGATAACCACCAATGGCCTCCGGGTTGACCTCGGGTATCACTAACGGAATGTCCTGCTCCCTTCTAAAATGCGACGTGTTGTCAATCACGACACAGCCAGCCTCAGCCGCCGCCGGCGCAAATGCCGCACTGACATCCCCCCCCGCTGAAAACAGGGCGATATCCGCCTTGGAGAAATCAAACTCACTCAAATCTTGCACCGTATGATGCTTCCCCTTGAACTGGAGTGATTTTCCTGCGGAGCGTTGCGAGGCCAGTAGGTACAGATTATCAACCGGAAATTGCCGTGCCTCGAGGATATCGATCATGGCCTCTCCCACCGCACCCGTCGCGCCAACAACCGCTATATTAATGGGCTTCATGTCATTTTCCTGTCGCATTAATCCGTTAGAGCCGCAATGACCGCATCACCCATCGCCTGCGTGCCCACCACGGTGGCCGACGAATGACGCTCAGCAATGTCTGCTGTGCGGCATCCGTTTAACAGCACTGCCGCAACGGCCCTCTCAATTTCATTGGCCGCATCGGGGGCGTCGAGCGAAAACCGCAGCAACATAGCCGCCGATAAAATCGTTGCCTGCGGGTTGGCGCTATCCAGACCACGCTCTATCGGGGGCAGAGCCATGAACTGGTTCGTATAACCCTGTGTTCTGGGCATTCAGTGATGCCGAGGGCAGCATTCCGATCGATCCCGTCAGCATCGCGGCGATATCAGAGAGAATGTCGCCGAATAAGTTACCCGTCACCAGCACGTCAAATTGCTTCGGCTCTCGCACCAATTGCATCGCCGCGTTATCCACGTACATATGCGACAACGTCACATCGGGATACTCGCTACTGAGCTCTTGCATGACCTCACGCCAGAGCATCGTTACCTCGAGCACATTGGCTTTATCGACAGAGCACAGCCTACCGTTGCGCTTCTGGGCGGCCTCAAAGGCCAACCGCCCGATCCGCCGAATTTCTAGTTCGTCATAACGGTCAGTGTTAAAGCCTTCTCGAACACCGTCATCACGCGTCAGGACGCCCCTGGGCTCGCCAAAATACACGCCGCCCGTGAGCTCCCTAACAATTAAGACATCTAACCCCGACACCAGCTCAGCACGCAGGCTTGACGCACCAATGAGATCAGGGAACAGCAGCGCAGGCCGCAAATTACAAAATAGATCCAGATCGGCACGGATCGCCAGCAAGCCACGCTCTGGTCGATCTTGCGCCGGCAAGCCATCCCACTGTGGGCCTCCCACGGCACCAAGAAGAATAGCGTCCGCCTCGTTCGCGAGGGCGCGGGTGGCGGCGGGATACGCCTCGCCACTTCGATCGATTGCAACGCCGCCAATATCCCCTTCGGTAAAGCACAGATCGAGGTGATGTCGAGCCCCCACCGCCTCAAGCACTCTGCGCGCTTGCCGAACGACCTCAGGACCGATGCCGTCGCCGGGCAATAGCATGATGGTTTTGGTCACAGCGTGATATCTCTAAACAACCAGGGAAAACGCGCCTCATGTTGCTGCTCAAACTGCCTGATCGCTTCTGCGCTTTGCAGCGTGAGACCGATATCATCCAACCCTTGCAGCAGACAATCCCGGCGGAAGGCATCGACCGAAAATGACCACAACGCGCCATCAGGCAACTGGATTGAACACGACCTAAGTCGACCGTTAACCGCAAGCCCTCATTGGCATACAGCAGCGTAAACAGCGCCTCTACCTGATCAGCGGCTAGAGCGATGGGCAAGATGCCGTTCTTCAGCGCGTTAGAGCAAAAAATATCGGCGAAACTGGGCGCAATCACGCAGCGAAAGCCAAAATCTTCCATCGCCCACGCAGCGTGCTCCCGACTTGACCCACAGCCAAAGTTTTCTCGTGTCAGCAGTATTGAGGCGCCGTGATAGCATTTGAAGTTAAGCGGAAAGTCGGGATTGAGCGGGCGCTTGGTATGATCCATACCGGGCTCTCCCTCATCGAGGTAGCGCAGATCATCAAATAAGTTAGGCCCAAAACCAGATCGTTTTATCGATTTTAAGAACTGCTTCGGTACCATCAGGTCGGTATCAACATTGGCTCTGTCCATTGGTGCCACCAAACCGTCGAGACGGGTAAATGCCCTCATGTCAAAGCCTCCTCGCCGCCACCGTCAGCCGACGCGGCTACTGGCACAAAGTGGCCTGCTATTGCCGCCGCAGCAGCCATCGCAGGACTCACAAGATGCGTGCGACCACCGCTCCCTTGGCGACCCTCAAAATTTCGATTTGAAGTTGAGGCACATCGTTCTTGTGGTTGAAGCTTGTCTGCATTCATCGCTAAGCACATCGAGCAGCCAGGCTCTCGCCATTCCATACCCGCGTCCAGAAAAATCTTGTCTAAGCCCTCCGACTCAGCTTGTGCTTTAACCAAGCCCGATCCAGGCACCACCAAAGCCTTGCGAACGCTTGGCGCGATCCGCTTGCCGTTCAATACTGCGGCCGCGTCACGCAGGTCTTCAATCCGCGAGTTAGTGCAGGAACCGATGAATACCGCATCGGGCCGAATATCCTGAATAGGCATTCCTTCCGTCAATCCCATATAGTCGAGCGCGCGGGCCAAGCCTTGCTTGGCGGTTTCGTCAGGCATATCGGCCAGTCGCGGTACCTCGCCATGCACGGATGCCACCATTTCTGGCGAGGTACCCCAAGTGACGTGCGGCGCAATCGCGTTGCCGTCTAGTACGATCGTGTTATCGAACACCGCATCTTCGTCACTGCGCAAAGTGCGCCACCACTGCTCGGCCGTCTCCCATTGCTCGCCCTCAGGCGCCAATGGTTTGCCTCGAAAATAATCCAGCGTCACATCATCTACCGCCACCAAACCGCATCGCGCGCCTGCCTCGATCGCCATGTTGCACAACGTCATGCGACCTTCCATGGTCAAAGACCGAATAGCAGAACCCATAAACTCTAACGCATAGCCAGTGCCTCCGGCGGTGCCAATGCGACCAATCACCGCCAAAGCAATATCCTTGCCGGTCACACCCGGTACTAACTGGCCGGTAACCTCAACTCGAAAGTTTTTCATTTTGCGCTGTATCAGACACTGCGTTGCCAATACGTGCTCAACCTCTGACGTGCCAATACCTTGGGCCAGCGCGCCTGCCGCTCCATGAGTCGAAGTGTGGGAGTCACCACACACAACCGTCATCCCCGGTAACACGGCGCCTTGCTCCGGACCCATCACGTGCACGATGCCCTGACGAATATCGTCCAGTGGAATTTCGACCACATTAAAAGCCGCACAATTATCGTCTAAGGTCTGCAGTTGCAGTCTGGATATCGCGTCGGGCAGCGCAGCGAGACCGTCTGCACGTTCAGAAGCAAGGGTCGATACATTATGGTCGGGCACCGCTAGATTAGCGCTCCGCCGCCACAAACCCCGTTGCGCCAGCGTCAAACCCTCGAAAGCCTGCGGTGAAGTCACCTCGTGTAGCAAGTGGCGATCAATATAGATCAGGGCGGTGCCATCCTCTCGCTGCTCGACGAGATGAGCGAGCGCGGCATATACAAGGACGCGGCGGTCTAGTCTCCTGTGCCCCGGCTCAAGCAACGATATACCCCCAACACGAGGGAAGCCGACCGCTTTGAAAAGGCGCGGAGTATAGCACTGAAGCCCAAATACTGGGTGCAGCGGTCGACAAGTCAGCATTCTCAGCAATACGGTGGGAGGCGGGTATCTTTTGCCGTTTGTCAGCCTATTGCGTTCGGCAACGTGATCACCATTATCCGTTCACGCATGCGTCAGCCGAAAGCAGGCGTGAATACGTTTGTTGCGCGCAAAATCTTGCGGGATAGAAGCCGCGGTGACTTCGCTGACTTGCCAGCGCTCCGCTATGGCATCATCCAATTTAAAACGTCGGTGATTGGTTGAAAAATACAGTGTGCCGTTTGCTGACAACCGCGCCATCGCCAGCGCTAGCAGCTCTGCATGATCAGCCTGCACATCGAAATCAGGCAGCCCACTTGAATTCGAGAAGGAAGGTGGGTCAACCATGATCAAATCATACTGCCGCTGATCTTCAGACAGCCACTGCCTCACATCGGCTCGCACCCCCCGATGCTGTCTTTCGGATAAGCCATTCAGCGCGAGGTTTTCATTGAACCATTTTAAGTAAGTACTCGACGCGTCGACGCTTGTGCTGGTGGTCGCCCCCCCGAGCGCGGCATGCAACGTCGCGACACCGGTATAACTGAATAAATTAAGAAAATGCCTACCCTTCGCCTCGCCCCTTATCCAACATCGCAAAGGTCGATGATCAAGAAATAAACCCGTATCGAGATAATCGTGAAGATTGACCAACGCCTTGACAGGCGACTCATGAACGACCCTTTTGGTCTGCTCTTGCTTCAATCGCTGGTATTGCTCAGTGCCCCGCTGCCGGCGTCGCTGCTTCAGAGCGATCTCTTGCCGGTCTGCGATCTTAAAGACCACCTGCACAGCATCCAATACCTCCTCAAGACGCCTCGCCGTTTTCTCATCGGGAATATCCTGTGGGGCGGCGTACTCCGCTACGTGGATCCTCTCTTCATAAACATCTATTGCGACTGCATACTCAGGGATGTCAGCGTCATAGACTCGATAACAGGTCACCCCTTCTCGCTGCCGCCAAGATTTTAAGTGACGCTGATTTTTACGGATTCGGTTCGCAACCCCTTGCGCGCCCTCGGACAATGCCGCAGGAGCAGTCTTGCTGCCTTTCGCGCCTTCAGCAACGGGGTCACGAAGCGCTCGCAGCTCATTATCGGTCGTCAGTGAGAACTGTAAACAATGAAGCTCAAGTCGCCCATTCTGAAACGTAACGTTTGTGTGCGCGCAAGCCGATGGCTTTACCCAACGACACATCCGAGGTCAGTACCGCAGCGGACCAGTCCGTGAACTCCCTGCTGATCACTTCACCGATAGAATGATAGAGATGCCGGAGACTTGACGCATCACCCATCCGCTCACCCCAGGGTGGATTCATGACCAATAACCCAGTGACCAGGTCGCGGTGGGTCGGCCGCGTCAGCGCTGATAAGCTCTTGCAGCGAATACGCACCGTGCTCTCCAAGCCCAAGCGTACGATGTTATCAGTGGCACGCCTGACGGCTGAAATATCCGCATCGTAACCGCGAATCTCAACATCCGTGGAGGCCGATTGCGTGCTTTGCTCAAGCGCATCAGCGCGCACTGCCTGCCACTGAGTCTCGTCGTGGCCAAGCCAGCCCTGAAATCCGAACCGCTGACGCATCAGCCCCGGCGCGCGGTTAAGAGCCATGAGCGCGCCTTCTAGTAACAAGGTGCCGGAACCACACATAGGGTCAATCAGTGCCTCACCCCGACGGCTTCGCGCCGGCCAATCTGCGGCCCACAGTGCCGCCGCGGCAATGTTTTCTTTGAGTGGCGCAAGCCCACCATCGAGTCGGTAACCGCGCTGGTGCAAACTGTCACCAGAGAGATCGATCCCCACTGTTAACTGTCCTTTGGCCAACTTTGCTGTTACGCGGACATCGGGCTCGCGAAGATCAACGGACGGTCGACTTCGTCCCGCTTGACGATAACGATCTACAATCGCGTCCTTGACTTTTTGAGCGCCAAACTGGGCATTACGAATGGCTTCAGAACGACCAGAGAAATCGACCATCAGCGACCCGCTTTCTCGAATGTGAGCGCCCCAATCCAGCCCTGTGACCGCCTCATAGATGTCGTCGGTGGAGCGCACGTCAAAGGCACCCAACTGAAGAATGACCCGGTTCGCCAATCGGCTCCACAAACACACTCGATAGGCCAAGGCCAGCGTGCCCGTAAAAGACACCCCCACCGGTCTCTCGACCACTTCCTCTGCGCCAAAGCTCAATAACTCCTGCGCTAAATACACGCCAACGCCCGCTGGAGAAGTGGCGAGATACTGCTGTTTCATCATTTTTCTAAGCCCTGCTCTGCGGCAAATATATCCCGCAGTAAACGGCGCCACGTTTCATATTGGACATCCAGTGTACCCTCGAGCGTCACGACGCGATCGGCTGTCTCGATCACACTAGGCTGCGTCTCTCCGTCCAGCGCCTTAGCCAGCTCAAACCAAGCTTGCTCCTGCATTCGGTAAGAGCGATACGCAGCATACTCAGCCTGCATGCGGGCGTATCGGCTATCGTCTGAGCGATCACCGCGAGCACGAACGCGCGCTTCATAAGCGTCCAACCAATAGGCCTGTTCGCGGCCTGCATCGCGCCATAACGCATAAGTCCCTCCGGCTCGCTCCCATAACGCAACATATTGCTCATCAACGGTGTCACAAAATAGGTATTCCTGATTCCGGATGCGATCCACCCTTCGCATCATCGGATCGTTGTCTGCCGGCAATCTCTGCAATTCCCATTTTCCATTCACCTGCTCTGCCAACCCTAAAAAAGCATCGGCTGACAGCTGCTGGGCGTATCGCACCTCAGCCAAGGAAAGCAATGAGGCACGATCGCGCTGCCCTTGCCCCTGCCACCATTGCAACAGCCGGTTACTGATGGCGTTGAACAGATCCGCGAAACCCTCCCCCGCCACGGTTTCTCGATGGCGGATCAGATGATCAAATACCACGGTGCCAGCCGCATCGATCGCGTTGACCTGCAATACCAGATCCCGACCGTCAGACTTAACAATTTGGCTGCGTATATTGACCGGCATCAACGCCGACGTCGCGGGGACCATTCGCACCACCCCCCACTGGTTACTCGCCACCAGCGCATCCCGTAACTGACCCGCCAATAACTTAGATTCGAGGCGCCGCACAGCAGCCGTCGGACTATCATCTTCTGCATCGACACCCGGATCAAAGAGCACTACCCCCACATCGAGCGCAGGGGCACTCGGCCGATCAGCGACCAGCAGCACCTCCCCCTCCCAAGGACTCTCCATCGACTGCTTATTCTTTGGGCTAGCAGTGCTGCTCTCAGCGTCTGGCTGTGTCGCGCATCCGCTTCCCCATAAGAGCGCAAATGCGACGGCACACAGGCGCATCATAACGGGGTATCCGAAGTGGCACGCTCGGTGCTGCAGACACGCCCCCGGGACAGCGTATCGATACATTGATACCCCCGATTACCGGGTTCAAAACGAGCAAAAATACGACTCACCTCAAAATCTCGCTGGGTCCCGCGAGTACTGAGTCTTGTTCGTTGAGCGAGCAGTGCGCCATCGGCCGAGCGGACAAATCGGTGCCGTATCGACAAGCCCTCGGGCAACTCGATGTAAAAATGTAATTGCTGACCATCCCACCAACAGGTCTCTTGTCCTAATTGCGTGGCAGATGTCTGACCATCGCGAATATCACACACCAAGGCAAAGCTATTTTCGCGATCAATGCGGACAAAGGCGATATCTTGATGCACCACCAGTAAATCTGACGCGGTAGCCAACTCGGCCATTTTTGCCAGCGCAAGGATCGTATCGACATCACCAAGCGGCGGCCCCTGATACGTTACGCCTCTCTCTGCGGCATCGCGTTGACGCCGCGCTTGACGCTGAATATCACGAAACGTGCTGTTGAGCTGAGTTTGAACGCTATCGCTGCGGGCGTAATCGACTTCCCAATGCCCTGAAAAGTCCGCGACGGGCGTGTCAGCCACACGTCGCTGTGGTGTCGTGCTTGCCCCACAACCGCACAACCCTAAAATGACGCACAGCGTCGCCAAGGTGCGGGGCATCAGATGTTGCCCGAGACTTCCGCTAATCAGCATAAACCACAACACATCCTGCGAGCCCGTCGACACACCATTCCGATCGACTCATGTATAGGACTATTGTCACAACACAATACCTCTGGGTAAGCATGGGGGCCCAGGCGAAAAAAAGACGAGTCAACGATTGCTACTAAGCGTGTCGAGCGCTGCCCCACATATTGAAAGCGGCTATCCGTGGTGTTCCCGGCAGGTACATCTGGTCTAACTGCTGTATCGAAAAGCCCGCGCTCTCGATCCACTCAACAATGGGCCGATTAACATTACAGCCACCGAGAAGTCGTCGCCACAGAGGATTGATACGTTCTTGCCAGCTTGCAACACCGGGATCGGGTGCCTGGCCGTGCTCGCAAAAAACCAACCTACCGCCCGGTTTTAACACGCGACCTATCTCGGCAAGCGCAGCGTGACCATCGGGAATCGTACACAAGCTGAAGGTCATGAGTACCGTGTCGAATTGCGCATCAGGTAACGGCATCTTTTCTGCAGACCCCTCGACAAAATCGAGGGGCACACCGACTTGGGCAGCTCGCGAAGCCGCCAGCCGCCAACTGGTCTGGCAGGGGTCGATCCCCACGATTGACTGAACGCGTTGTGGATCGTAATACGGTAGGTTGTGGCCAGCTCCCATGCCTATCTCGAGCACATTACCCTGAGCTTGAGGGACCACTTTTTCCCGCTGCTTGAGGATCGGCTTGGTACCGCAAGCACAGGTCACCAATCTGGGGACAATTTTGTCGTTATAGAAACCCATTTATCACCTGCTCTGTTGTTCTGTTCCGCCAGTGTAAACAGACTCAGCGCCTTCAGCGACGGTTTTTGCCCTCTCTGCAACGACCCTACTCTTTGGCGTTCCCTGCAGCACCGTGGGACCCGCGAGCGGCATCGGCGCGCAGTTCTAGTGAAGCTTGGATAGCCGCTTCCTGCTGCGCCAAGTCAATGGGCCGCTCCACCTCTGGATACGCCTCAGGGTCAATCCGTCGCATCTCCTCCTCTATCCAGGCCTCCACCTTCTCCATCATCTCGCCCGGACTTCCAGCGGGGTCTGGCACAATGGGCGCACCCAGTGAGACCTGAATCGTTCCTGGAACGAATGTGAAACTTTTACGAGGCCAGCACTGGGCGGACGCCACTGCAATGGGCACAATACTGGCGCCAGTGGCCATGGCCAGGCGCGCAGCACCCGTTTTATAGATGCCCTGCTGACCTCTCTCTGAGCGAGTCCCCTCGGGAAACATAATGACCCACTTACCCCGATCCATCAGTTGCTCGCCCATTGATGCGACTTTATTCCAGGCGCCGCCCCGAGCAGAGCGGTCAATATGGATCATATTGAGACACGCCATCGCCCATCCAAAAAAGGGAATAAACAAAAGCTCACGCTTGAAGACATAGGCCAAGGGATGGGGCATTCGACTCGCGAAAAAAAACGTCTCCCACGTTGACTGGTGCTTGGGACACAAAATAATGCGGCTATTGTTGTCGTCTTTTTGCGGAAGATGATGCTCACCCTCCACTTCATACTCAACTCGCCCTATGAGACGTGCCGCGGCCACCGCTCCGCGCAACCAAGGACGCGCCAAGTACCACCATCGCTTGTCTGGATCAATCAATGGCGTCGCCAGAACAATCAACGACGCCATCGGAATAACGGTCACCGCCATCCATAAAAAGACAATCACTGAACGCAGCGGCCCCATCATCCAACCTTTGATGACGGCCTATTGGCGGTGCTCATAGCGCTTCGCATCAATCCGAGAGACTCCACTACCTCCCACATGAGGTGGGCATTAAACCAGAAACAGCGATTGCTCGCGCCGTCTATTCGCTTTCGCACACAACGCCCCCACCCTATAATATGCACAGTGGAGATACTCAATTGAAAAAACCGCCCTCTAAACAAGACCTGCGACGGCGTCTGTCTCAGCAGACCGCCAAGTTTCTGTCGTCAGGGGGAAGCATCCAAGAACTTGCGCGGGGCGAGAGCGCCTATGAGCGCAACGAAATACCGCCTCCGGCGCCACTCTTTACCGATGCAAAAGTCGCCAGAACGCCGCTCACTGATGTCGTTGCCGCACTGGACGCTCGGAGAGCACCAAAGCGCCAACAAAAAAAGGGGTCGCGTCGAAGCACTCCGCGCCAGCGGAAGCAAGTCGTCTATGACGATTTTGGCGAACCGCTGCGCGTTGTCTGGGTAGAGGACCCCTAGCGCACGGTCAAGGTAGCGAGTTTAGTGCTGACGAATGAACTAAGGCCCGTGCACAGCCGTAAGGATCATTGATTCCATTACGGCCAGCACGATGATTTCCTTAAAAGAAGTAATTGAAGTGGAACGCCCGATCGAAGCCTGCTTTCGGTACGTGGCCGATTTTCGCACCACTGTCGAATGGGATGCGACGGCACTCAGCGCCAGTAAAAGCACGGAAGAGCCCGTTGGGTTAGGGAGTGAATTTTCGCTGCTCTGCCGAGCCGGCCCTACAACCATATCGATCCAGTACACTATTGTGGAATACACCCCTTGGCAGTCGGTTGTGCTGGAGGGGAAAAGCCGTTGGTTCACCGTGCGGGATGTCATCACCTTTGAACCGCGAGGCGCGAACACCACTCAGATCACCTACTGCGCCGATTTCACCTACGGGTTCGGCTTGCGCACACTCGCAAAAAAGACAGAAAGCGCTATGCGAGCGTTAGGGCATAAAAGCCTGCTCGGGCTCGCTCGTGCACTTCAGGACAACAATCCATCCCCCGCTGTCAGCCCAAAAACCGCAAAACGGGACCGGAACCTATTCTCCGCGCTGGCCTGCTTTACCCGGGCTGGATACCGGAACGGTCGACGCGCGTGGGCGCCAATGAGCACTGACATGACGGGAAAGCATGTGGTGCTCACCGGCGCCAGTGCGGGCTTGGGGTTTGAAGCCGCCGTGGCCTTACTCGAAGCCGGCGCCACGCTCACCCTCGTCATCCGCGATCCGAATAAAGTCATGCCGATGCAGGCGGCATTGCAAGAGAGGACCGGCCGGCAAGCTGATCAAGTGGAGCTGGCTGATCTCAGCTTACTGAGCCAGGTCAATGCGTTGAGTCAGCGCCTGCTGAGCGCTGATCGACCCATAGATGTGTTGATCAACAACGCCGGTGCCTTGTTTAATGATTACTCTCAGACGTCAGAGGGCATCGAGACCAGTGCCGCGCTGCTGCTGCTGTCGCCGTGGCGCCTGACCGAGGCGCTGCATCCTCTCTTGGCTCACCACAATACGCCCGCCCGCGTCATTAACGTGGTTTCGGGGGGCATGTACACGCAGAAACTTCGGTGTGAATCACTGGTGATGTCAAAAGATGACTATCGTGGTTCGGTCGCCTACGCTCGCGCAAAGCGTGCCCTGACGGTGCTCACTGAGTTGTGGTCTGCGCAGTGGCAAGACGACCATATTGTGGTCAATGCCATGCATCCTGGCTGGGCAGATACGCCGGGTGTGCAAGGTGCACTGCCGGGCTTCAGGCGCTTGTCTACATGCAGTTGGCCCACAATGCGGACTGGCTCCGGCTTGCCCGCGCTCGCGAGGCGGATAAAACCAGCGGTCACTTGTTCCTTGATCGAGAGCCGCGCACAACCCACCTGCGCCGCGGTACGCTCGAATCAGCGGAGGAGAGAGCCGCTTTACAACCCTGGTTGACTCAGGCCTACGCGGCACTCGACCTCGCAGAGAGCACTTGAGGGAGGGCCTTAGTGGGGTTACTTTGGCCACTCGATCATTTATCGGCAGGCCGTCATGAATCACACACTCGATCCCCTCCAGCCCCACTTTGAAGATGACGCTATTCATGACGCGCGACAACGCCTAGCGCAAACTCGCTTTCCTGAAGCCGAGACCGTTGAGGACTGGCAGCAAGGCGTACCGCTGAGTTATTGCCAAGAGCTGGTTCGCTATTGGAGAGACGACTACGATTGGCAACGGGTGCCGAATCAACTCGCGAAGTACGAAAATTGGATGACTGAGCTAGAGGGGGTCCGCATCCATGTCGTTCATGTCCGCAGCCCTCATACTGATGCCAAGCCTCTGCTAATGACGCATGGCTGGCCGGGGTCAGTGCTCGAGTTTCTGGAGGTCATTGGACCCTTAACCGACCCGACAAAATGGGGTGGCCAACCAGAGGACGCCTTTCACCTTGTTATGCCCAGTCTCCCTGGATTTGGTTTTTCGGCAAAGCCCACGGAGCCTGGATTTGGTATCGATCGCATTGCCATCATGTGGGACGCTCTCATGCTACGCCTCGGCTACGATCAGTATGTGGCGCAAGGTGGCGACTGGGGATCCTTGGTGACGCACGCCCTGCTGCTTAATGACGCATTACATTGCCAAGCTGGGCATGTGAACTTACCACTGGTGCTACCTGATGAAGAGACGCTGTCCTCAAACGACTCTGCGGAGCAAGCCACAATGGCGGCAGCGCTCCACTACCAAGCACATGAAGCTGGGTACTCGAATCAACAGAGTACAAGGCCGCAAACACTAGCCTATGCATTAGCCGACTCCCCTGCCGGCCAAATGGCATGGATTATTGAGAAGTATGCACAGTGGACCGACTCAATGCGGCATAACGTCAGGCATCCTGAGAACGTCATCCCTCGAGATGTGCTGCTGGATATCGTGACCCATTACTGGATGACGAATTCGAGTGGCAGTAGCGCGAGATTGTATTGGGAGAGCTTTAAGACGCCAGACTACCGTCCTATCGAAGCCCCAATGGGTATCTCGCTATTTCCTAAAGAACTCTTTATCTGCACGGAGCGGCTTGCAAAAACCCGTTATCAAAAGTTGGTGACGTTTAATAATCAGCACACACAAGGAGGCCATTTTGCAGCACTTGAGCAGCCGAGTGCCTTCATTAGCGACGTCCGCGGATGGCACGCGGCCCTGCGCGCAACCGGATATTGCTGAAGCATGGCATCATCTGAATCCGATAACACCGATTCAACAGCTGATCCCTATTGGCGAGCGCGACAGCAACTGGCGTTAGCAGCACGCCAGTTAAACGAATCATTAATCAGTGCGGATATCCCACCAGAACAAGCACTCGAGTTGAGTAACGAACTCTCCCGCTTAGCAGCGTCGCTTAGCGACTTGCCTCAAGTGAGTGGCCTGATGGATATGGTAGGTCGGCGACCGCAGGACGGCATCGATACGATCATGGGAGAGTTTGTCGCCATAGCTGGTCGAAGCCACCCCTGCTCACCTGATCTGACTTGGCATGCAGAACCTCATCAAATACGGGGCATTGTGACCTTCAGTCAGGCGTTTGAAGGCCCTCCCGGGCACGTCCACGGCGGATGGGTTGCTGGCATTCTGGACCACCTGATGGGAATGACTCATGTTCATATGGGGCAACCGGGCATGACCAGCGGATTAACCGTTCGGTATCTCAAACCCACGCCGCTTAGACAGATCATCGCGATAAGCGCCGTCGCCGAGGAACTCGATGAACGACGCACACAGGTCAACGCTGAAATGCGCTGCGGCGAAACCATCACTGCAACGGCCACTGCCATCTTTGTTCGGGTCGATCGGGCTAGGTTTGGCATCGAGTCCCCATGAACTCTGAAGTCCACTTGACCCCCTAAAGGCGTTTATAAACGGTCGCACCCGCAATGATCGTTCGATCTACTTTGAGTGACCGTATGTCTGGCGCGGTGAGAGGATTATCCGACAGCACTACCAAATCGGCATGCTTCCCCGGTTCGATAGAGCCGATGACGTCATCCATGAACACCTGCCACGCCGCGTCGATCGTGACAGCACGGAGCGCCGAAAGCCGATCGATACGTTGATCGGGGCCAATGATCGCTCCTCCTGTGCTCTTTCGCTCCACTTGGCTCCAAACGGCCTGCAGCGGCAACATGGGGGTGACCGGCGTATCAAGATGAGAGCTAAAACGGACGCCTGCCTCTAGCGCCCATCGAGCGGGGCTCATATTGGCCGCACGCTCGGGCCCCATAAATATTGCGGCATGACGATCACCCCAGTAATAGGTGTGGGCCGAGAAAAAGCTGGGCGTGACGCCCAGGTCAGCCATTCTCGCCATTTGGTCTTCACGGGTCATTTGGGCATGAATCATCAATGGCCGCGCTTCGGGCCATGGGTGCTGTTGCATTGCGTACTCGATCGCATCCAGCCCATCCTCTATCGACGCATCGCCGTTACAGTGAATTGCCACTTGTATGCGCCGCTCATAAAGTCCAGCCACTTGCTGAAACAGCATATCGCGAGGCACCGACGCGTAACCCCGATAGTCAGCATCTCCTTTAAACGGCACGTGATAAGGCGCCGATAAATAGCCGGTATAGCCCTGAATACTGCCGTCAGCAATAATTTTGACCCTCGGCGCGGAAACCTTAGCCCTGGCAAAACTGTCGAGCGCCACACTGCCGTCCAGCAGTTGCTCGCCTACCTCTTCAAACAAGGGGAACAGCGCCACTCGCTGAGGAAATTGATTCAACTGACTCAAAAATCCCAGCAACGTCGCCACCGTGGTGGGCATACCCCCTGCCGACGCCGTCGTGACGCCCACAGCAAGGTACTCCGCCGCCGCCTGAGTAGTCATGCGCACGGCATCCATCGCACTCAAATCGAGGGTGTACTCCCATACTGCTCGCGCAGCGGTCTCTTCCAAAACGCCATTGGGGCGTCGGCCATCCTCTAAGCGAGGATCTCTCACAATGACGCCACCTTCGGGATCGGGTGTTGCCGCATCGATCCCCAATATGGCGAGGCCGGTGCTGTTAACGACGGCCAAATGACCGGAGACATGAATAATGGCTACTGGGCGATCGGATGCCATGGTGGATCATCGCGATTGGGGTGCCGTCGTTCAGCCAACAGCGTATCGTCATAACCGTGCCCCACGATCCAGCCATCAGTGCGGGTTTGCGCGAGACGGGTTAAACGCTCCAGTAACTCCGACAGATTAGTCACCTCGCCAATAGGTGGGCTGTTCAGGTCGGCGGAGAACACCGTCTGACCTGACCCAGGAAAATGACCATGGGCATCTATAAATCCGGGCAGAACACTACGCCCTCTCAGGTCGACGACCACCGTATTATTGCCGGCTAACGCCAACATCTCTTCAGATGAGCCCACTGACTCGATCAGCCCCTCGCGCAGACTCACCGCCTCATGCACCGCGCCCGCGGCGTCCATTGTCAACACATTACCGTTGACATAAATCTCGTGCTCGGGCGCTGACGGGGGGCGAGTGGCGATGGCTGCGAGCACCAAGACTCCGCCTATAAAAGCCAATAATATTAGTATGGTTACACGCCAATTCATAAGTACTCTCTAGTTACCAGATTGCGGGGCTGCCTCCCTGGGCAAAGCGCCTAACGGTCTTGAATGAGGTGGCGGTGGTTCAGGCGATCCGTCTGCCACCGCATCTAGGCGAGCACCCTGCTCCCCCAATCGCTCTCGCAAGAGTTCCACGGTCCGCTCAAGCTTCAAGATTTCTCTTTGCTGTTGTGACAACGCCTGATCTAACGTCTGAACCGCATCCTCTAAAAAGGCGAGCTGCGCTTCTAGCTGAGCGGTATCACTCATATCCATGTCCATCACTGCGTTATCTCAATGCTACTATAACTCTGTCACTACCTGACGGAGTAACCTCTTGCCTTCCCCTAGCAACACCAGAGCCGTGTACCGAACAGACGGGGGGAAGCTGTGCCCACAGTGCCAACGTCCCGTCACCGGTTGCGTGTGTCGGGAGCACCGCCCCGCATCAGTGGGCGATGGCATTGTACGTATACGGCTCGAAAAAAAAGGGCGCGGCGGCAAATGGGTCACCGTGATAGAGGGCATTCCAGAGCACCCCGATCGCTTAAAAGTATTGTCTAAACAACTCAAACAACAGTGCGGCGTTGGCGGCGGCGTGAAAGGCCTCAACCTCGAAATACAGGGAGATCAGCGACTTCCCTGCCAGCAAAAGCTGCAAGCGTTAGGCTATATCGTCAAGTTATCCGGCGGTTGAACTTGTCATTTGCAACAGCGTTTTTTGTCCCGTTTTCCGAGCGCCGTAGTCAGCGACTGCCTTCGCAGACAAGGACGCTTGCAAACTTAAGCGGGAGGAATAGTGACTTAAAAAAGTACTGTCAATCTCGTCGACAACACGTTGCCGCATCCGAGCGACACGATCAGGTCCGGCGCGGTTCATAAAGGGGGTTAACAACCAACCGCTGACCGACCACACCCAGCCATAACCGCGGGTTAATTCAGTCGCGCTCATATCCAGCTGCCCATAGATGTAAGCCTGTTTCACCTCCTCAGATCCATAGCGAGACCAAGGTCCCGTCTGTGCAGCTGCAATCTCCATTGCGGTTAAAATGCGGTTAACCAAACGACCGCCGCCTATCGCGTCGAAAGCGACGGTTGCCCCTGTCGCTTTAAGCGCTTCGATCAGCTCTTGCATAAACCGCTTTGACTGAGTATTCAGGACCCACTCAGCACCCATGTCTCGTAACAACGTGACTTGTGCTTCAGAGCGAACAATATTGACCAAAGGGATTTTATCGGCGTGACAGAGCCGCACCAGCATCTGGCCTAAATTAGAGGCGGCAGCGGTATGCACCACCGCACCATGGCCATCCATGTCGCGCGTCTCGAGAAAACCCAGTGCGGTCATGGGGTTCACAAAGCAAGACGCAGCCTGTTCAGCACTGATCGTGTCAGGAAAGGCAATGCACTGCGCTGCTGGCAAGCAGCGGTATGCCGCGTACATTTCGCCACCAAACATGCCCACTCGCTGACCGAGCAAGGCTTGCGCTGCCTCACCGTCACCCGCGGCAATCACACGCCCACTCCCTTCATTACCGACTGCCATCCAATGACCGACGCGCGGCGCCATTGCCCGCATGGCAGCAGCAGGCACGTCCAACAACAACGCGGGTTGTCCGTTTCGCTCCACCTCTCGCACACTCGATAGATCAGCCGCACCAAACATCAAGCCCAAATCAGACGGATTAATGGGCGCTGCGTCGACCGCCACCACCACCTCATCTGGCTCGGGGTCGGGAATCGTGATCTCTACGAGGGCACACTCTACGGTGGCATTCTCATGAACACAGCTTTGCATCTGCAATGCCTTCATTTCTCTCTCCTCCAAAAAAAGCGCTTATCAATAGCGCGCTGTGCGCTCAGACTCAGTTAGCAAAGAAGCGGTCACCCCACTTCGAGTGCGATAAATGACAGTGTACGCAAGGACCGCTTGCACATATTCACGGGTTTCTCCAAAAGGCAACGAATCCACCCACTGATCTAGCGGCAAGGCACCAGAAGACCAACGCGAGACACGGCTTGGCCCCGCGTTATAGGCGGCTAACGACTTCACACGATTGCGCTCATAGCGCTGCATAAGTTCGCGGTAATACGTCGCGCCTAATAGGATGTTTGTATTGGGTTGGTACAACGAAGCGTCGCCACGATAACCAGTGTTCTGCTTTGCCGCCATGCTGCGCGCCGTCGACGGCATTAACTGCATCAACCCCCTCGCCCCCACTTTGGATCGTGCAAACGGATACAATCCACTCTCGCGTCGGGCAACGGCAATCAGCTCGTAAGCGTCAAGCTGCTGGAGCGCCGCGATACGTTGAAACTCGTCCCAGTGAACGGCGGGAAATCGCAGGTCAAGCCGATCCCAAATAGCACCTGAGTTCGCCGCGTCTATCGCAAGGTCAAACCAGTTTTGCTCGATCGCGAGATCACCCAAGCGCTCGCGATCTGCCACCGCTACCTGATTGAGTGTGTGGCGCCACTGCTCTTTAGCCAGTCGCTGCTGCTCTAACACCAGCAGCTCCTGCACTCTCCCCACTCCCAACCCAATAGCGGGACTCTCAGGCCTGTCGAGTGTCGGCGGTGGGCGCGCGTTGAGCTGATAAGCGGTGCCCAAATGGTCAGCCGCTAAAAATCCATGAAAGCTTCTAGTCTGCGAAAGCGCCTCCCAGAGCGCTTCAGTTGAACCCGATCCGAGCTGATCACGACTGCGCGCGTCCCAGTAACGCCATCGATCTTGTCCCTGCGCAGACGAGGACAGCCAACCCAAACCACGTTGAATAGCGGCCCAGTCACCCCGCGCAATCTGCTTGCGCAACCAGATGAGTGTTAACTCGTCATCACGCAAACGTTCTATCTGGGCATCGACCCAGTGTGCGGGCGCAGGCGCTCGCTCGGCGAATAGACTGTGACGCACAATCGACCCTCTCATCAGGTCAGACTGCTCAACGGTCAAGCGATGCGTCTGGGCCAATGCCGTCATCGTTTTGTATGCTCTACTGGGACTCAACTGCGCTAGGCGGAAGACGCCGTAGGCTATTACATCGCCATGGCGCAACGTGTCCTGGTAGCGCCCCCTCTCAATGCGAGAGGGCCGCCGATAAACGGCGCCCAACTCATCGAGATCTCGCTGCAATCTGTCGCCGGCGAAACGTTTTAAATAACGAATAAGATGCCCATTCTTCGCTTTAAAAGCCTTGAGCGCGCGCGACCAAATCATCGCGTCGTCTGGCCCACCGGCTGCCATCCACCGATCAAATAGCGGGTCGCAGGCATCATCTTGTGAAAAACCGACATTCCATAGTGCTGCCGCTCCCGCATACGCGATGACCGGTTCGCCGGTGGCTAGCTGCGCGCGATAGTAATGGCACTGTAGCTCTACCATGGCAGGTGGCGCGTCGAGGACACCCAGAAAGGCCCGCCAGCGACGATCTTGGGCCTTGTGCCGTAGATACGCGACCAAGAAGCGACTTGCCAGCGGGGTACCCTGAGCACGAGCGATAAACGTCTTAGCCTCCGCAGGCGTCATGTCATGAAGGAGCCCCAAACTGGTTGAAAAGTCTAGATCGATCCTCAGAGGGTAATCCGCTAGGGCAGATCGTATTTCGCGGTAGCGATTGCCTGCACCTGAATCAAGCTCCACCAGAGCCTCTTCGTACAGCGCTCGCTCAGCAGCCCACTGATCAACAGAGGGTATCGGAGACACTTCACTACCCACCACCGCTGAACAAAACAGCCACCAGAGACAGGCGGCCCCGCCCAGGAAGCGAAGCGCCTCCACAAGCCTCAAAATGATCCTATGATACAACCCAAATATCCTATAAAAATGCAATACAAGTCTCCGCTTTTCAATCACAAAGCGGTAGGATTTCGATCCTCTGAGCGCTGGACGCCTATCCATGGAACCGACAACCGTTAAATTAACAGAATATAGTCATGGTGCGGGCTGTGGTTGCAAAATTGCGCAAGCTCGCTAAAGAAGCAGACGAGGTTATTATCGCTACAGACAACGATCGCGAGGGCGAGGCAATTGGGCCATCATTCTCGGGATGATGCGGCCGCTGTTGAATTACCCGACGGTCAGGTCATATTATCGACCACCGACTTCTTTATGCCCGTGGTGGACGATCCTTACGACTTCGGCCGAATCGCTGCCACCAACGCCATTTCCGATATCTATGCCATGGGCGGCAGACCACTAGTCGCTGTCGCCATTCTTGGCTGGCCAGTTAATGTGCTAGACCCCGCTATCGCGAACCTGGTCATTCGAGGTGGCCGAGATGTCTGTAGCGCACTCGGCTTCGCACTGGCCGGAGGACACAGCATTGATGCGCCTGAGCCCATTTTTGGTCTGGCAGTCACCGGGATCGTGCCCCCCTTAAATCTCAAACTGAACAGCGCGGCCAAAGCGGGGGACTGTTTACTGCTCACCAAGCCTATCGGTATTGGCATTCATACCACCGCCGAAAAACAACGACAGTTGCAGACCGTGCATCAAGGGCTCGCCACAGAGGTGATGTGCCAAGCCAACACGATCGGCGCAAAACTCTCAGAAATAAGCGCCGTTCACGCACTAACAGATGTCACAGGCTTTGGCCTGGCGGGCCATTTACTCGAAGTGTGTGATGGCGCCGGTCTAGATGCCTCACTGAATGTCAGCCGCATTCCTGAGTTACCGGCGCTCGATGACTATATCGCCAAGGGATGTGTACCAGGCGGCACCGAGCGAAACCATTACCGCCTATGGCGGTGCGCTTAGTGAAGACCAATTAAATATCCTTTGTGATCCGCAAACCAGCGGGGGCTTGCTGATTGCCGTCGCCGAAACCGCTCTGCATGAAGTGCAAGCGATGCTGCATGATAACGGCCTGCCTCAGGAGGTCATTGGTACACTCAGCACTCGATCTGGCGCAACCTCGCGAATCACATTGTTCTCAGCGTGATGAACGAGATTGACGACCTCGAGTCGCTTTTTCTCCATGATATTCCGTTGATTGATACGCGGGCGCCGGTTGAGTTCAGCAAAGGCAGCCTGCCGCTCGCCAGTAATCTCCCCCTCATGATCGATGAAGAGCGAGAGGCGGTGGGGATTTGCTATCAACAAAAGGGACAAGCCGCTGCCATACGGCTTGGGCATGAACTCGTCAACGGCGCGCTGAAAGCGGAACGTTTGAACCAATGGATCCATTTTTCACAGCAGCACCCTGACGGCGCTCTGTTTTGTTTCCGGGGTGGTTTACGATCAGAGATTACACAGAGCTGGCTTGAAGAACACGGCATCCGGTATCCCCGCATTCGCGGCGGCTACAAGGCAATGCGGCGCTGGCTCATCGATGCGGTGGAGAGAACCTGCACCCATACTCCAATATTATTGTTAGGCGGAAAAACAGGCTCGGCAAAAACCCGGGTGCTCAACGAGGGTTTTTTAGGCAATCCCATCAAAGGGAGCATCGACCTAGAGGGCCTCGCTAATCATCGAGGATCTGCATTTGGTAAACGAGTCACCGCGCAACCAACTCAAATTAGCTTCGAGCTCGCGGTGGGCATCGAAATGGCGAAACGTTACGCCGAGGACCCGTCACGCGACTTGTTGAGCAAATGGGCCAACTCGTTCAACTCTTTGCACCCTGCCTCTGCCATTACAAGAGGCGCGGCATCACGCTAACTGGATCCAGGTCGAGGTGCCTCTGGAGGATCGAGTTCAGCATTCTTATGATAATTATATCCTCAGTAACCTTGAAGAAATGGTGACACTATCGGCCGACTGGGACACCGCGTTCAATGAATTCGAGCGGGGCCTACTCGACGCGCTCACCCGGATTCAAAAGCGTCTTGGTGACACACGGTACAGTACACTGCGTGCGAACCTGACCGCCGCACTCAGTAGCCATCGGCTTGGCGATCCTGAGCCACATAAAAAATGGATCGAAGTGCTACTCACACAATACTACGACCCGATGTACAACTATCAGATGGCAAAAAGAGACCTGGCTCCCCTCTTTCGTGGCAATGAGGCTGAGGTGATCAGTTATCTAACAGCCCAGTGACCGGCCTTTGAGTCGAGCAGACGGGCAATCGGATGCTCGACCCCCGTGCTTTGCGCAATGATCCAAGTTCTCAACCCAGTGAATACGCACGCGCCCGAGTGGAATATATTTGCTCGGGGTCCTGTGGCCTAATGGATAAGGCGTCGGCCTCCGGAGCCGGAGATTCCAGGTTCGAGTCCTGGCGGGGAGGCCAAGATGTCCTGAGACTTTCAAGAAATATAGGTTTCCGTCCCATAAATCGTCCGAAATGGGCACTTTTGTGGAAGGTTTTATGTAAAGAAATGGCCACGTAGGGACACGTAGGGGCACGTAGCCATTAAGCCCAGAAAGTCGCCGTGCGTAAAATGAGAATAGGGAGGAGTCCCGCGTCGAATTCGATTAGGACCCTCACGCCTTTTACTGTATGTTGGAGCCCAACGAAGAGGAGAAAACTATGAAGAGCTTAATTTTTTTATTGACGATGATGATGGGGATTTCAGGCGTTGCGTTAGCAGATGGCCACCTTGCAGGCGAGGAAGAGCATGACATGGGTGACCATGCATCGACGATGCAGGATGTTGATCCAGAGCCAGAGATGTCGGGCGATGACCCAGAAGATTCAGAGCCTGAGGATCCACAGCCTGAAGATCCACAGCCTGAAGATCCAGAGCCTGAGGCTGAAGAGTAGTCGCCCGAAAGATGAATGCAGACAAACTTGTGGATAACTTACTCTCGATGGAGCGGGAGTATTTGCGCGGTCAAATCCTAGCCTCTCTGTGTCAGTGGGAGAGAGTCAGGGATTACCGTGATCTAAATAATGCACTAGCAATGGTGCATGAGCTTGTTTCAGCAGAGGATTTGCCTCAGGTCAGTTAGCAAGACCTTACTGCAAGAGCTTGGCAAAACGCGTCAAAAGCGCCCGTAAGGGCGCCGTGGCGCAGGCGGTAAGATCAGGGCAAAAACACACCAGAGTCACTTAGGTGCGCCCAATGCTGCCTCTTGACACCGCCCGAGCAACGCACTGTCTGAAGCGTATCGCTTCTACCACCACGCATAGCCAGCGCACACCATCGAGGCATGATTTGCCCAACGGGGCGACGATAGTTGTTAGCCTATTTTCATGGCCGATAAGCGAGCCTACTACGATGTGGCAGATGGGATGCCACAATCAGAAAGCTGGTAGGCCTCACTTCCTGTCCTGAGGAAAATACCCCCCCCACACCCACTGCTGTATGGCGGTGCCTCAATAAGAGGAGATGGCGATTGTTACTGTTTTTTTGGTTGATCATTGATATTGGTATCGCACTAGCTTACATCGCCGCGCCGTGGGTAATCCTTACAAGGCTGAACTTTGAATGGCCCGATTGGTTAAAGGACGGAATCGTCCTCGTCATCCTTGCCGTCATCTGGACGGGCATCGCGCTGTACTTGGCGACTCAAACGATACTTTGGCTGGGTTTCGTGCCCTGAAAATCACCGCATTGATGCAGCGGGGGTATCTTGTCCCTCACTGTTGCAAGACAACTGCCCCAGCCATAGAGTCGAACAATGAAGCCGGCGATAACAACAAAAACATAAGCAAAGCCCAGCCTTGAGCGGGAGGCACGTCGCCAGGATTACCCGCTGCGCTAGTGATTGACCTTTTTGATCAGCGCAGCCGTGCCCAGTCGTTGTTAGCCGATGAGACACATCCAAGTGGCTCCCCAGCCTGTATAACCAGGTCATACGCAACTACCCGCCCCAGTGGAGGTGCCATCCATGACTGACCGAATCAGCCTACACCACCTCGAGTATTCGCAATCTTTCCGGGTACTCTGGATGCTTGAGGAGTTAAATCTGGATTACGACCTTGTCGTGCATGATCGGGATAGCAAAACTATGGCCGCATCTGACGAGTACAAGGCGCTGTCGCCCTTAGGCACTGCGCCCGTTATCACACAGGGAGATCTGGTGATGGCCGAGAGCAGCGCGATCATGGATTACGTACTAGACCAAATACCAAATCATTCGCTCACGCCAGAGCCAGGCTCGCCTCATCGCGCGCGATATCTTTTTTGGTGGCATGCGACACAGGGCTCCATGATGCCGTTGCAGCTCATGGCTACTGTTTTGACAATCTCTCAGAAGCAATTGCCGTTCTTTTTAAAACCCTTCGTCAAACTCTATGTGACCGCACTCACCAATTTATTTATTCAACCCCGGCTAGATAGGATCTTGGCGCTGGCTGAATCAGATCTGGGGGACGCACCCTGGTTCGGTGGTGATCGGTTATCAGCCGCCGACTTTCTCATTGCTTTCAATATGATCGTTGGCGCTGAGCGTGGCATGATCGACACTCAACGCTATCCCCGATGTATGGAGTGGGTGCAGCGCATGAAGGCACTGCCCAGCTTCGCCAGTGCGACGGCAAAGGACGGTCGTGCCAGCATGGCACTCAGCTACTGATAATCCGGTCACCACTGCTGGCCCCGAACGCCCGTCAGTGTCGTTAAATTCGTGCGCTTAGGCGGGCTTGTCTTCCAAGTAGGATGAGAGCGTTGCGTGAAAGTGCCGAATCCGGAGCTCTTGATAACTCGCCGTGAGCACTTGGCCAGACCGAGATGCCATCAGGCCTTTTTGCACCTCAGGTAAGTTATTGGCGTCCTGATCAAATAGCGACCCCAACATGCCGAGCTCTTCAGCCTCAGCGTAACGTTCGTCGTAGCCGAGCCGGATTGTTCTCGCGTCTGGCGGCCTCGGCGCGTCTGTGGCAAAGCCATCGAGTAAATAAATATCCATAATGCAGCCATCCACGTTCATACCATCGGGACGATAGCGATAGGTGATCTGGCTCTGAAAGCCACCCCAAGGAGCAAAATTAGGAAAGACCAAATACAAGATAGAATCCATGGTCTCGGCATCGGTCACCGAAGCCAGCTTATCCGCCTCTAAAAACGCGGCAAATTCTGCTTTTCGAATGGCGCCAATCGCTTCTCTGGAGCTGATGTCATCGGCAGACTTGCCGGTCAGCGCCAGCGCCTGCTCGAAGCCCTCCGGACCGGTCATTGCCTCGACTGACTCGCGGACGCTAAAGCGGTCTGCCTGGCCAGGGTTGGGAATGCCCTGCGGTGTGATGGTCCGGCTCAAATGCTCACCGAAGACGTCGTACTGTGAGTTATCACCCCCAGTAAAGGATAGAATTTGCGGATGGGTCTGGATCGCATGGTAAGACTCAATAAACGCCTCCATGGCCACCTTCCAGTTGCAACGGATCTTTTTTTCGACATGCAACGAAACGTAGCGATCCTCGGGTGCCCAACGCGTAAAGTGGTCGCCCAGAACGGAAGCATACTCGTCGAATGCAGGCGCCTCGGGGTCCATATTAATCAGCACCCAACCGCCCCAAGAGGTCACCTGGACTTCAGGCAGGTTCAATTGGCTCAGCGCGTCCTCGTCAAATTCCCAATCGCAATACGCGTCTTTAAAACTGCCGTCGAGATGCCAACAAAACCCGTGATAAGGGCAGCGGATCTCGTGACTCACGCCACGCCCTGATTTCAGTGCACGTCCTCGGTGCAGACAAGAATTGGGGTAAGCATGAATATCACCGCGTTCGGTGCGGACAACCGCAATCGAATAGCCAGCAACATCGTGAACATAAAAATCGCCCGCACTGCTGATCTCTGTCTCCCGGCACAGTGACTGCCACACTTTCGGCCACAGTTGACGCTTTTCCTGTTCGTGATACTCACGCGACTAGAATAGCGGTCCACTGATAACGGTCGTCGGAGCCGAGGTAGGTCTCTGTACTCTCGCGCAGCGATTCCGGTACCGGCCGAGACTCTTGATCCAGCAAATCTTGATAACTCAGAAAATCGGGTCTTTTCATGACTAAACCTTAAGCATTAATGATGGAGACGGCAGATCACGAAATCGTCTTGCTAAACGAGATGTGTAGGTCCGTCAATCCGCGCAACAGTACATTAGGGCTGTGCTTCAGCGGGTTCTTTCCCTCAACCAGCGCCCAGTCGGTGGTGCGATTCAGCAACCCCGTCAGCGCAACCTGCATCTCCATTCTGGCCAACTGCGCGCCCAAACAAAAGTGCGTGCCTTGCCCAAAGGCCAGGTGACTATCAGCATTCTCTCGCGCCACACTCATTGCTCCGCCGTCAGTGAATATCGACTCGTCACGATTGCCCGCTGCAAAACGGACCATCAAAAAAGCGCCTTCTGGAATATCTACGCCCCCAATCTCTGTGTCTGCCGTCGCGCGACGCCACATACCACTGGTGGGCGTCTCAAGCCGCAAAATTTCCTCAACCGCTGCCGGTATGAGATCGGGGTGCTGCCGCAACATCGCTTGCTGGTCGGGATTCTGGATCAGCAATACCACGCCGCCTGCAATCGCGCTGGTCGATGTTTCATTACCCGCGACGAGAATTTGCTGAATCATCCCCAAGGCCTCTGGCTTGGTCAGCAAGCGACCCTCATCAATCGTATTATTAGCCAGGTCGGAGATAATGTTGTCCTCGGGCGCTTCGCGCATACGGTCCAGCAACGCAGCAAAATAGTGCTGGAACTCAACAATATCTTTGGCATTTTGAATTTGCTCTTCCTCATCGGCGAGCCGGCCCAATCGACTCGCTGACGCATCGGAACTAACCTACAACGACAGTTCTGACCGAGGCACACCCAACTGATCTGAGATCACGTAGATCGGTAGCGGCACACAGAAACGATTAAGAAGGTCCACCTCAGGCTCATCAATCCACTGATTAATCAGCTCGTTGCTCATCTTCTCAACTTCGCTGCGCATCCCCTCGATACGCTTATTCGAAAACACCTTATTAACCAGATTGCGATATACCCGGTGTCTCGGCGGGTCCTGAGTTAGCAGGGTCTCGACCATCTCATAACCCTGGCCATAAATAGTGTTGACCTCCTCGTTGGAGGAGCCCGTGTTGAGTAGCGCGCTAAAGCTTTTCGCGAATGATTTCGCGAATGATTTCGCGAATATCGTCATACCGTGTCACTACAAAAACATTAGTGCCTGGCATCTGCCATACCGGCGCCTCTTCTTGCAGCTGCTGGTAGACATGAAATGGACATTCCTGCACTTCAGCGCTGAAAAAATCCAGTTCCGATAGCTTCACTTTGCTCATTTCAGGGCCTCCTTTAAAATCAAATCTGCGTCGGGAAAAGCACTCTCTGGAAGAGAGCGGGTTTTTGCCTCAACGAATGACGCAAAATCGCCGACTACTATTTGCCACACAAAATAACGTGCTGAACCCTCTATTTCCATCTCAAACGGAGTAAACCCCATGGGAATATACGAAAAGTCAGCCGCCCCATGAAC
>CAJJBO010000024.1 GCA_905182485.1 uncultured Luminiphilus sp.
CAATAGAATCTGAGCTGAGGTCATAAATATTGACCCGCGGATCCAATCCCGAGCCGGGATACCGCATGTCGTCGGCGTCGTTACCAAACACCAACTGGGGCTCCGAGGAACGCGCCGCGATCTCCGCAAGACGCGCCGCTTCCGCCGGGGCGTCAGCTAAGGCCGTGGAATACGCATACTCGATGTACCAGTCGTCATAAGGCCCCGGTGCAATGGTGTAGAACAGCGTTTGCTCGGCCTCTGATCTCGGCGAAGTTAACCGCGGGATAGTCCATTACCGAACCCGCCAGAATGCCAGTTGCTTTCACGCTCGGGTCACTGATTTGATCACGACTGAGTAACTGCGTGGCCTTCATATTATGGTTCATACCCAAGGTGTGCCCAATTTCATGCAGGATGAGGTAGTACAGGCGATCGCGCTTGAGTTGCTCTTCTATCTCGGCGGAGCCGCCCGCTGCTTTAACCGCCAGTTCGGCAAAGGCGCCTCCCAGACCCAGCACATGACTCACACCGCAGTGGTGATCAGAGGGCCAGAGTGCGGCTGTCCTGCTGATCCGACTCGCCTTGAATCAGTTCCCGGGCCAGCGTCGATCGATTCAAAAAGGAAAACTCAAGCATGATGTCGGCGCCCAACAGCTGGCCCGTTCGTGGGTTCGCGAAACTAGGGTCCATAGCCGCCAAAGGGTGGATTAGGTGACGACGTCCATCTGAGAACGTTGTAACGGAGATCACCTGCCTCCCAATCCGCATCATCGGGTTGGATTTTCACTTCGACGGCATTGCGAAAGCCGGCTTTTTCAAACGCATTGTTCCACTCTAACGCCGCTGACCGGATCATGGGGCGCCACGCCAGTGGTGTCGTATTTTCGATCCAATACGTAATGGGCTTCACCGGCTCAGATAGCACCGCTGAGGGATCTTTCTTGACCAAGTGCCAGCGATTGATGACGTCGCGATACGGCGCCACCTCGGTCGAAGTCAAATCGGTGATTTGTTGATTGAAAGATCCCAGACGGGCATCGGCATAACGAGGTTGATAGTCATTTTTAGGCATTTCGATCAAGCTATGCATCGCTCTAATCGCAATGTGGCGCGAGTCCGTCACCGCATCCGACCCCGATACCAGCGGCGCGGCATTAAAAAACGCGTACTCAACCTCAATATCGGTATTTTGAGGGTAGCTCCGCAGCGCGACGATCTGGCTTTTGTCTTTATCCAGCCCCCCTAGCGTAAATTGTGTCTTGGGGTCGGCATCGGGATTCGGTGTTGGCGTGAGCTGACTAAACGATTCGCTCAGAAATAGACTGTCGGTTTCGATGAGTAGCTCGCCCGTTTCTTCATCTTCAGCAAGAATGGGCTGCACTGCTAATACCGCTCGCGCGATATTGGCCTCCGCAGCGCCCGAGATGGCGTTCTCGGGGTCAAAATAAAAGGCCGTGTTTTGCCGAACAATGGCAACTTCATCGAACCGCCGCTCTATCGTAAAAACAAACCGGGGCCCATACGCACCCCGAAAGCTCCCAGCGTCAACGACGCCATTGGCGATATGGATAAAGTAAATGAACTCTTGATTCAACTGCTCCGGTTTCAACAACAGCGCAGTATCACCGGTCTCAGTATCGCGATAAAACGAGAACAACCCAGGGTAATGCTGGTCGCCTTCAATGAGTTCGGCCACCGTCTCCTTGGCGTCGGCGTCAGTCTCGTCCGGATCCGCGGCGGCAGCTCTCCCGCCGCCCGCGTCTAGCGGGGCACACTTAGCACGATCAGCCACAGCAGCCAGCTCACTGTCCATTTCATCGAAGCAGTCCTCTTTAGGTTCACGTGTAGCGTACTATAGCGTTCTGCAGCATCGTAAAAAGCAGAGGGTTTTTGGCATTATGAAGCCGTATTTAGAGATAACCGATAGCGGTCTTGCATCCCTAAAGGCATTTGCGGAGTCCAATGGTAATTCGATTGTCATGGTGAATCTCATGCAAGTGAGACCCAACGCTGCGTATGAAGCCCCTTTGGCAGGCAACTTTACAGGTTATGAGGCGCTTGCCCGCTATACGAATGAATCTGCAACAGTCAGGCAAGCCGCAGGGGCCGAGCTGGTCTGGTCTGGCCAGGCTCTTCAAATGCCTATTGGCCCAAGCGAGAAAGTCTGGGACTTAGTGGCCCTAGTGAGATACCCGAGCGCAAGCGCGTATCTGACGATGACAGCAACCAAAGCGTACGAGGCTGCTCGCAGGCACAGAACTGCCGCTCTTTCCGACTCTAGATTGATCATGACGGCAGAACATGTGTCACGAGAGGAGTGATGCTTTTATCTTCTTTAAGATCGACTCAACGTTCTGCCATTTCATTAAGAACGCAACGCTAGCCTAAAAACAAAAACCCAGCACGTGCTGGGCTTCTTCGATTGAACAGTGGTGTTACTGGCTCAGCTTGCGCAAGCCAACGAGCCTCTAAAGACTGCCGAGGACGCCTGAACTCACTCTCGAGCAGTTTTCTCTAGGAGCGTGCCTGCAGGTTATCAAGCAGAAGCTGCAAGGCATCAATGCTTCTCTTATCTTGCGTTGTTTGAAGGGCATCCTGAAGACCTCTTGAATGTCCTCAGCATCACAAGTCCATATCCCAAGTGGGGAAAACACGCTCGCGGATTTCCTCATCGGTGCTGAGTGTCACCATCATTTCATGACGATCATCCGCTTCGATCATTTTTACCAGACTCATTACCTCAGCCTTAGGGCCTTCAATCCACTGAAAGAAAACGCCACTCCCAAAAACTAAAACCCAGTAATTCTCTGAATTCGATTTCGGCGCCGTGAAGTCGCAATAATGCTATCGACGTCGGCGCTCCCTACCCCCTCTCTCACCTGACTGCAGTAGACAAAGTTAAAGAGCGGGGCGCCTCCTAAAGAGGCTCCCGGCTCATCATACTGAATGGGTATCGAGTGCTTGCTCATTGGCGCTACAGTAAACCTGCGACGCCGCATAAGCATAGGGGAGATCTTCTCGGAAGCTGTTGATACGGTAATTCGCTCTTCACCTCAAAAGCATGCTCTGCCCAGTGCAACAGGGGTTTGACAGCGTGTTAGATGCGGGCCTGTTTGCTGGCCAGAGCATCCCTTGTTCTGATTATCACCACCATGCCCCCCAAAAAGCCCAGCACGTGGTTGAACTTCACAGCTGAGTCCCAGCCATTACGTCGTCAATTTACGCACGCCAAAGAGTCCCAAAAGACCGACGAGGATACCGAAGTCAAACAGCGACAACCTAAGGCTGTAGTTGGCGCGGAGAATACGCCGGAGGCGTGTCGATACGGTGAGGGCACCCATTTGTTGGGGCAATTTCTTGTATTAACTATTTGAACGCGGCTTATCAAAAACCGTTAGTCGTAGCCCTGATAAAAGCATAAAAAAAGGGATGGTGCCGGAGAGAGGAGTCGAACCTCCGACCTTCGCATTACGAATGCGCTGCTCTACCAACTGAGCTACACCGGCTAGGGCCGGCGCATGTTAAGTAAAAGAGGCCGCAGCTCAATAGCGTGTTCCATTAATATTGGCAAGAAATAGGGGAGCAGCTTGCATCATCGCTGACTCTGTGATCGTGGTTAATTAGCGATCGTGGTTAATTGGGCGATCATGGTTTAATAGACTATGGACGCCTCGCACAGATCAAAAAAAACCGATGAAACGCTACCTCGTCACGGGCGTCGCCGGCTTTATCGGCGCCAACGTTGCTGCCGCGCTCCTGCGTGCGGGCCATGAGGTTGTCGGCGTCGATAATATCAACGACTACTACGACCCCCTGCTCAAGCACTATCGCTTGAGACCTTTGCTGGCAGAATCGATTTTTCATTTGTCGAAACGGATCTGGCTGATGCGCCTGCCACGCAAGCGCTGTTTGCAGACCGACCCTTTCATGTGGTGATCCATCTTGCTGCTCAAGCAGGCGTCCGATACTCACTTCAAAACCCAGGTGCTTACGTGCAAAGCAATCTGGTTGGTTTTCAGCATGTGATCGACGGTTGCCGCGCGCATCCGCCCGAGCATCTGGTCTTTGCCTCATCGAGTTCGGTCTACGGTAACAGCGACCGTGAGTGGCTCTCTGAATCCGATGCCACCGATCAACCGGTCAGCCTCTATGCCGCGACGAAAAAATCAAACGAAGTCGTGGCACACACTGTCGCTCATCTCCATCAATTACCCACCACCGGGCTGCGGTTTTTTACCGTCTACGGCCCCGCGGGTCGACCTGATATGGCGTATTTCAGTTTTACCCAAGCCATACTGGCGGGCAGCCCTATTCGCGTTTTTAATCACGGCCACCTCGAGCGTGACTTCACCTATATCGACGATATTGTCGCGGGCGTGCTGGCAGTGGCAGAGGCACCGCCCACCGAGTTACAAACCCCCTTTCGTCTGTTGAACTTGGGCAATCATGAACCCGTCTCGCTGGGCGATTTCATCGCCACACTTGAGCGCCTACTCGGAAAAGAGGCGAATAAACAGTTTGTTGAGATGCAGCCAGGGGATGTTCACCGCACCGCCGCTAATATTGAGGCGGCAAGATCATTGGTTGGCTTCAACCCCTCGACATCGCTTGCCGCCGGGCTTGAGCAGTTCGTCGCCTGGTACCGCGAGTACTATCCGGATCAGCTCACTGACTAGTTTGCCGCAATACCGATCTGATACAACAACAGCGCGTGGCCACCCGGGCTCGTCACCATTGCCTCAGCAAAGGTTGCACCTTCAGGGGTCACATCGGTGACCGTCTCGGTGATCGACACGCCGAATCGCTCAGCACGCACCATTGTCCTAGACAAGTCATCCACCTGTATCACAGTCACGACTGCCGTCGGTAATGCGGCATCGGGAGGGGGTGCATTAGGGTGCTCAATCAAGAATAGCCCTCTCGGTTCTTGCGAGGTCGACAACAGCGCTCGCCGGAGAGGCACCGACGCATCGATATTGAATACCTCACCCAGAAATGGCTCGCCGTTGGGGGGCAGCGTCCCCTCAAAATCGAGGCTAAATCCAATGACCTCGGTAAAAAACTGAATCGACTGGTCGATATCGGGTGTCATCAGTGAGATGCGTTTAATGCGCGGGGTCTCGTCAGCCATAACCTGCCCAGAGACAAGCCATGCCAGCAAAAGAACGGCAACTAGGCCTCCGGTTAGCGCACGCAGTGTGAGCACTCGTGGGCGCTTGACTCACTGAGCAGCGGGATCGCTGAAGAATTGCATAATCGCGCCGTCAGGTGTCTTGAGTGAGAACAGCTCGACAGTACCCACTCCACCCAGTAAGACCGTGGCGATATCGCGGGTGATGGCGCCGCCTCGCGCTAGCACCTGGCTTTTAGCGCGCTCAATATCCGCTACCGGATAGCGCACCGAGAGAATACCCAGATTGGGCGCGTCGCATTGATCAGCGTAGTCGAACCCATCGATTCCCATCACTTCGATCATTTCCATACGTCCAAACTCCCCCGCAACCGGATAGACAATACCCGCGCGGTACGGGATAGAGGTGGTAAGACTCAGTGGAATACCAATGGGCGTTGGCGTGGGGGTCTTAGCCGTGTAAGGCTTGCCTTTATAGAAGGTGTCGAACCCCAGTATCTGAGTAAAAAAATCGTAGGCGACGTCGCGGTCTGCCACCATTTGCATCATATTAAAGGGTGCCGTCATACGCTCGAAGTCAGGAATCGTCTCGGGCAGTGGCGGACTCAGGCGATCGTAGGTCTGAATCTGCACGCCATCAGGACCCCGGTAAATCACCACACGCAGATCAGATTCACCAAACTTTAGTGCGGTAATAGGTGTTTCTGTCCACCAACCCAGACGAATGGCATCATCGTAAATCGACTGCATGTTCTTCACCCGGATCATCATGCTGAAATAGCAACCCGTATCCCAAGCGCGAGACCCTGGACGCATCGGCTCGCGCCGTCCCGCCCCCTCAAAGGTCACCAACCGAATCTGCCCAAAGTCACCCCCCATCGGCGCACGAAGTAACCGATAGTGCCCACTTGCTGCGGCGGGTAACCCCCAAGCGGCAATCGCCGACGCCGATAGAGCGCCGCGATCAAGCGTTTCATACCCCCCAATCTCGGTAAAAAATCGAGCAGTGACATCCAGATCAGTCACGCTCAGCACCGCTTCGCGCCAAGGCTTCTCTGTGATCGGCTCCACCGCCACCGCCGGCGCTATCGCTGTCATTACAACGACTGAACAGCGGATGAGAAAAGTGAATAAAGGTCGAACTAAAATAACGTGTCTTGTCATGGTCGATTGCTACCTTTTTTTGCCTTGCGATGGATCGGTGACAGCGACTTCATCTGCACCCTCAGCCTCTAATCGTTCACCAAGATGACTTTGCCAAAGTGTTTGCGCTCGTCCACCATTTCATGGGCACGCCGTAACTCAGACATCGGCAATACCGTATCTACCCACGGCGTGAGCTCACCACTGGCAAACAGCGGCAACGCGTGTTGGCGAAAATCGGTCATCGTTTGCGTCATAAAGGCCGGGCTAGTTGAAATACTCATCGACAGCAGCTGAATGTTCAGTATGCCAATTTTCAAGTTGAAGGTGATGTCCCGACCGCCCGTGCTACCAAACATGACGACACGCCCGTCCATACCCATTGCATCGATCAGTTGGTCAGCCGTTGCGTCACCAATCGTCATGAGACCAATATCCATCCCCTCGCCATTGGTAAGATCGGCCGCGCACTCCGACACAGACGCTTGAGTGTAATTGACCACCGCATCGCAGCCGTTTGCGGTGGCATGCGTTAGCTTATCGTCCCGGCTTGCTGTGCCCAGCGTCCAACACTCCGCCTGCTTAGCCAATGCGAGCGCGGCACTCCCCACGCTACCTCCCACTGCCTCTATCAAGACGCGATCACCCGCTTTCATGCCCCCCACGGTATAAAGCGCGTGCCACGCCGTCAGCCAGCCGACCGGAATCGCCGCCCCTTGCGCAAAGCTGAGGTTATCGGGCAAGGGCATGAGATGATCTGGATCGCAATCCACCACCTCAGCATGCGCACCGCGCACGCGACCAAAAACCCGGTCGCCCTCCCGGAAATCGACCACCTCGCTACCCACTTGCTCAATGGTACCGGCCACTTCCATTCCCATGATGAAGGGCAGTTCTTGGCCACTGTAGTCACCCGCGCGCATCCGCACCTCAGCAAAGTTGATGCCACTGGCGCTCAACGCGCACGCGCACCGCTTGAGGGGCAAGATCGCCCAGCGCTAATGCGCTTCCCAGACCATCACCTCCGGCCCGCCAAAGCGATTGACTCTATATCCATTAGCCATCTTAAGTTGTTGCCTCCTGACTCATTCGTCGTTCAATTTCCTCCACCTCAAGCCCCGACGGTAACGAATCTAAGGTGAGGTACAGCAGACCGGCTAGCGTCAAGGGCACACCCACTAAAAGGGCGTAACCCAGATGCCAGCCCCACGCCTCAATCGCCAATGACACGCTATAAGGCCCCGCTGCCGAGCCCAACACCACGGCTAAGGAACCGCAGCAGGTCATCGCTAAGGCGCGGATTCGCGTGGGAAACACCTCAGCCAGGTAAGCAAACTTCACCGCCGCTGAGCCATAAAAAAACATGCTCATGAGCGCATACACCAGCAAAATATCGCCGAAGGTTTCAGGCACCCAAACCAACACTTGAAAGAGGATGGAACCGAGTAGCGTCCACAGCACAACGGTATTACGTCGCGTCCAGACACGCTCACCGATCCATGCCGCCAAACGTAGCCCAGTACACCAATGCCATTGCCTGCACCAATTAACAGCGAGAAGTTAAAGGCATCTAATCCTCGAACGTCGCGCAAAAAACTGGGGAACAAAAAAATCGACGCCGCATAAGCCCAAACAAATAAAAACTGCGCTAAAAATAGCGTGGCCGCTCGCGTCGCGAATATCAGGAGCCCATAAATCGGAGAGAACGGCCGGTCGCCTGCTCAGCTTTAGCCGCCATGCGCGCGCGCGGGCTCGCGCAGATAATGCCGCACCACCCACACCAAGGGCAGGCTGATCAGGCCGACCAAAAACAAGGGCCTCCAGCCATAACGTGGTGAGCAACCACATCGACCAGAGCGACGCGAGCGCCCAACCGAGGGGATACCCAATCTGCAGCAGCCCCATGAATACAGACCGCGCAAACGCGCGGGCATCTCCTCGGTAACAATGGCACCGGTAATGGGATAACTCAGGCCACCGACCGCAATACTCGCCCCTCTTAATAGGGTCAGCACTATTACGCCGGGGGCCACACTGATTAAGGTCACGAGTACCGACGAACCCAGCAAGGAAAATTGGAACATCGGCAACCGCCCTACCCGGTCTCCCATCCAACCGAGACCAAGGAGTAAGGCGCCACCAATCAAAAAGGCAATCGACACAATGGCCATGACCTCACTCAAGGCCAGCTCAAATTCTGCTCGTATCGCCGGCACTGCATAGCCAAATAACGCTAAATCCATTTGCGCCGTGGTGTAAGCCACCATGCAAATGAGGAAGGCGCGCAGCGGATAGCCTTGCACTTTCTCAAGCGCTGTCTCAGGCACTGATCCATATCCAGCGGTAACCATCGGGCGCAGTAAAAGTGCAGGAGGGTTCGCCAAACTCGTTGGTCGCTGCGCGATAGTCAGTGACACCGGGTAAAGCCGCTTCCTCGACTGAGCTGGCGCGATAACTGTATCCCGATAGACCTCGCTGGCCGGTCTGACTCAACACCCGGTGGTCAGGCGTCGCGAAGTATGGGGAATAGACTTGTAATAAACCGGTAGGGCAATCTGGAGCCCGCAGCCGTTCGACACGAAATAGCTGACCCGCCTCAAGCCTCAAGGCTCGCTGCGTGGGGGGTTCATCACCGGAATCATGGGCATCGCCATAGGGTGCCGTCTCCAGACCAAAGACGCCTTTATAGAACGCCGTATCAAAAGCACCGGTAGGCTGAACCACGTTGGCATGGCTTCCTTCGCTATTTTTATACGGTAGGGTCGGGTCAATCGTGCCGAAACCGGGTCGATCAAACCCCCCGCGTTGAATGAAAGCCACGCGTCCATCAGGATCGAAATACAGCGTTTCTCTGAGACCCACAAAGGGGGTTTGTAACGTCACCGATGGTGGTGGATGTGCCAATGGCGCAGAGACTCAAGTCAGACAGCCAGCGATCCGACACCTCACTACGGTAGTCGTTCAAGCTGTCACGAAGTTCCAGAATATCTGCGGTGTACAGCCCCATCCACCGACTGCCTGTCACCAAAGGCCGCTGGGCGCCTAATCCCTCTCCGGCTAACGCTGACCAACACTGCAACCTCACCAGTCCTGTTTGATGAGCGGCACAACCTGGGTGCCGCAAGCGAATCGATTGCAATTCGGCGTGATGTCCATACAGCTTGCTGGCCTCGCTGGCACTCAGGGCGCCCTCGGCGATTGGCTGAAAACCCAGCGCTTGCCAAAAAGCTAGCAGCCTCTCCCGCTCAGAGGTGCGGGTGGCAAAAACAAATTCGTAAAGGCCGTTAATAACGCTCATTGTGCGTCACACACTATCACCACCCACCCGGATCACAGCGCGTCCGAGTAGCGCCCGCGCCTCCCAAGCGCGGTGCGCCTCTGCGATATCAGAAAGATCAAACTTCTGCTCAATGGGGATACGCCAAGTGTGGTCTGCCAGGGCTTGATGTGTCGCAGAGACTTCGGCACCCCCGCTAGCAGCCTGATGAAAGTACTGCACAAACCCCGACACCGAGCAGCTCTTACCGATCAATATGGACGGCGAAACGGGTGGCGCCTGCCCCGCACTGGCACCCAGATAAATGATATTGCCCAGTGGTGCCACCGCATCGAGATTCATCGGCGCTCGGGCACCGGCATTGCCATCGAAGATAACGTCGGCACCGCGGCCATCGGTTAACGCCTTGACACCCTCGGGCCAGTCATCTCGCAAATAATCAATCACTGCATCCGGCTCAAACTGCTCAGCAAAGGCGAATTTGTGTTCGCCGCCGACTAAACCAATCACCTGAGCACCTGCTGACTTAGCGATCTGCATCACCAAAGCGCCCACGGCACCCGCCGCCGAATGCACCACCACCCACTGGTCAGGCTGCACCTTGGCGGCACTGTGCACTAACAGCCAGCTGGTATAGGCGCAGGTCGAAAAGCAGCAAGCCAAGGGCCAATCAAAGTCATCAGGCACCGGCACTAACCCCTGCGCTGGCACGATGGCAAAGTCAGCGTTACCCCCCCAGTGCCCGTTGGTCGCCACACGTTGATCCAATAACGTCGAATCGACGCCTTCTCCTACCGCGTCGACACGACCGGCAAATTCAAAACCGGGAGTAAAAGGGTAGCCGGGGTGGTTCCATTTGATGCGATCCGCACGCGCATGATTATCAAGTGGGTTGAGTGAGGCATAGGCAACTTTAATGCGCACTTGTCCCGCTCCGGGATTGGGCTGTTCAGCCTCCTGCAGTGTCAGCACCTCTGGCCCACCTGGTTCTACCACCACCACTTGTCTCATAACACTGCCTCACACCTATTCGGTTCAGAGTAAATTTGATCGGTTGTTATATCAATAAGTCATTTTTGGCGATTCGTGCCTCGAGCCGTATTTTGACGCTGCAAAATTCGCGATTTGGAATCACTGGTTGGCGCTTGCGTATTTAAGCCTATTGGTATATCAATAGAGCATTGGCGCGGTGCTCAGGAGTGAGTAATGTCCGGTAGCAGATTCGCCAAGCCACTAAAAACATAATATCGAGGCACCACCATGACCCAAAATATTAGACTGACGCTGTTCTCAGCAGTTGCGCTTGCCGTCGCCGGCACACTACCGAGCACTCCAACCCTGGCACAAGAATCCGCGGCACTCGAGGAAGTCATCGTGACGGCTCGAAAGCGCGAAGAGAACCTGCAGGAGATCCCCATTGCTATCACGGCGGTGTCTGCAGCCGACATACTAGAAGGTGACGTAACAGGACTAGAGGATATCGCTGCCCTCGCCCCCGGTTTCTACTTCTTTAATCAGGGCGGGAGCCAGCCTGGGCGCTATAACACCCAGCTGCGATTCAGAGGACTCAATCAGGCCCAGTTCTCACCCAGCTTTGAAACCGGCGCGCTGTTCGTAGATGGCGTGTACGTTCTGAATGGCGGCACCTCGTTGTCGTTAATGGACATTGAACGTGTCGAGGTCATCAAAGGACCTCAGGCAGCCTACTTTGGGCGGAATACCTTCGGCGGTGCGGTCAACTTTATTACACGTGACCCCAGCATGGAGGAGGTGTCGGGCGAAATCTCGCTATCGGGCACCGACCGCAATCGTTTTGATGTGTCAGGCATCGTAGAGGGACCCATTATTCAAGACAGCCTGGCGGGTAGCTTGAGTTTCCGCATGTACGACAAAAAAGGACAATTCACCGCCTCAGATGGCGGCACCCTCGGCGACGAAGAGACCTGGGCGCTGAATGGCAAACTGGTGTGGCAACCGACCAATGCGTTGACCATAAAACTAAGAGCCGCCTATACCGAGGATGACGACGGACCTCCCGCGCAAGCCTACATTGCGGGCAGAACGAATGATTCCTGTGCTGGAAAAACCATTCAAGTGAAAGCCGGTGGAACTGCTAATCCTTATAACTTTATTTGCGGACAAGTCCCAGGCGTTGGTCGAGCCGTGCCAGTGACCGGCAGTAGCATTATTGACGGCAATACCCAGCTGCCGACCAATTTGCTGAACCTGTTTGGTTTTGGTCCGTTAAATATTCAGGACGCTTACGCTAATCAAGACCTGCCTTCCGGCGTTCCCTCAATGGGCCGTTTGGGTCTGCTCCGTGAAACACTGCGATTGAGCGCTCACATCACCTATGAAATCAATGACTACTCCATCGATTTCGTCGCAGGCCATAACGACCAGAAAGCGAACTTTGTGCGAGATTTTGATCTGACTGGCTTCTCCAACGGTTATTCCTCAGATCCTCAGGCTCTGGATGACACCAGCTTTGAGCTTCGCCTCACCTCGCCACAAGATGGTCGATTGAGATGGTCGTTGGGCGTCAATCACTATGAGCAAGAATTTACTTCCTCACTCGCTGGTGGAAACTTCTTTTTCGGGTGCTTCGGCGCTCAAGGCGGCAATACTGACTCTCCCTGTCTCAATGTGGGGGGGCTCACCGTTGGACTCGGCCCTTTCGCCAACTCTTGGGCGCAGTCGGATGAAACAGACGTACTCGGCTTCTTCGGATCGGTGGACTTTGACATTACCGACAGGCTGACAGTGACCCTTGAGGGACGTCAACAAAATGACTCGCTCACAAAGGGAGGCGTTATCTCCGAAGAGGGCTTGCTGAACGGATCCACTGAACTGGAATTTAAAGAATTCCTGCCGCGGGCTATCGTTCGCTACCAGCCGTTTGATGGCACGATGCTTTATGCGAGCTACGCTGAGGGCATTGTTCCAGGCGACGTCAATATAGAACTGGTCAATGCCGATACGCAGGAGCTCGCACAATACGTGGAAGCCTTCCCTAGCTTGGGCGTTGCACTCCCTCCAGAAGAAATTGAAAGTATTGAACTCGGTTGGAAACAAACGTTCGCAGATGGCTCCGCCTACTTTAATGCTGCGGTCTATTTCTCGGAATGGACCGGTATTAAAGGCCGATCGAGCGTAGCCGTTAATGAGACGTGTACCTCAGCCGATGTTGCCTCCTCAGCGCCCGGTTGCTCCTACAACGGTGTGATCGGCGACCAAACAACGAAACAGCTAGAAGACGTCAACGGTGACCCCACAGGACCGCTCAAAAATGCGCGGAACGTCCTCCTAGACGGTGATGCTGACCTCTGGGGCTACGAGATTGAGATTGGAGGCCAGATTACCGACAACTGGTCGGTAGATTTCAATTTGGCGTACGTCGATACGGAATACACTCGTTATCGTTACAACTTCGGTGAGGCGCGGCTTGGCTACTCGGACATGCGCGGTAACTCTGTTCCGCGAGTACCCGAATACACCGCCTTCGGCACAACAACCTACAACTGGAATATTGGCGAGGACATGGGGGCATTTATCCGTCTCGATGCTAACTACTTTGGTAAAACCTATACCGAAGAGCGCAACCTCAATTGGATGAAGTCTTACACCATCTTCAACCTACGGGGCGGTATCGAAACTGACGCCTACCGATTGGAACTGTTCGTGACTAATCTGACCGACGAAGACTCGTGGGCCAGTGGCGCTCGCTTCTCAGACACCGCGTTTGCCACCGACTTTGGCAACTTCTTTGTTGAGCAAGGGGTGAATGTCTCTCCCAATGACAAGCGCGAAGTTGGCGTAAGGGTGCAGCTCAGATTTTAGACTGACACTGCAGATCGTTTTTAGCGTTGTGACTTACCGGCCGGGGTAACCCGGCCTTTTTTATGCCCGTCAGAAAAGCGGTAGTGCGTTAGTGGTAATGCCGACGCTTTGACATCTTTCCTACTCCCGCATTAAAGGTGTTGGTCGGATCGAGTCCCCGGTAAAAGGCGGCGTGGTCATGCTCTGCACAGTAGAGGTGCCCCACATTATGCTCCGCGGGATATTTAGCTCCAATGCCATCGAGCAACTCCATCATGCGGCGCTTCACGTCCTCAGGATCCACGCCCGCCTTCACAACAAAGTCCCAGTGAAAAACGTGGCACATAAAATGTCCTAAACGAAACGGTGCATCCAATTGATCGAGTAGATCTTCTGGTAAAAACGCATACCATTTGGAATAGTTACGCGGCAAGGCCACATCGAAAGTGACGAGACCTCCGGTTTCTTTTGCGTGGATTAAGCTATATCGCGCCGGAGCCCCACCGGCAACATAGCGGTGTAATAAGGCGGCCTCTCCTTCCTCGGGCGAGCATTCGAAAAAACTGCCGGCGTCTCCGTCGCGGGTCACCGATTGCAGCACTTCCCGAATCTCTGGGATGGCTGCATCGGCGCCCACCACGACCAAATGATGCTCATAGGTCTCGCGATAAGCACGCATTCGCTTTGGGAGGTGGTCGGGCCATAGCTTTGCAAGCCAATGTAATAATCGATCTGCAGGTAGATCCGGTAAGCCCGGCACACGCTCTAAGAGCCGATCCACCGCCGCCTTCACCCTATACAGTCGGGGTAAAAAATCGGTGCCGAGGTATTTCAGAATGAGGAACATATCCTTGCAGTAATGATCTGCGCCGTCGAACCAACCCCGATGCATATACTCACCCATCTCGGGGAGTTCTTGGCACTCAGAGAGAAGCCGCGTGCGAATGACATTGAGCTGTTCGGGGTCGTTTGTTCCCACATAAAACACTTGCTCGGACTGCGGCTTGGCAAAGGTATCGACCCTGACCGCAAACACCGCGAGCTTGCCGGCGCTACCACTGGCTTCATGGAGTCGACGCTGATCAGCGTTAAAACGCGATGGCGTATCGGCCTCCACATCGCGCACGCGCTGGTGGTACTCGGGATCCGAGGCCAGGCCACTGGATAACGTCGCCGAGGCGGCATCGAAACGTTGCGCATCCAAATTGCCCAGTATCTCCTCTGGCGTGCTGCCCAACTCGATCCCCAAATGATTCACCAGTTCTAGTTCACCTTGCGCCGTGAGCTGCGCAAACACCGACAGCTCCGTATAGGCCGGCCCCCGCTTAACAAGGCTGCCTCCTGAGTTATTACAAATGCCACCCACGACCGACGCACCGATACAGGAGGACCCAATAACCGAATGGGGATTTCTGCCGAACTCATCGAGCATTTCTTCGAGCCGGAACAGCGTGCCACCAGCAAATACCAGGGCCTGCTTGGCGTCACATAATGGCATGCAGGTATCGAGCTTCAGCGTACTGATGATCACAACATCACGATCATAGTCATCACCATCGGGAGTCGAACCACCCGTGATACCGGTGTTAGCCGCTTGGCAAATAATCACGCAGTCCGCTGCCACGCAGGCTTTGAGCACGTGCCAGAATCCCACCAGAGAGGTGGGCTCAAAGACGGCAATGGCAGATCCTGTGCCAAATCGCATACCGGTGGTAAATCGGCGGACCGTTTGCCCATCAGTAATGATTCGCGACTCCACCTTGGCTGCCGCTAAGTCTTTTATCCAGCTTTCAGTCATTATCTTTCCGTTGAATGTGTTGGTTTACTGAGATGCCTAAATTTCTGGACGAGAGACTTACTAAGCTCCGGATGCACGCTAAAGAAGATGGACCACCGAGTGCTGCCGGCTACCTGCTCACAGCACCCATCACGGCTTTTCGGCACTACCGCGTTGCTAGCGGATACTTACTCCTGCAAACCCCAGACAATCCCTCGACGCAACAAGTCATAAAACACCGGCAACTCCCAGCTGCCTCGCTCAATCTCAGGATATTCTTCGATCAGGGGTTGCATATCGTACGTTGACCGGCAGTGCCCAAGTGTTAAATACAACACTGTACCTGCGCCATAAGGACGAACATAAAACACCCCATGCTTTTGCTCCTCCTCCCAGTTACTGTCCTGAAAGGCTTCAACAATGCCTGTAAATTAGAATGAAAAAGCATCTCATTTTCACCGAGTTCACCCATATCACCTAATATTGCAACTTTTCTGCCTGAAGATTCACTTTGAGATAAAACATTAATGGCTGCCTCCATTGAAAGGTGCGCTAGGAATTGACTGCCGAGTACTTCCATAAAATCGGGGTGGTCCCGAGGCGTACGTAGCAAGGGAGGATCATGACTCAGCCACTCCAGCACCGAGTTCGTTGCGTGTAGCGCAAACCACTTACCCCCTTTGTCTATGTACGACTTCAATAGCGCTTGACCGGCCGGATCAGGCATCTCGTCACAGGTGTAGGTGATCAACAGATCAGCTTCGCACATAGCCTCGACGTTACTGTAGTCATTGGCCACCTTTACCCGTGCCACGTCGTGCTCTGCTAAGAGCTTTAGCAACTCTAAACGAGCAAAATCAAAGTCGTGGTATTTACCCCCACACACCAAATAAACATCTTTCCGTTTGCCCGCCATAAGACTCCCTATTACTGTTTTGCGGCGAAATCACTCATTGATTACCGCTAATATAAAAACGCGCTAGTGCTGGTGCTGCATCAATATGACGTCGCTGATCGCTAGCCTTGCTGCGCAGCTGCCATCGCCGCCATGACCGATTCCTCAATCTCCGAGGGCAATGGGTTACGACGCAGCGTTAAGCCACCGTTCACCTGCAGATTCTGACCGGTCATATAGCACTCATCGCTACCTAAAAAGACAGCGGCAGCAGCAACATCTTCAGACGTATTGAGCCTGCCGAGGGGATAATTTTTCAGGAACGCCTCGGTAAGCCCTGGCGTCTCAAGGTGAGGAGCCGCCATTGGCGAGGCAGTGAGGCCCGGTGAAATAGAATTCACGCGAATCCCTTTTGCGCCGTACTCATCGGCAACGCCCCGCACCACATGGTCTATGCCCGCCTTCGTGCCAATATAGGCGTGGTGATTTCCGACGAGGATCGTTGCGGTGGCAGAAGAGATCTGGATGATCGACGACGGATCCGGCATGACCCCCACTAACACCTGCATGAACTGGTAAGGCCCCTTAAACTGCAGGTCCATCATCATGTTCAGATCTGCTTCGCTGGTTTCCTCAAACTGCGTGAGGAGGCCAACGCCGGTGGCATTGACGGCGATATCGATCTTGCCGTGCGCATCCATGATGGCCTGCACTGACGACTTAATGTCTTCCATCTTCGTGATGTCGCAGGTGACCGCCATGCCGCCGATCTCGTCGGCGAGGCGCGCGAGCTCTTCGGGATGGAGTACGCCGACCGCCACGATAGCGCCCTCTGCCGCGAAACGTTGCGCTATGACCTGGCCCATATTGCCCTGGCCTGCTGCGCCTAGCACGTAGGCCACCTTGCCTGCTAATCTACCCATCACTCATCCCCGTTTATTGTTTAAATTAAGACCGTCGATAAGTACTAAAAATCGCACGCAAGCGCTAATCTTCTGGTCATTAAAGCACTTCTTAAATTTGAAGAACACTCAAAATATTGGCTATGCTGGCGCGACTCGGCAAGCCGAGCTATCTTAGCGCTCATGCAAGCAAGGCCCATTTTGTACTCTTTTCGACGTTGCCCTTACGCCATTCGCAGTCGCATGGCGCTCGCTGCGGCCAATTGTGTGGTCGAGCTCAGGGAAGTGGTACTCAAAGACAAACCCGCTGACTTAACCGCGGCATCACCCAAGGCCACGGTACCGGTGCTGGTCCTCCCAGACGGACAAATACTGGAAGAGAGCCTCGATATTATCGATTGGGCGCTTCATCACAACGACCCTCTCAATTGGGCTCCAAGGACGCGTGTGCGCAACCGATTGGATCCAACGCTGTGATGGCGAATTGAAAACGTGGCTGGATCGCTATAAATATGCAGACCGATTCCCAGAAGCCTCGGCAGAGCACTATCGTCAGCAAGCGGAACAGACCCTGCGGCACATGGAAAAGCGCCTTTGAGACGCACCGCTGGCTGGGAGGCACTAGCGCGACATCGCAGACGTCGCGGTGTTTCCCTTTGTGCGACAGTTTGCGGCGGTGGAGCCCCAGTGGTGGGCACAAGCACCCTACCCCAAGGTCCGTGCTTGGCTCGCGTTCTTGGCTGGACAGCGCGCTTTTTGCCTCGGTCATGAAAAAATATCCGCGCTGGGAACCAGAGCAGCCCATCACGCTGTTCCCCGCGCAGAGCGTCCCTGACTAAGGTGCTAAGCTCGCGTGACCACGCTTTATAATAAGAAACTGGAGACCCCGTCATGATGGCCGTCACGCGCATTGCACTGCTCTTCCTCTTAGCGCTACTCCTATCGTGTGGGGATAGCACATCACGATCTGTCGATATCGCCATTGAACATGTCACGCTGGTTGACGCGATCAACCCCATCCGAGAGAACCAAACAGTCCTCATCGACGACGGGCGGATTGTCGCCATTGTTAGTAGCGACACAAAAGAGCGTGTCAGCGCACAAACCACCGTCGATGGCAGCGGTCAGACCCTCATCCCAGGGCTATGGGATTTTCATGTGCACTTTACCTTTGATACGCGCTTTACCGACGCGATGGCCGGCTTGTTCCTCTACCACGGAGTGACGAACGTGCGAGATACCGGCGGTCTTTTGAAAGATTTGCTCCCGGTTGTCGATACCCTGCGCACCCAGGGCGATAACGCGCCGAGCATCTGGTACTCAGGCCCACTGTTGGATGGCGCCGATGTCGTCTACGACGGCGTCAACTTTCCGGGCCTCGGCATTGCCAACCCGACGCCGGAGGCCGCGCGCGCCAATATCGCGAAGATCCACGCCGCGGGGGCGAGCTTTTTGAAGATCTACGAAATGGTGTCTCCCGAGGTCTTTGCGGCGATTGTTGATGAGGCGCGTCTCAGGAACTTACCCATTGATGGCCATGTGCCGCTCTCGATGCGAGCCCGTGACGTTGCCCCACAGGTGCAATCGCTGGAGCATCTGCGTAACTACGAAATGGACTGCGTCAGCGACCCCGAGATCTGGCTGGCCGCCCGACAACAACAACTCGCCAATACCGCAAACGAACCGGGCAATGTGTTGCGAACCCGACTGCATGAACTGCAGCGTTTAACCGCCATCAGCAACGAGGATCCGGAGGTTTGTGCTGGGTTGACCAAGGCGCTCAAAGCCACCATCACCGTGCCCACCCTGCGCATGAATTCGATGGATTTGCATATCCCTTTTATGCGAGGGGATTTTGATCGCGCAATGCAGTTGATACCACCCAGCGTGCAACAAGAATGGGAGGCCGCTCGCACTGCACTGCTGGCCTCAGAGGAGCTTGTCGATACCACTTTTGCCGAGTGGAGCTTGCGCCGCACAGGAGAACTCCATGCAGCCGGGGTTCCGATTGCGGCGGGCACTGACACGCCAATCGGTTGGAGCATTCCGGGTTATAGCTTGCACACAGAGCTCGAGCAGTATGTCGAGGTGGGTATGACGCCTCTAGAAGCCCTGCGCTCGGCAACGGTCGCCCCTGCCGAATACTTTGGGCTCGAAGACGAGATGGGACAATTGAAAGTGGGTTTTATCGCTGATGCGGTGTTACTAACAGGCAATCCACTCGAAAACATCATCGACACTCGCCGCGTTCAGGCAGTCATTAACCGTGGCGCACTGCTGACACGCGCGCAGCTGGATAGCTTGATCACCGAACGCTAAATGGCGGCTCACGCGCTGAATCGCCTCTGCCGCTAGTGCTTGAGGGAGCACCTTGAATGGGCTATCCTCGCGTCCCTCTTAGGACCATAGCTCAGTTGGTTAGAGCGCTACCTTGACATGGTAGAGGTCGGCGGTTCGAATCCGCCTGGTCCTACCAAATGAACTGCCTGTTTTTATCGATCTTCTTGTTTTTCAAAACCGTGCGTTTTGCAGCATTTCTGTGCGGGTACACTACCGCGGACAGGTAGCGTGCGATTGGCTTAGATATTTGACCGAGGCGGCTAAGCGAGCAATTAAAGTATCTGCTGATATATTCGCGTCGGTATGACCGAATACAATTCTGTCCGGTCTGAGTAACAGAGCTTCACCACCCTTTAAGACAGCAGGGAATTTACCCCGCACAATCTCAAGCGTCGAAACATCAATCATCTGAATATCTAGCGCCTGTAACACCGAGGTGGTGTCTTCATCGAATGCATGTGGCCCATTGCTGACCAAGGCAAAATGCGGGCCCAATAGCTCATCAAAGCGGATTTCACGGCCCCGGGCGTCACGTACCACAGGCTGAGGCAGCAGGTACCCGGTGGCACCTTCATTGGATACTTGTTCAGTGAGGACAATGCCAGATCGAATGGGGGGTTGCTCGCGACCTTGGCCATAACCAGACTTTAGAGAGGTTTGCTTCATTTTCGGTTGCTCGTCGCCCACACGCTCAGCTGCCTCGATAGCGGCCATATGTTGCATGAGGTGGCCCATGTCTACAGCCCAAGAAACAAGATCGTGTGTATGGTCATAGCGCTCGGCTTGGTATGTTTCGAGTAATGTCTTAGCGCAGCAGCCGCTCTGTACTAAGCGAAGTTTCCACGCAAGGTTGATTACGTCGCGCATGCCAGAGTTCATCCCTTGCCCTAAAAAGGGAGGTGTTTGATGGGCGGAATCGCCGGCCAAGAAAATTCGATCATGTTGCCACTTATCGGCTACTGCTGCGTGAAACTGGTATACCGCTGCGCGCCTTATGCGATAGGTATCCCTCGGCGTCCAGGGATCAAGCAGGCTGCGAATGGCCTCTCGATTCAGCATTTGCTCGGCAGTTTCTCCAGCATTCAACTGAAACTCCCAGCGGCGATAGGGGTCCTTGGTGGCGATGAAGGTATGAAGACGATCCGGGTCGCACACCTGTAGCACCTCGTTCGGCAAGGCGTGAGGTTTGATCATCTCAACGTCAACCACAAGCCAATCTTGATCGTAACCCAGGTCCCGCCATCCGATACCTAGCGCTTTGCGTGTCAGGCTACTCGCCCCATCGCAAGCCACTAGATAGTGGGCGCGCAGTGAAATTTCGCCGTCTTGTCCTATCGCTTGAATCCCGACTAGCTCTTGGTCTATGCAGAACCGAGTCATTTCATAACCAATATAGGCTGTCACGTTAGGATGACGCTGGGCGGTTTCGCGCAGAAAAGTTTCGAGCTCCGGCTGATCAAACATGTTGGCCGGCTGCCAGCCATTACTGCCAATAGATCTGGCGTTACCGCCAAATAACCACTCTCGTTTTGAATTGGCGAAACCTGCACGCTCATCCTGGCGAAGCGGCTGCATCATTCGCTGAACAGTTGCTGCAAGTCCAGCCGGTTGCAGTGCCCGAATGATCTCACCGTCTAGGTTCACCGCTCTTGGCAGAGTGTATACAGCGCCTTGCTGTTCAACCACGACAACTTTCAACCCAGCCTCGGCGCAAAGAATCGCGCCCAAACTTCCTACAGGGCCAAGCCCAATAATGGCCACATCAAAGATGGTATTTTGCGCGGCTGAACTCATTGAATTTTGGCGGTATCAGGCTCTGCGATCACCTCGTTCTCGATAAATCCAAGGCCGTCAATTTCCACCTTTACTTTATCGCCAAGCTGCAGCGTACCCTGTGGCTGCATGGAAATGCCTACACCACTGGGGGTGCCGGTGGCGATACATCGCCATGGCTCAAGGTGAAAGCGTGCTCAAAATATCGATAATGTCGTAAGCAGTTAATATGTCAGATCGTCGTACTGGTCTCTTGCCGCAGCTCACCGTTACGAAGGTGCTGAGCATGAGATTGTGTGGGTCAACTTCGTCTGGGTCACCATGGCCTGGCCCAACGGGTTATGGTATCCCAGGATTTACCCATGTGAACTTGCTGGCGGATGCGTAGAAACTGCCACTCGCGAACGCTCACATCGTTCAATCACGCAAAGCCTGCAATGACTCTGCTGGCGTCCTCTTTGCAGACGTCGCCGGCACGCTTTGCCAATCACCACGCCCAGTTCGACCTCCCAATCAGTTTGTCACCATGCGTGGGATTTCAATCGGTGCATAATTTGGGCCCGTGATGGCTGAGGTTGCCTGTTGGTGAAAGACCACTGGATTTTTGGGATTTCCATATTGCTTTCGTCGGCGTGGGCGCGGTAATTCAGGCCAATAGCTAATATCTTCGGTGGCCTTTTCATGGGAGCTTCAATCGTCACATCTGTCGCAAAATAATGCGCCGAAGCGTCTATGTACTTAATTGCCTGCAGCATGGCTGCATCGCCTGCCTCTAAAAACTTCAGCATGTCGCTCGGCAAGCTGGAGGCAACCTGCGATAGATCGATTATGTCTTCGCCCCGGAGTAAACCAATGCGCGTCTGTGATGATTCGGTAAAGGTAATAAGTCTCATAATGGTTTCCGGATGGATGTGAGTAAGTCGGCGACAACGTCAGCGTGGGCGTCAACGGTTTCTGGGCCAAGAGGATCCTTGCCCGACAACGCAGCAGCCTCAGCAGCGTTAGAAAATATCAGCGTAGCCGCCCCGGTGAGAACGTAATAGAAGTGATGCGCGTCCATCTTTGGCGCGGTGCCCAGCTCGGCGGCGCGGCTAAACGCTCGGCATACCTGTTCGTACCATGGTCGAACCGAGCGCTCCAGCAACCACGTCAGGCGCCAGTCGTGGGCCATGCCCTCTTGGATCATCAGTCGATTGAGTTCGGGGTGTCTGGCGCAAAATTTGACGTAAGATCGGATAAAAAAACGTAATTGTTGCTCTTCATCAATCTGTTTCATGTCAGCTAAGGCAGAGCCAAGGTCGCGCTCTGTGGTCGACATCAAATGCTCTGCTGCGGCTTTCCAAAGCGCCTTTTTCGAGCCAAAGTGGTAATTGATCAAACCCCTTTTAACGCCCGCCACAGTCTCTATACCGCGTGTGGAGGAGGCGTCATAGCCCTGTGTGGAGAACGCAAGCAGGGCTGAATTTATTAATTTTCGCTTCGTAGCTTGAGCATCTCGCAGCTTGCGCTCGCAGTTTGCTAAGGCGATTTTTTCGTTATTTTGCATAATGTAGACACAATCGCTCTTGTATTCCCAGTCACCACTTTATATATTACTTGTCGATTGGCAAGTTAAATGTGGGGAGACTATGGGGGCGATCAAAGATGTTCTCTATGTCAGGTTTTATGTCACAGATTTACGAGTGCAGCAGCAGTTTCTAGAAGACTTTGGCTTTAAATCTGAAATTGACAATGGCTTGTTGATAGCGCGGGGTACCGATGGCAGCCCCTATATTTACGTCGCTGAACAATCCAGCGAACCTACCTTTGTAAGCGTCGGCTTCACCGCCGAGTCCGAAACCGAGCTGCGAAACCTTGCGGCGTTAGACGACGTGCCGGTTGAATCCAACAACATGCCGGGAGGCGGACTTATTGCGCGACTCACCGACCCTAATGGTTTCTCAGTGGAGGTTGTCGCCAATGTCACTGATTCACCGTTGCTTACGGTCGCCTGCCGCTCTGGTTTTAACGATGGCGCAGAGAAGCAACGGCTGGGGGAGCGAGTGGCCTTTGCCGCGCCCGAATGCCTGATTAAACGATTGGGCCATGTGGTACTGATGGTCAATGATTTTAGCGAGACCTTTGAGTGGTATCAGCGAAGATTTGGATTACTGATTTCTGACGAGATCGTCATGAACGAAGAGGGAAAAGAACAAACGCTGGGGGCCTTTACCCGCTGCAACAGGGGCGAGAAGTACGTAGATCATCACACGCTATTTTTTATCAACGCCGGCGACGCGGATTTCAACCATGCAGCTTTTGAGGTCGCAAACTGGGATGTGTTGATGCAAAACCACTACAAGCTCAAAAAGGCCGGACACCGGCATTCCTTCGGAGTAGGTAAGCATATTTTGGGCAGCCAAATTTTCGACTATTGGAAAGACCCCGATGGCTTCATGCTTGAGCACTTTACCGACGGTGATCTACTGAATGAATCCTTTGGCTCTCATAAACGAGGTCTCGAGGATCTGCTCGGCACACACTGGGGCCCCGACGGCATGCCAGGACAATAGGCGGTGCCAATGGATCTAAATGCGTTGATCGGCGGCGTGGCACTGACCATTGGTCTTCTAGGCCTCATGCTTTTTTTGCGAGAACGTGCGCTACGGCAAACCCACGAGGTGCCGCAGGGGTTACAAGTGCAGATCAGCCTACCTCACAAAGCCCAGTGGACCCTCTATCACAACCCGTTTTCGCTTTGTTCGAAGAAAGTCCGTGTTTGTTTGGCTGAATATGAGTTGGACTACGACAGCGTCCTCATCGACCTCATAGAAACCGGATCCTATCAAAACATTAGTCGCGAATTCCTAAAGGTCAATCCTGCCGCTACGGTACCGGTGCTTTTGCACAACGGCCATCCCATATACGAATCCCACGAGCAACTCAGCTATGTGGCCTCATCGGTCAACAACGGCGACTTGCTGGTGCCTCAAGATGCCCAAGCACGGCAGGTCATGGATATGTGGGTAGAAAAAACCTCACTGCTGGGAGACGACCCTATCGCCTCACCCGAAGCCACAGCCGGTAATGCAGCGCCCGGTCTGACTATTCCAATTTTTGCATCCATGGTGACGAGGATCCCCGTAACAAAAATCGTGGTGGGACTGCTCTTTCACCGCATTAAAAAACGGGCGATTTTCTTTTTGCTTATGAAGTTAAGTGGTCTACAGAAAACACTCAAACTGAATCCTGTGGTCGGCATCATTAATCGATCTGCAACGGCAATGACAGCACATCTGGATGATCTGGAGTTACAACTGGAGCATAGCGGTGGTCCGTGGATATGTGGTGATCAATTCACCCTTGCTGATGTGGGAATGATGGTTATTTTCGATCGCCTGCGAGAGGGCGACTGGTTAGACCTGTTGGTGCTTCAGCGGCCCGTGCTTGTCGATTATTGGATGGTGCTTCAGCAACGGCCGAGTTACCACAGCGGGTGTGTGAGCTTTGCACATCCCAGAGTCACAGAAGCGACGGTTGAGCTGGCCGCGCTCAAGCAGGCCGGTCAATGGCCCTCGGACATTCCTCGATAACGACGTGGCAGACTAATTGCCCCCATGTCGAGTCGCTGCATCGGCCCAAGGTGCTCGAGTCTCTTCACCGCCAAAGGTATCCCACGACTGGTCTGTGCTGAATTGCACCGACTCGCGCCTAGGCATATGCAAAAGGTTGCTCCGCATGCGCTCAAAGCGCTCGGGGAAATTCTCCTGCACATCAACAACTTCACTCGGGTCTGACTCAATATTGTATAGATACCAGGTATCGGATTTCAGCCACTCAGGCGTGATAGGGAGAGATCCCTCGCGCACGATTTTCCAAGGCCAATCGATCATAGCTTCGCTACCAAAATTGGCCACGACAAAGGGGTGGGGTTTTAGTGGCGAACCCTCCAGCAGCAGGCCCTTGAGACTGCGCCCATCCACGTTGGGCACTTCCAATTCCATAAAATCCAACAGCGTGGGAAGCAAGTCAGCAATATGAACAACCTCTGACAGTGGTTCATCCGACTCTAATTTGTTTGGCCACCAGATAGCGGCTGGCACGCGAATCCCACCCTCAAACACCGAACCTTTCCCCTGTTTGAGAACGCCATTACTGCTGTAGCCGTCGCGCAGGGGTGGAATCAGCATCTCGATCAACCAAGGCTTTGGGGACGACCCCCCATTGTCGCTGGCAAAGATGATTACAGTGTCCTTACCCCAAGGCCGCTGCATCAAGCTGTCGAGTATCTTGCCGACAGCGCTGTCGAGGGATGAAATCATATTCAGTAAGGTGGCACGCCCCTGATGCTCAGCGCTCGGATCTTGGGGTTCTTCGATCGGTGTATGGATGGCGTTGAATGACACGAAAAGAAATAACGGCTCATCCTCGGCGGAGCGGTTCTCGATCAGGTCTATAGCGGCGTCCTGAATGAGCTGTGTCGTGTAACCCTCCTCACGAAGAGTCACGCCATCTTTCTGCCAATCCAACCCGCCGGAAAACACATGATCAAAGTAACCGACACCTCCATTAAGGTGGCCATAAAACGAATCGAAGCCACGCTGCTGAGGCCAGTAGCCGGTATTGGCGTTGCCCAAATGCCATTTGCCAACCAAGTGCGTTTGGTAACCGGCGCGCTTCAAGTAGCCAGGCAAAGTTTGCCACTCCAGAGGCAGGCCCTCTTTTGAGTGCCATTGTATGGGCCCGTTGACCCCATGAGTGGTAGAGAACTGACCCGTGAGCAAGGAGGCACGAGTAGGTGAGCAGGTCGGATTTACATAGAAACGGTCGAGCTCCACTCCATGAGTCGCAATGGCATCTATGTTTGGGGTGACCACTTGCGGATCGTGATAGCCCACATCGCCCCAGCCAAGGTCATCAGCTAACAAAATAACTATATTGGATTTGGCCTGTCGAAGAAGTTCATTATTTTCTCCATCGGCGGCAAAGCTTGGAGCACTCAAAAGCGCGGCAGCAAAAGCAAAGAGCCGCGCATAGTGTTGGCGTCGGGGTTCCATGGCACATCCTATTGTTACTGTTTATCTGTCTTTGCGACTAAATAGACGCGTCAGCGCTTATCAACCATGCTCTGATCACAGAGAGTAGCTAGAAAATAGATGCAAGACTACGCTGGTGGCTGATATTGCGGCACTGTCAGATTTACAGTCAACATAAAGACGCTTCGCCAGAATTTATTATCAGGTGAGTAGGAATCACCGGCCCGTCCTAGAAACCACCATGTATCTCAATCAGCCGCCGGAGCGGACCTGGCGCTTGACCCCGACTAGTTCCGAGGCAATTTTCAAAGCATCTACGAGTGTCTTGGTGCGGCCAATCCGCCTTGACATGGTAGAGGTCGGCGGTTCGAATCCGCCTGGTCCTCCCAAATGACAAACCCTCGCCATCGGCGGGGGTTTTTCGTTTGGAGGTATCGCTGGCTCGAAGCGCCGAAGGCGGTCGACAAATCACGACCCAAGGAGTGATTTGCATGGAGTCGCTTGCGACGACGCCCTGAAGGGGTCAAAACGCGAAAGTATTCGCGTTTTGATTAATCCGCCTAGTCCTATCAAAATAGACTAGCTCCACTGATTCTCGACAATCGAACCAACCACGGTCGCAAACGCGGGGAGAAAAGCTAAAGCGGGGCAGAAAAGTGGTGCCATAAACCTAAAGTGTCGGAGAATAGTCTTTTAGCATTTTTTTGACTTCCAGCGCATGCTGTTCCTCTGCACTGATTTTGCCTCGCGCATATTCTTCTAACATCACGCTGGCGTCACTCACCTCAACCAATAGTGATTGGTAAAGGTTTACCGCATGCTGCTCATGATCGAGGCTTTCTGCCAAAATTTGAGTCACAGAGTGATCGTGAGACTCCTCTATCTCGGCTATTTTTTGACTAGGGTGCCCATCTAAGCCGGTTATTAACTCCCCCGCCTCAAGCGCGTGCTGCAGACTTTCGGTGGCCTGCTCCTGCAGAAACTGGACGATGGGTTGCCTGTATGGGCCAATAACCATCAAAGAGCTATGGGCGTACCTTACTACACCGGCCATCTCATACTCGATGATGGTGTTCAGAATTTGGCAAACCTTTTCCGTATCCAGACTTTTCATAAGCTTTCTCTCAATTCTTTCAGTCGCGGTATCGACTGTTCTACGAGTGCCAGCGCGTTTAGGTTTGCAAAGCCACTTCTTTTTCGTGCTCAAACGCCCACACTTTTTACACTGGTGCGATACCGGCTTTGAGCTTTGCTGTAAACGGCTTCTCTCGCGAACTTTTTTTGATTTACACAGTGTTTTTTTCATAGCTAAGGTCTACACAACCGCAGAGATATCATGTTGAAATAATAAAACATAGGAAAACTAGGGTATCGAGGCGCAACTGCAGGACGGCTCTGCTCGGCCGTCACAAGTCTAATGCATTTGCGCGGTCAATATCACATTCCCAGCCGCAGGTTGCCCCCCTCACGGCTCATCCACCAGAGGTAGCCAAGGTCTTGCCTGCTACTTATTTTGTCGAACCCAAGCCTCTCACTCTCGCTTGTCATGACCGGCGGGAGATCTCCAGTGCTCAGAAATACTCCCGTCCTCTGAGCGGCAGACGATCTCGGCGTTCTCCAGATCTTGCATGGGCTGCTAAGACGAACTGAATCTTGAACGATACCTGTGCAGCTAGGTATCATGCAGTGGTCCCGATAAAAAGCGTATTGCTCACGACCTGCCTCAGCGTACAAAACCAGAGAGCTTCAGACCCACGCTCGACATTGAGGGCACAGTGGGTCACAAGCCGCATCAATCTGGATCGGGATCAACGAATCTTATCGTCACAGTGCCGGAGTACATAAATCAGGGTGATCTGCATCAGCGTCAACACACTCAATGCTCGCATCATGTCTTTTGCCTGATGGTTCGCGTTTCAGACATTCCCGAGAGCCAGATCGAATTTTCAGCGATCCGCGCCAGCGGTCCGGGGGGTCAGAACGTTAACAAAGTGTCGACTGCCATCCATTTGAGATTCGACGTCAAGACCTCTAGTTTACCGGAAACCGTTAAATCGAAGCTTCTTGAGCTACGCGATACCAGGATCAATACTGATGGCGTGATCGTCATCAAGGCGCAAAAGTTCAGGAGCCAGGAAAAAAACAAGCTAGAGAGCCTGGAGCGACTGGATGAGTTGCTTCAAAGATCTCAATATACCGATAAACCGAGAAGGAAAACCCGCCCCTCTAGATCAGCGGTGCGCAAGCGCCTCGACAGCAAGAAGAAGCAGAGCTCTATTAAGAAAAATCGCGGCAAAGTTGACGACTACTGAGACCACAATACGCGTCCATGGCGCTAGAGCATCTTGCAACATGCTCCTTGATGACACGAGTCCACCCGCCCACCTAAGAGCCACTCTCAACACTTTTGTGCAACTGCGCGCTGAGGTCGGCAGTTTGATCAGAAGAGACCAAAAGAGCCTTTGATACCGAGCACGCCAAGTGCATTAACCCAAGAGACGAAACAGGCCTCAGCCTGTTTTGGGTAATCCTTCTAAGCCTAAAAATCTCTAAGTCTCTGTTTTCGACAATTTCCGAAACGCTTTCGGCGTCTTGATACAGCCTCTGGTATGCTCTGAAACCGCGCTACCAGGCTCCGTGCTACCAGGGCACTCTTCATGAGCACTCAAAAAATCGGGTTTTTCGGGCTGATGAAGTCATTCGACTCAGCCGAGTCATCATTTGAAGCCATGGCTGGCGGCGGCTTAAAAGCCACCGTTAAGCATGAGCTCATGCGCGGCGTCACCATCGACCATCTGATCTGGTGGTTCCACAACATTGATCAGACCACCACCTTCAACGGGCGGGATTTCGACGGCGCGGAAATCGACGTTTACAAGCTTTGGCACCCCCACGACCACATCAAGGTCAAATGGAAGAAGAAAATTACAGATGAGGCGGGGCATATTCAACCGGGGTCTGTTATCAGCATTCACGAGACCTTCGGTGGGTTTGTGGTCAACGAAAGCAGTCTCATTACGCAGTTTGACCGACAAGGCTTCCATTTTCAGATGGGGATCTTTGGGTTGAAGGTTGGGCACCTGCTCCATTTTTATCGAGAAATAGACGGCGGGGTACTCTATGAAACAGAGATGGAAATCAAGTGCCGCGCCCCGTTTATCGGAACATTGCTGACCTGGCTCGCCTGTCGATTCTTTGCCACGGAGCCGAAGATTCGCGCTTGGATGCAGCACAACATCGAGGAATGCGGCGAAAGCGAAAAGTTCATTCCGCAGCTTTACGAGCAGAGCCGCACTGTGGATAGTGAATCACGCAGGAGCGTTTTGGCACCTGAGTGATCTCTCTACAGCCCGCAATGAGCGCTGGCAAAGTGCTCATTAGGCAGCGGCAGCCAGCCTCAGAGAAAGCTCTGCGCCAGCATGCGCAAGCCCGTCACCAGCAACACGGCATCAAAGATTTTTTTCAGCTTTACCGCAGCCAATTTGCCAGCCAGCACAGCCCCAAACGGTGCACAGAGCACGGTCATCGGGACAATACACGCAAACCCTATTAAGTTGACCAGCCCCAGATTACCCACCGGTGCATCGACAGGTGTGCCACCCAGTGCCAGCATCGTTAAAACGCCCGGCAGTGCAATGATTAATCCGATGGCAGCAGCGGTACCCACCGCCTTGTGGACTGGGTAATGGTGCGCTGTCAGCAAAGGCACCGAGAGGGTGCCACCACCAATGCCGACTAGGACGCTGAAGAACCCCACAGCGCTTGCCATCACTGACTGCCCCACCCTGTTGGGCAGACCTTCGAATAATGGCGAGTCAGATCGACATAAGCCGCTGAGCGCAGACAGCGTTGCGATGATACCGAACAGGGTAATCACCCAAGTGCCGTTAATCAAAGTGACCAGCCAACTGCCCAGCAGCACACCCAACAGAATGAAGGGCCCCCACCGGGCTAAAAGTGGGCAATCAACATTGCCTTTTGTGTGGTGCGCGCGAATCGAACTGATCGACGTCGGCACGATAGTGGCGAGAGACGTTGCAGTGGCAATAACCATGGCTGATGCAGGAGACACGTCGTCGCTTTGAAACAAAAAGAACAATACTGGGACGATGATAATGCCGCCGCCGACGCCCAACAGGCCCGCCAATAGGCCGGCAAAAGCGCCGGTCGTTAACAACGCGAGTAGCGCACCGCTGTTATTCGCCACAAAGTCCAAGATGCTCATGAATAATAACGCCACTTTTATTAACGCTGCCGAACTACTCAGTGCCGTGTGTCGCCATGTTCACCGCTAACGGTGTAACGATAGCGCCGATCCGGCACTACGCTGCGAGTTCCTCTCTCACGATCTCGGCACCTGCCCGCAACGCGTTCATTTTGCCGCGCGCCACCTGCCGTGACAGCGGCGCCATGCCACAGTTGGTACTGGGGTAAAGCTTGTCTGCATCGACATACTGGAGCGCCTCTCGCAAGGTGGCTGCCACTTCGTGAGGCGTTTCAATCGACTCGTTCGCCACATCAATGGCACCGACCATCACCTTCTTGCCACGAACCAGTTCGAGCAACGCCATCGGTACTCGTGAGTTGTGACATTCGAGGGAGATGATGTCGACGTTTGACTGCTGTAGTTTCGGGAATACCGACTCGTACTGCCGCCACTCAGAGCCAAGGGTTTTCTTCCAGTCCGTGTTCGCCTTGATGCCGTAACCGTAACACACATGTACCACTGTCTCGCACGCGAGGCCTTCAATGGCCCTGTTCATGCAATCGATGCCCCAATCATTGACCTCATCAAAAAACACATTGAACGCGGGCTCATCGAGCTGGATGATGTCCACGCCTGCGGCCTCAAGCTCCCTCGCCTCTTGGTTGATGATACCTGCAAACTCGAAGGCCAATGCTTCACGGTTTCGATAGTGATCATCGTAAAGGGTGTCGACCATTGTCATGGGACCGGGCAGCGCCCATTTAATTTGTCGGTGAGTTTGCGCTCGCAGAAACCGCGCATCCTCTACAAACACCGAAAGGGGTCTTTTAACAGGGCCCACCACTCTGGGAACGCTTGCGTCGTATCGATCACGGATCTTGACCGTTCGCCGCTCCTCCAAATCAATGCCCTCAAGATGCTCGATAAAAGTGGTCACAAAATGCTGACGGGTTTGCTCACCATCGGTGACGATATCAATGCCGGCCAATTGTTGTTCCTGTAGGGCAACACGCAGCGCGTCCTGCTTGCCAATAACCAACTCCTCACCACTTAACTTCCAGGGTGACCAGAGCATCTCCGGCTCTGCCAACCATGAGGGCTTTGGCAGGCTTCCAGCGGTAGAAGTGGGCAGTAATGTATTCGTCGTCATAGAGGCTTCACCAAGGTAGTGACTAGAAAGAACAGTTAGCGGACCAAGCGTCCTAGGATCGATTGATACGGCTTAATAAAGTGTTCTTCGGCAAACTTACCTTGCTTGATCGCTAGCTGATTTCGCTCATCGCGGTCGTAGACAATTTGTGTCAGCGAGTGATTGGCACTGCTTAAACTGGGTCGATAGACCCCACCGGCAACCGCATTGGCGTTGTAAATCTCTGGCCGGTAGATTTTCTGAAAGGTCTCCATCGTGGCGATGGTACTGATCAGCTCTAAATTGGAATAACCGCCGAGCAAATCCGCAAGGCAGTAAAAGGCCAGCGGCGCAACGCTGTTAGGCGGCATAAAGTACCGAACACCAAACCCCATTTTCTGGAAGTACTGCTCGGTGAGTGAGGAGTCACTCGGCAAGTACTCGACGCCCAGCACCGGATGCTGATTTTCAATGCGGCGATAGGTTTTATTATCAGACACACTCAGGCAAATCACTGGCGGCTTACTGAAGTTCTCTTGATAAGCACTCGAGTTCAAAAAATCCTTAAAAAGCTTTCCGTGCAGATCGCCAAAGTTCTCCGGGATACTAAAGTCGCTCTGACCCTTATTGTGGTCGAGTAGACGAACACTGAAATCATAATCACGCACGTATGAGGAAAAATTATTACCCGCGATACCTTCGATGCGCTGAGCGGTCTTGTGATCTATGATGTAAGTCTTGAGTATTTCAATAGACGGAAAGTGCTCACCGGTGCCTTTGACGTCGATATCCACTGAGATAATGTCAAGCTCAACTGAGTAGCGATTCCCCTCGGGATTATCCCAGCAAGCGAGGGCATTAAAGCGGCTGTCGACCATTTCCAGTGCGTTCCGCAGGTTCTCCTGCCGATTATTCCCTCTGGCCAGATTGGCAAAATTGGTCGTGATGCGGGTGCCGCGCGAGGGTCTATAGTGCTCGTCGAACCGAACGCTATTCGTCGTATAAGTAAAGCCGTCGTCTATCATGTCAAAGTCCCTTTGCTGGCGCTAAGCAGTTCACCGCGCCGACACCGCTGCGTGCTACCGCATGTCGGGCAGTGGATGAGACCGGATAGGCCTCTGTTAAACCACCATGGTGTTGCTCGCTAGCGAACAACTGGCGTGCTTTATACCAACGCCCATTAATGAAAAAAATTGATTATTAATAAAGATTATAGCTATGTTCATGGTTTGGCTGAAAGGGGCCATGCCAATGGGCATGGAAGGTGGGCAAGTGCGATGGGTATGTACGGTGGGTACGTACGGTGGGTATGTACGGTGGGCAAGTGCGAAAACCCAGTGCGATGGAAAAGTGCGGCAGACAAAAAAGTCGCGTCATGAGGACAGCTAGACGCATACCGGTTGTTATTCGCCTAGCGATTTAACGCTATACGGGCGCTCTATAGTCCCGGGCCAGGTGGATGAAGGCGTTGAGGTAGGCGGTATCTTCGTCGGTTTGCCGGGTCCCTAGGTGGATTTGCTTGGCGATGCCATCTTTTCCCAGACGCACAACGGACAGAGGCAGCTTGTGACAGTACTCTTCCGCTAGCCAACGCGGCAGTGCCGCCACCCCGCGGCCCGACGCCACCATCTGCAGCATAATGTCGGTCGTTTCACTCGTTTTATGTTGCTTAGGAACCACGGCCCCAGGGTTGAGAAACTCAGTGTAAATATCGAGACGATCTCTTGCGACGGGATAGGTCAACAGGACCTCGTCGCGAAGATCATGGGGTCGAGCGAAGCGACAGTCGGCCAGCTGATGCCCAGTAGGCACCACTAGCACTTGCTCGTAATCAAACACGGGCACGAAACACAGGCCGCTGTGATAGACCGGGTCGGGTGTCACCAGCAAGTCGATTTCGTGATCCTGGAGCGCATCGACGCCGCCAAATTGGAACTTCTGCCTGACATCCACGTCCACCCCAGGCCAACCGGCTAGGAACGGTGACACTATTTTCAATAACCACTGATAGCAGGGATGGCATTCCATGCCAATCCGCAAGGTGCCCTGCTCGCCCTGAGCCATCTGCTTGAGTTTGTCTTCGGCATGATCAAGCAGGGGAAGCACCCGATTCGCAATATCGAGCAGATAGCGGCCAGTCTGTGTGAGCCGCAGGCTCCGACCCTCACGAAGCCAAACTGCCGTGCCGAGATGACCTTCCAGCTTTCGGATGGTGTGACTGAGCGCAGACTGCGTCACACAGAGCACGCCAGCAGCGGCCGTCAATGAACCGTGCTGCTCGACAGCGTGCACGACTCTGAGGTGGATACGTTCAATCATATTATTGATGAGCAAAATTAATCATTGGTTGAAAATATAACATTTTTATTCATCTCATAGGCGCCCTACGCTAAGCAACAACCATGGCCAAGCCTCTTTTAGGGAGTGATCAATGAGTACAGCATTCACCGGCACCTCGACACCAAGGGCAACCTACGGCTGCCAGGTGACCAATATCAGCCCCCTCTCTGCGGGGACGTTTGAGGTTGAGTTACGCTCGGCCGGCGATGCGGCGCTGGACTATCGTGCCGGTCAGTACTTAACGTTGGAACTCGATGTCAACGGCGACGGGCAACAGCAATCACTGTCTTATTCTATTGCCAACAGTTTTGATCGGAGTGCGCCGCGGCGGCTTCAACTGTTCATCGACAATCAAACTACCTTTGCCGGGCGTGTGCTAGCGCATCTTTCCAGACTCAGCAAAAGCGGCGCTGATCTGATGGTAACGCTACCAATGGGTAGGGCGTTTTTGCAGACAGACCTTCAGTTGCCCCACCTATTGGTTGCAGCCGGTTCGGGCATCTCCAAGATCAAATGCCTCACTGAGCAAATCTTGCGGCAGCAGCCCGATGCAACGGTCAGTATTTATTGGTCAAACCGACGCGTCGACGAATTTTACCTGCTTGAATGGTTTCGACGCCGGGCCGACCAGCACCCCAACGTGAGCTTTACTCCCATTCTTGAATCTCCGACCTCACACTGGCCCGGCCGCTCGGGCTACCTGTATCAAGTGATTGGGCAGGACACTGACGACCTAAGTAACGCTCAGGCCTATCTGTGCGGCTCGCCCCAAATGGTTTATGGCACCATTGACCAGCTCCAGGCGCGAGGCCTGCAAGAACAAAATTGCTATTCAGATGCCTTTGAATACGCGCCGCGAAAGGAGCGCCTCGCGAGCTGACCCGCCGAACCGATCAGGCCATACCGGTCCCCGAGTCGACGCGCGCCAATGGGCAGTGGGTGCCAGCGAAAAGTTCACTACTCAGTCCTACGAGCATCACCATACTGTTGACCGTTGACAACGCATGCCTCCAGCAGATCAACCGATATGAACAGCCGACAGGAACAACCGACAGGAACAAGTAACACGAACAACAGCGCAGTAAACTGCATCAGGCCTGTCATATGACATGCTGGCTCGTATACTGAAGACTTGCAGTGTTATTTGGAATGTGTAAAACATACACCTGCGATTTTTTTACAAACGAGACCATTATTTTGAAGTCACATTTTTCAGTCATCTGGGAATCGGTCGCCGATGCCGTGCCCGAACACATTGCACTCATTCAAGGCACACGCCAGATAACGTGGCGAGACTATGAGCATCGTGCTGCGCAACTGGCACAGGCGCTGCTCGATGTGGGTTTGCGCAAAGATTCAAAGGTCGGCATGTATCTCTACAACTCTCCAGAGTATGCCGAGACTAATTTTGCTGCGCTGAAAATCGGCGGCGTGCCGATCAACGTCAACTATCGCTACCTCGATGAAGAACTCTATTATTTATTAGACAATGCCGACGCCGAAGCCCTGGTATTTCATAGCTCGTTGGGGGACCGAGTGGCTCGAATCTGCCATCGATTACCTCAGCTTAAGATCCTGATTTCTGTTGACGATGGTCCAACCGAAAGCGGCACAGACGGACCCTCTACAGCCCTACCCTATGACACAGTGCTATCAGAGGCCTCTGGCGCTGCACGGACGAACCCCATAGGCGACGAAATTTATATGCTCTACACCGGTGGTACGACCGGTATGCCAAAGGGCGTCATGTACCCGGTGACGGACTTTACCGAATTTTTCATGCGGGGCATGCCACCCATGATTGGCCTCGATCCTTTTGAGACCGCTGATGCATTTGCTCCGATGGCGCGGCAAATGGTGGATGCTAAGCAGGCCGTCGTAGCCATGTCCGGGCCCCCGCTGATGCATGGCACCGGCTGTTGGTTGGGCTTGATGTTTCCGCACATGCTGGGTGGCACATCAGTCTTGCTGGAGAACCGGGGGTTCAAGCCTGAAGAGGTTTGGGACGCGGTTGATCGCAACCAAATCGCCCAAATGGTGATTGTCGGCGACGCTTTTGCCAAACCGCTGCTGCGGGCTTTAGAGACCGAACCAGACCGCTGGAACACCTCCAGTCTTCGTCTAATAACCTCATCAGGTGCTATGTTTACAACGCCTGTGAAGCGCGGCCTGATCGAACACATCCCTGAGCTCGCGATTGCCGATGTACTCGGTTCAACGGAGGGCGGGATGGGTCAGTCAATCATGACCAAAGATACACCCGCGAGCGAGACAGCAAAGTTCAAGCTGCTACCGGTGGCAAAAGTCCTGTTACCCGATTGCAGTCGCGAGGTGGTGCCTGGTTCCGGTGAGGTGGGCGTGGTCGTGCAAAGCGGGATGGTGCCCTTGGGATATTACAAAGACCCCGACAAATCAGCGCGCACCTTCAAAGAGATAGACGGCAAGCGCTATGCGTTCCCGGGCGATATGGCAACGGTGGAGGCTGATGGTTCCATTATCCTCTTGGGCCGTGGCAGCGCCTGTATCAATACCGGCGGCGAAAAAGTGTTTCCAGAAGAAGTTGAGGAAGCGCTGAAGCTGCATGATGCGGTGGAGGATGCACTCGTCTTTGGGCTAGACGATGATCGATTTGGTAGCCGCGTGGCGGGCATTGCCTCACTCGAAAAAACCCGCGCTGTTAGTGCTGACGATGTCTTGACCGCCACGCGGGGCCTGCTGGCCAGTTATAAGGTACCCAAAGAGCTCCTCATCGTACCCGCCGTGCCCAGAGCGCCCAACGGCAAGGCCGATTACAAAGCCGCAAAACAACTGCTGATGGACACTAAAAATACGCCGTAGCGGCGACTTACCCTAATCAGAAATGAGGCATGCTGCACCTTTTACCGCTGGGGCAGCACCTTTTTCAAGCTAGGAGGCTAGAAGACCCGCGATCAGAAATAAAATAGCCGCACCCACAGCCCCCATGAATGCATAGGGTAACTGCGTGATGGCATGATCATAGGTCTTACAGCCAGCACCCTGTGCACTCAGGATGGTGGAGTCAGAGTAAAAAGTTGGCGGCGCAAAGTCGCCCACCTGCACCACAGTTGGGGCGGAGTGTTCAGCCTGCGGTGCGCAAATGGCGTTAAGGCTCTAGCGTGGGATGAATCTATGCACCGGAATGACGCGCAGACCCACTTAAGGACAGCGTTTTTATTGTCTCAACAAGCTTGGGCACGTCATTGAACTCTTCAATCAGTGATGCCAGCTGCACCGTACGCTCTTTGTAATGCAAAATAGCCGGCAGCACGGGGACACCGGCTGCTGAGGCAATCCTCGCAAAACCCTGCTTGAACTGCCCTGAAGCACCTCGCGTGCCTTGTGGCGTCACGCCCAGTACCAAGCGAGAGCGACGACTAAATTCGGCACTCATTTGCTCGACCAGTCCCTGGGCACTGCGACGGTCAACGGGTATACCCCCCAAGCCTCGGAGGATGGGCCCCAACGGAAACCAAAACAGGGTGTGTTTCATCATAAAGCTCGACTTCAAGCCTAAGGACCAAAGCACCGCTATCGTCAGGATAAAATCCATGTTTGAACTGTGGGGCATCAGGGCAACAACAAACTTGGGCCGATCGGGAAACTCACCGTTGATGCGCCAACCCATCATCCTCAGCGTCAGTCGACCAATCACCCGTGTGAACGGGTTATCAACCTGCGGCAACTGACTTCCTAGTTTTTGCCACTGCATGTTTTATCGGCTCCAATACGTTGCAACAGTCTCACCAAGCAATCTCTAGCCTATTGCACAGCACAATCAGCCACTGACAGTGATAGAACATTGAGCGAACTTAGCCACCAAGACCCAGATCGCCCTAACCAGCCGCCACAGAGCAACTAGCCCGCTAACTATAGCAGGGCTGAGGTCGCCACACGTAATCGTGCAATCGGCAACACCGTATTGAAACCAAACGGCTCAAAACCAGTAAGCCCAATCCGTTCTAACCGTCTGCTGCTAACGGGCCTCCTGAACAAAAATATCCCAAAGCAGAGCGGCTTCACGGGGGGAGCTGCAATGATCGAGCAGGTGGGAGCCTCCTCAGGCTGCTGCGACACTCAAGATTCCATCGCTTAGACTCATTCCCGGTAGACTCCGCACCACCACTCCTCATTTTTGAATACGGCTTCATGGATCCTATTACTCTGAACATCGCTCTCCTCTCGCTCCTCGCTTTTTTTACCTCGGCCATCAGTGCAACAGTCGGACTAGGGGGCGGTGTTATTTTGATGCTGTTAATGCCCGGGTTATTGCCCCTGACGACAGTCATTCCGATTCATGCGCACGTTCAGCTGTGGAGTAACGTCAGTCGAGTTTGCTTTGGGCTGCATCACGTTGCGTGGCGTCTGGCTCTCCCATTACTGATAGGAAGTAGTGTGGGCGCGTTAATGGGCTACTACTGGGTGGATATGATTAGCATCGCTTTTCTCCCTATGATCGCAGGCGTCGTTATTTTGATCGTCACCTGGGTGCCGCTGCCGTCTGCCCTAGTACCTGGGACTTGGTCTGTTACTGCCCTCGGCTTTTATCAAACAGGCCTTGGCATGCTAGCGGGCGCAACTGGCCCGCTGGGGGCGACCGTTTTAAGTAAAATCAATACCGAGAAGGAATGGCTGGTGATCAACACGGGCTTCTATATGACGATGAACCACGGCCTACGCGCACTGACCTTTGGGCTACTCGGGTTTTCGTTTTGGCAGTGGTGGCAGGTCATCCTGCCTATGTCGATCACCTGCATTGTGGGTTCTTATGTGGGCACGCAACTTCGTCGCTATCTACCACAAAAGAATTTTGCCCTGATATTCCGATGGCTGATCACGCTGCTGGCCCTCCGCATGATGCTGATGTTCATAAGCGACGGGGCACCATAAAGTCTCATCGCCTCAACATCGCGATCCAAAGCGCGGTCATGGCTGACGTCGCGACGCCACCCATGACCGCTCTTTTCAGAAGTCGAAACGCAACCGAACGCCGATATTGCGCCCCGGAAGTGGTACCTGATCCTTAACAAACGATGCGTGATTTCGTCCAACCTCATCGGTAAGATTCCGAGCAAAAGCACTCAACGTGAAACGTGTCGAATCGGTGAATCCATAGGACCAAGACGCATCGGCATTCACTAATGTGAAGCCATCAGTGGTCGATTCGCCGAGCGCCACGTTTTTCTGCTGCTCCACATCTTTCACTAAGACCCTGACCGAGAAATCGTCGAGGGTGTAGCGCGCTGTAAACATGTTCCGAGCAGGCGTAATACGCGGCACATCTTGGCCATTAGAAAACTCGGCCTCAACCTCATCTCTAGCCAGACTCAGCTGGAGCTGGCCACGAGGCAGTTCAAAACGAGCGCCAATCTCGATCTCATACCCAGTGAACTCGGCATCTTGCTGCTTATACTCGGCTAAAGTCAGATCACCGTGCTCGATATGCCCTTCGCCTTCATGCTCGTCGTCATGGTCACCGTCATGGTCACCGTCCATGTGATCCTCGTGTTCTTCTTCCAGCTCGTCACGCAGATAGATGTAATTATCAATTTGACTATGGAAGACAGAAGCTGTGCCATACCAAACATCGGCATTGAACTTGAAGGTGAGGTCAATGCTGTCAGACCGTTCGGTATCCAGCGTGACATCACCGAGTTCGTAACGACTGGTCGCCAGGTGCTCACCGTTCATGAACAATTCCTGAGAAGAAGGCACCTTGCTGACGCTCGATAGCCCCAAAGCAATAGAGGCGTTGTCATTAATGTCGCGACTCAGAGAGGCTGCGACGCTGAAGGCATCCTCCTCGAAAGACTGAGGCTCAAAAACCATCTCTTCATCGTGATGTCCCTCATGCTCGTCGCCGTGCTCACCTTCATGCTCGTCGTCGTGGTCACCTTCATGCTCGTCGTCGTGCTCATCCTCGTGATGTCTTTCGGCAATAGAACCATCACGCTCCACCCGATCGAAGCGAGCGCCAAAATCCAGTGTTGCAAAACCAAAATCATCCGAAGTGAAGAAGCCCAATGTCGTCTCAGTAGAGTCAACCGGTGCCATAAAGGCTTCCTCACCGATAATTGACATCTCCTCCTGAGCATAATTAAACACCAGTCGACGAATTCGCTCGCCCGCACTCAGGTCTAGCGCAACCTGTACTTCGGTTGACTCGTTGCTGAATACGGTGGGACCTTCTGCATGTCCGTGCCCCTCATGCCCCTCCTCGTCGTGATCTTCTCCATCGTGCTCTTCCTCCGCATGCTGCTCCATCAACTCGTAGTCGCTGTCCTTGACCACAAAGTCGATGGCATTGATGAAAGGCAGTGACGTATTAAAGGACCCGCGAAGGGTCAGAGTCTCTGATTCGGTATTGGAAAAAATGCGTTCGCCTTCATGCTCATCATGGCCCTCTTCGTCATGGTCATCGTCATGGTCGTCGTCATGGTCTTCGTCATGGTCTCGTCATGCTCGTCATGGCCGTCTTCATGCGCACCATGATCATCCCCATGAAAAGGAATGCCATACGTATTGCTGAGATCGCTGTAAGAGACACCGACATAACCCCAGTCACCGGTTGTTGACACACCAAAGCGATGCGCGGTCGATTCAGCATCAGAGTTCGCCAGGGTGTCCATGTCTCCGTGCTCTTCTCCATGCTCTTCTCCATGGTCCTCGTCGTGATCATCATCATGATCCTCACCATGACCTTCATCGTGACCGCCTAGGACCGCATCATCAGGAATCTTATAGTTCTCCATATCAGTATCTTGGTAGCTATACGTGATATTCAAAGCACCCACATTGCCACGGAGTGCAAAGTCGAGCGCCTCTCCCTCATTCACAGACTGAGATTCCGCGCCTAAGGAGCCGCTAAATCCGTCTAGGTCGGTCATCGGGATCGCGCCATCAACAATATTCACAATGCCGCCGATCGCACCATTGGAATACATCAACGCAGAGGGACCGCGCACCACCTCAATCTGTTGTATGTGGCCCAAGATCGAGTCGATTGGATGATCGGGGCCTAGTCCTGATACATCCCTCACCACGGTCCCATTGTTGAGCACTCTGACCCGAGTACCGCTCATGCCTCGGATAATGGGCTGGCCCACAGCAGCACCAAAATCGGCTGTCGAAACACCGAGCAGCGCATCGATATGCTCGCCCAATGACTGAGCGCCTGATTGAGCGATTTCGTCGCCATCGATCACGTGAATCGGCGCTGCAGAAGCGCTGTTTACACCCGTAAATGACGCCGTGACAACGGTTTCTTCGATTAATGTCTCTTCGCTTCCAGTAGCTGCGAACGGAATAACCGCAACGGCTACGAGAGTATGTGCTGCTTTGCGCCGCATACCCGCCTCCTAACAATAAATTTCAATAAAGGTTGAGTGAACTTGGGAAAAAAGCTCAGCTCATATGGCGGGGCCCGGGCGATGAAAATCAAAGTGACATGGCGCGCAAGCCATTGGGCGGTCGATAGCATCACGCGCGTGCGGGAGTTGCGATGCGTCACAGGCCGCCGGTTGGAGGACGCCGTCTCGCAATGCCCCGTCATCGTCGGCAGCCACCTGGCATTGCAGGCACAGCTGCTCATCGCACAATCGATCTCGAGCGAGGTGTTCGGCTGCCGATAGCTGGGCACACGCAAAGACCGCGCTCAACGCGAGCATCACGACGACGCGCCGTGTCAGTGTGAAGACGGCAACAACAAGCGACAATAACCTATGGGACGATGTACTTGAATGATACATTGTATCATATACGATGATAATTGATATGAATCATTCACACCTAGGATTTGCGGCCGATTGCCACCTGTGAAAGCGACCTCTGCGAGCGCACCAGCCGCCAACCCGGAACCTCATTATTCAAAAGTGGAGCACCTGTG
>CAJJBO010000025.1 GCA_905182485.1 uncultured Luminiphilus sp.
ATTCTTGCCACTTTACCCGTGTAAATGGCGCCGATCTCTGCTTCTGCCGTAATCGACATAATGATTTCAACTGCCGCATCGCGCGCTGCTGCATTCTGGCCAAACACCTTAACGGTGCCGTCGTCATCGATATCCACAGTAGCACCCGAGTCTTCAGTGATCTGTCGAATCGTTGCACCGCCTTTACCGATGATGTCGCGGATCTTATCTTGATCGACCTTTAAGGTCGCCATGCTCGGTGCGTTATCTGAGGTGATTTCGCGTGGCGCATCCAGCACCGTATTCATTTGTCCGAGGATATGCAGTCGTGCTTCTAGCGCCTGCTCGAGCCACTTGCATAATCTCTTCAGTAATTCCGTCAATCTTGATATCCATCTGCAGCGCTGTAATACCAGTCTTCGGTACCTGCCACTTTGAAGTCCATGTCGCCCGAGATGGTCCTCGTCACCGAGAATGTCGGTCAAGCACGGCGAACTGATTGCCATCTTCTTTAACCAAGCCCATCGCAATACCGGCAACCGGCGCCGTTAATCGGCACGCCAGCGGCCATCCATTAACGCATAGAGATGCTCCACACAGACGGACGCCATTGAACTCGAGCCATTCGACTCAGTGATCTCCGAGACCACGCGGATCGCATAAGGGAACTCCTCACTGCATTGGGCAGCACTGCCGCCTGACCGCCGCGCTTAGCCAGCTCGGCCATGACCAATTTCTCGGCGGCCTGGTGAAACCTGTTCGTCCCGCCTCACCCACTGAGTAGGGAGGGAAGTTGTAGTGCAACATGAACGGTGTCTTCGACGCTCACCTTCAAGAGCGTCAATGATCTGAGCATCTCGGGTAGAGCCCAAGGTGACAGCACCAATCGCCTGAGTCTCTCCGCGAGTGAACAGTGCTGAACCGTGCGCTTTAGCCAGCACATCGACTTCGCAAGCGATCGCTCTCACGGTTCGGTTATCCCGGCCGTCGATGCGTGGCTCACCAGCCAAGATGCGGCTCCGCACGATGCGCTTTTCAAGACTCTTGAACACGTCTTTCACATCGTCGGCAGACGGACCGTCCTCTGTGGCCAGCTCGGCCAGCACCTGATCACGTACCTGACCCACTTGCTCGTAACGGGCGGTTTTTTCAGTCGTGCGATACGCCTCACCAAGGGGTCCCTGCGCAGCCGCCTCGACGGCGCTCACTAAGCCGGCATCCGCCTCAGGTGCTTTCCAATCCCACCGTGGCTTGCCTGCTTCGCTGACCAGTTCGTTGATCGCGTTAATGACCGCCTGCATTTCTTGGTGTGCAAACAAGACCGCACCCAACATTTGGTCCTCAGTTAATTCTTGTGCCTGAGACTCCACCATCAAAACAGCGTCACGAGTTCCTGCAACGACCATGTCGAGCTGGCTTCCGGCCAGCGCCCGCATAACCAGGGTTGAGCATATAGCCGCTGGCATCGGTAAAACCCAACCCGAGCTCCGCCGATTGGACCATTGAATGGGCAGCCGGAAATTGCCAACGCGGCAGACGTACCAATCATCGCAGGGATATCAGGATCGATATGCTTATCCGCAGACATAACAGTACAGATAACTTGCACCTCATTCATAAAACCATCTTCAAAAAGTGGTCGGATGGGTCGGTCGATCAGTCTCGAGGTCAACGTCTCTTTTTCGCTAGGCCGTGCTTCACGCTTGAAAAAACCGCCTGGTATTTTACCGACCGAATACCGCTTCTCGATATAATGCACGCCCAACGGGAAAAATGGCTGACCCGGCTTTGCCTTTGGGTCGGCTACCACCGTACACAAAACACTCGTGCTACCCATCGATACCAAAACCGAACCGGTTGCCTGTCGCGCAATACGACCTGTTTCCAGCGTGACCTCATGATCACCGTACTGGAAAGTTTTTTTCACTACATTCACTTGTTTTCTCCAAATATGACTGGGCTGGCAACACGCCAGCCCCGATTCATCCTCAGCGTCGTAGACCCAACCGCTTAATCAAATCCGTATAGCGGGCGGCGTCTTTTTGCTTAAGGTAATCGAGTAATTTTCGACGTTGGTTCACCATGCGGATCAATCCTCGACGTGAGTGATGGTCCTGCGCATGATCTTTAAAATGGGACTGCAGTTGCTCGATATTGGCTGTGAGCAAGGCTACCTGTACTTCCGGAGATCCGGTGTCAGCCTCAGACTGCTGATAATCTTTTACAATAGTTGCTTTCGTTGCTGCATCCAACGCCATGATACTTTCTCCAACCTGCTTTGTAGAAGCGAGCCTATCCGTGCAGGTTTACAGAGAGGTTCGTGAAACGGCACCTGCCGTTAATCACTGTGCCAGAAGTCTTACGGGCGCTAAGGTCCCATCCTCCTGTACTTTTCCGACACCGAGGAACTCTCCCTCTGCGCCGGCGATCCGCACCATACCACTCTGTGGGCCATTTGGCACTACCACTGTCTGGCCCTTTCGCAGGTAAAAAGTTGCAGCTTCTGAGAGCAATACACTCGGTAAATGGGTGAGGCTAGCGTCAACAGGCAGCAGCAGTGCATCGAGACTGTCCTCCGAACCAGTATTCAAAACCTTCTATATTTAGGGCTTTTTCGATATTGAAATCTCCTATTCTAGTTCTTCTTAATGCGGTCAGATATGCCCCAGAGTTCAATGCTTTGCCAAAGTCGTTTGCTAAAGACCGAATGTAGGTGCCTTTGCTACAACTAACCCTAAAGTCTACATTGGGAAGATCAATTTGAGTTAAATTAAAATCATGGACATTAACTTTTCTATGAGGAACTTCAACTTGAGTTCCTTCCCGAGCATATTCGTATAATCGTTTACCGTCTTTTTTTAATGCTGAAAAAACAGGTGGTTGTTGATCGATGGTTCCAATAAATTTAGATAATGTTGCCTGAAGCATTTCTTCATCGATATGATCAATCGGCCGTCCGCATCGGCGGTATCGGTCGCAATACCGAGCACGATGGTGCTGAGATACCCTTTGTCAGCGTCGAGCAAAAACTGTGAGAATTTTGTCGCCTCACCGAAACACAGTGGCAGCACACCTGTCGCCAATGGATCTAGCGCACCCGTATGGCCGGCTTTGGCCGCTGTGAAGAGGCGTTTAGCGCGCTGCAGTGCGCCATTGGAGGTCATTCCCGCAGACTTGTCCAATATCAACAAGCCATTGACCGACCGTCCTTTTCGCCGTCGAGCCATCTTGGCTAGGCTTCTGCAGGGTCTGAGTCTGTATTTGAGTCTGAGCCAGTGTGGGCCTCTGCGTCAGCGCCCTCATCCACACACTCGTTGATACCCTGATGGTTAAAGAGTACCGCGTCGGCTTTACGAACGTCTCGGAGTAAACTCTCCATATCGCGTCCGCGTCCGACACTCTCATCATAGCGAAAGCTCAGTCTTGGTACCGTTCGCATGGAGGACTGCTTAGCAAGTTCTGACCGTAAAAACCCCGACAATTTCCTCAGTACCGCCGCGATGTCGGCTCGGTCGGCCTCAGACTGGTCATCTAGCAAGGTGAAAAAAACCTTGGCATGAGACAAGTCCCGACTCACCTCAACCTCAGTCAGATTGATCCGCTCAACCCGCGGATCCCTCACCGTCGAGTGCAATAGTCTCGCGAGTTCTTGATGCAAGAACTGACTGACGCGCTGCGTCCGCTCGAATTCCTTGCCCATAGTGAGTCCCTTCAGAGGCTCCTGGCGATTTCATTGACATCGAAGACTTCGATGAGATCGCCCGCTTTAACATCGGTATAATTTCACACCGATACCACATTCGACGCCGTTCTTAACCTCATTCGCGTCGTCTTTAAAGCGGCGCAATGACTCAAGCTCACCTTCATAAATCACCACGTCATCGCGTAGCACGCGAATGGGTTTGTTGCGGTGAATCGTGCCTTCGATCACCATACAACCCGCAATCAGGCCAAACTTGGGGGACCGGAATACATCGCGCACCTCTGCGATACCGACAATTTCCTCTCGCATCTCGGGCGATAGCATGCCCGACAGGGCGGCCCGCACATCATCAATCAAATCATAAATGACGTTGTAATAACGGATTTCGACACCTTCGTTCTCCGCTGCGGCGCGCGCCTTCACATCAGCTCGCGTGTTAAAGCCAATAATGATGGCGGAGCTCGTCATGGCCAGACTGATATCAGTCTCAGAGATACCACCAACACCCCCTGACACAATATTGACCTTCACCTCATCATTGCCCAGATCAATCAACGCGCCCTGAAGCGCCTCAAATGAGCCCCTGACATCCGCCTTGATAATCAAGTTCAAAGTCTCGACCGATCCAGCCGTCATCGTCTCGAACATATTGTCGAGTTTAGCGGCTTGCTGCCGTGCCAACTTGGAGGTTCGCGTCTTTTCCTGTCGGAAATCGGCGACCTCACGAGCATGCTTTTCACTCTCAACAACAGCGATCCCCCGCGTCGGGCGTCCCATCAAGACCTAACACCTCTACGGGAATACTCGGACCTGCTTCTTTTATTGGCTTGCCATTTTCATCCAACATGGCTCTCACTCGACCAGACTGCACGCCGGCGAGCACAATATCGCCCTGCCGCAACGTACCTTGCTGAATCAGCAATGACGCAACCGCACCGCGTCCTTTGTCAAGCCGTGACTCAATCACGATGCCCGATGCCGGCACGTCAGCGGGAGCAGTCAGCTCCAACAACTCCGATTGCAGTAACAGTGCGTCGAGCAATTCGTTAACGCCCTCTCCCGTATGCGCAGACACAGGAATAAATTGAGTATCACCGCCCCACTCTTCTGGGATGACCTCTTTTGCCGATAGCTCGTTTTTCACTCGCTCAGGATCAGCGCCCTCTTTGTCCATCTTGTTGACTGCCACCACAATCGGAACGCCCGCTGCCTTTGCGTGCTGGACGGCCTCTTCTGTTTGCGGCATCACACCATCATCAGCCGCCACCACCAAAATCACGATGTCGGTCGATTTGGCACCCCGCGCTCGCATTGCAGTAAAGGCGGCGTGACCGGGGGTATCGAGGAAGGTGATCATGCCCCGGCCAGTTTTCACGTGGTACGCCCCAATGTGCTGGGTAATTCCTCCCGCTTCGCCACTGGCGACTCGCGACTCGCGAATATAATCCAGCAACGACGTTTTACCATGGTCGACGTGGCCCATGACGGTTACTACAGGCGCTCTTGGCTCTGGATTACCGCCCTGGTTGGTCAAGGTTTCCTCGAGTCGCTCCTCGACTTCCTCCGCACTTTTGAGGACGACGCGATGGCCGAGCTCTTCCACCACAAGCGTGGCGGTGTCTTGGTCTAGCACTTGGTTAATCGTGGCCATCACGCCAAGCTTCATCAGCTCTTTGATCACCTCGCCCGCCTTGACCGCCATCTGCTGCGCCAAGTCGCCAACCATAATGCTCTCTGGCACATTAACGTCATACACTATTCGGTCTGTGGGCTGCTCGAAGCCATGCTGATTGGGTTCGCCTTGACCCTTCTTCCTGCGGCTTCCGCGGCGCCTGACGACGCCCCCTTCTGCGGCTGCCAAATCAGTAATCGACAGATTGTGGCCTCGCTGCTTGCCGCGAGCGCCACCACGGTCTGTGCGGCCCTTACCCGACTTACGTCGTAGCTCGTCTCTTTTCGGCGCTGCATCGGTCTTTGCCGGCGCGGCATGAAGGCGCTTCGGTTTTTTATCCACGTCTTTACTGGCAGGCTGAGCGGCCGCCTCTTGTACTTGCCGTTCAGCTTCTTCGGCGCGCGCTTTGACCGTTGCGTCTAACTGCAGCTGTCTCGCTTGCTCTTCCGCCTTACGACGCGCAGCGGCTCGTTGCCGCAATACCTCTGGGTCTTTCTCGTCTACCGCTGATACCGTGTCGTCTACTGCAACCTCTACTTCTGGTTCTGCCACGGAGGCTTCAAGCACCTCTGCGCTCGGCGCGGCTGCCACTTCTTCTACTAACTCAGAAACACCGGCTTCCTCCGTTGACTCCGCCTCTTCGTCGCGTTTGACGTAAGTCCGCTTCTTACGCACTTCAACGTTCACCGTGCGCTTGCCAGCACCGCTCGCTCGCAACGTACTCACAGACTTGCGCTTGAGGGTGATTTTCTTGGGCGCGCCCGTTCCCTCTCCGTGGCTTTTCTTCAGGAAGGCGAGCAGCGTTTGCTTATCCTCCTCCGAGACAGCCTCTTCAGCGGAGGCATGGGGCAAGCCCGCATCCTTCATCTGGGCAAGCAATCGCTCTGCCGATGCGCCCACTGTTTCCGCTAACTGCGATACTGTCACTTGTGCCATCTTTTTCTCCCAAACCGCTCAGTTCTTTGAGTGCATGCTCAGCCCAACATTCTGTCAGGCGGTTGCCTCTTCCTCTTCAGCGAACCAAGGGGCGCGAGCTGTCATAATCACTTCAGCCGCACGCTCTGCCGTCATACCTTCAATATCCAATAAATCGTCGACGCCCTGCTCAGCGAGATCTTCCATCGTAATGATCCCCTTGCTTGCCAATAAGAACGCCAAGTGTCGATCCATACCCTCCATCGTGAGCAAATCCTCAGCGGGCTCATGCGCATCCAATTCTTCTTCTGATGCGATGGCTTGCGTGAGGAGCGCATCTTTTGCTCTCGCCCGGAGCTCCTCCGAGATTTCCTCGTCGAACCCTTCAATGTTGTTCATTTCTTCCAGTGGGACATAGGCGATTTCTTCAAGCGTCGTGAAGCCCTCTTCCACCAGCACCGCAGCGATATCTTCGTCTATATCCAGCGCGACCATAAAGCGCTCGATCACTTCGCCCGCTTCCGTCTCTTGCTTTTCGATCGCGTCATCGACGCTCATGACGTTGATAACCCAACCAGTGAGGTCCGATGCCAGCCTCACGTTTTGTCCGCCACGACCAATAGCTTGTGCCAGATTGTCTTCAGCAACCGCGACTTCCATCGTCGAGTTATCCTCATCAACCACGATCGACTCCACTTCTGCAGGAGACATCGCATTGATGACCAGCTGAGCGGGATTATCGTCCCAAAGAATAATATCGACGCGCTCGTTGTCCAGCTCGTTGGAGACCGCCTGAACGCGGGATCCGCGCATACCCACACAGGCACCGACAGGATCAATCCGCTGATCACCGGTCTTGACGGCGATCTTGGCTCTTGAACCGGGGTCTCTTGCGGCCGCCCTGATCTGAATGACGCCCTCGGAAATTTCTGGCACTTCAATTTTAAAGAGCTCAACCAGCATTTCTTGGCAAGATCTCGACAAGATGAGCTGCGGGCCCCGTGATTCCGTATTAATCTCAGTCAGAACGGCACGCACCCGATCATTAATCCGGAAGGTCTCTCTGCCCACTAACTCACCACGAGGCAACAGGCCTTCGGCGTTGTTACCCAGGTCTACGATAATATTGTCTCGAGTCACTTTCTTAACGGTACCTGCCAGCAGCTCACCTTCTCGACTGCGATACTCATCCGCAATCTGAGCGCGCTCTGCATCCCTCACCCGTTGCACGATCACTTGCTTTGCAGTCTGCGCAGCAATGCGCCCAAACCCGACGTTTTCGACCGTTTCCTCGTGATAATCACCAATTTGCAGTGATGCGCTCACTTCCGCTGCTTCTTCGGTAGTGAATTGCGTTCCCAACAGGGCCATCTCGGTATCCGGCATCACCAACCAGCGACGCTTCGTCACGTAGTCTCCGGACTCTCGATCAATAACGACTTGAATATCGGCTTCCTCGTCGTACCGCTTTGCGGTCGCCGTAGCCAGCGCCAACTCAATCGCCTCAAAGATGATGTCCTCGGACACCCCCTTTTCATTCGAGACTGCCTCAGCAACCATCAAGATTTCTTTACTCATCTCTTCGCTCTCTACTTATTGTCGAGGCCAGTTCATGACCGGCCTGTCGTCACAGTATTACCGCCCTAATGTTTACCCTGGCCAAGCTCTAGCCGGGGAAAAGCCCTGGCTCGATCAATCGATCGCCGGGGCAACTCAAACTCATTATCGTCAATCTGTAGCGTGATTGACTCATCATTCATCGCGACCAAAAACCCTTTAAAACGCCGTCTCCCTGCCACCGGCAGCCTAAGCCGAATATCCACCACCTCGCCCTCATAAGCGGCGTAATGTTCCGGACGAAACAGCAATCGGTCTACACCGGGAGAAGATACCTCTAGGGTATATTCTCCGTTAATCGGGTTCTCAACGTCGAGCACCCCACTCACCTGATGGCTCACTTGAGCACAATGATCAATGCTCACCCCGTCGTCGGCATCAATATAGATCCGCAATGTGGGGCGCTTTCCTGGAGAAACCAATTCGATTCCCCACAACTCAAAGCCCATCGATTCTATCGTCGGCTGCAAGAGCTGCATTAAATTCGCTTCCCTCCCCGACATCGTTTTCCTCCACCCCGCCTCAACAAGCGGCCACAAAAAAGCCCCAAAAGGGGCTTTCGATGTGACGGCCAGCAAACACTTGTCTGCCGTCAAATTGGTAGCGGGGGCCGGATTTGAACCGACGACCTTCGGGTTATGAGCCCGACGAGCTACCAGGCTGCTCCACCCCGCATCAATACTCTTCGTGACCGCCCCCTTTTCAGCATCTACTAGTTCACGACTAGGTCGACGCAGGCGTCACAGTGGCCATAGACCACAAACTGAGGTCGCGGAGTATAGGAATCGTGGGCACCGGCGTCAACTGGAACATTTACCGTCTCGGTCTTGACCACCCATCATTCTTGAAGATGATAACGCAGCGGCACGAGCAACCGCAGAAACCTCCCCTGTATGCTCCTGCCTGATCAATCGATCCCTAGGCACAGCACAATTTTCCGTAGCACAATTTTCCATAGACAGTGCCAGAGAAGCTGACAAACAATGTGGCCATCACGGTCGCGCTGACTCTCAGCTAGTCGTAGCCTGCCTACGGGGCGTAAACGGCCGATCGTAGGGCAGTTCAGGTGCCTATCGTAGCTGCCTTCATACAGACTTTAAAAACCAAAAAGGCTTCCCAAGGGAAGCCTTTTGATAATTGGTGCGGAAGGCGCGGACTTGAACCCGCACAGCCAAAGGCCACTACCCCCTCAAGATAGCGTGTCTACCAATTCCACCACTCCCGCAAATTGTGTTCATCACTCGCCTTCAACGGCGGGTGCGTCGTTCAGAGGAAGATCCCCCTGAGAATCCATCACCGGCATATCACTCACCGGCATATCAGTGTCTGCAGCTTGCGTCATCGGAATCTCGAACCCCAAATCCTCTTCGCTCGCCGTGCGGTTATCGGCAATCACAGCCAACCCAAAACTACTCGCGAAAAAAATCGCCGATAACCAAGCGGTCATTCGGGTTAGCGCATTACCACTTCCGCCACTGCCAAATAAGGTCTGGGACCCGCCCGCACCAAAGGAGGCGCCAATATCAGCGCCTTTGCCGCGTTGCAGCAAAATCAATGCAATCAGTGCGAGTGCAACCAACAGATGAACTATGAGCGTTATTTGTTCCATCAATCGACCTTTTCAAGGCAGAACTCTAGGGCGCGAGATGATACTGGGCGCGGCTCCCCCTCGCAACCCCGCTAAACGGACTGCCGAATGACCTCAGCAAGACCCTCGGCCAGTTGCAGATTCTCAGCTGCATCCCTGCCCTCGATCATCACTCGGATCAAGGGTTCAGTACCTGAACGCCTGAGCACCAGACGCCCTCTGTCTGCCAGCAAAGCCTCCACTCGCTCGCTTTCAGCGAGCGCTGGGGCGCACTGTGTGAGCTCGAAGCCGGCAGCTATCGGCACGTTGATCATGGTCTGTGGGAGTTTGCACATGCCACTTTTTAAACTGAGCAAGGACTCTCCAGAGCCGATCATCGCTGCTAACACCTGCAAGGCAGCAATAATCCCATCGCCAGTGGTCGCTACGTCTCCGCAAATAATATGGCCGGAGGCCTCTCCACCCAGTAACCAGCCCTTTTGCGACATCGCCGCCAAGACATGACGATCGCCCACGCCCGCTCTCACTAACGAAATCCCGTGCTCCGCTAATCCTTGCTCCATGCCTAAGTTGGTCATCTGTGTGCCGACAACCCCTTCGACAATCCCGCCACGACGCACGCGATCCATGGCGATAATGAACAGCAATTCGTCACCATCGACGACGCTACCGTCTGCGGCGACACACTGCACACGATCACCGTCACCATCAAACGCAATGCCCGCATCGGCCTGCTCACTCAACACTTTTTCCTGCAGCGCAGCCGGTGAGGTCGACCCTACCCCTTCATTAATGTTGAAGCCATCGGGCTCAGCGCCCACTTCAACGACCGAGGCACCCAACTCAGCAAACACTTGGGGCGCTACTTGATAGGTCGCGCCGTGCGCACAATCAACCACCAGCTTCAGCCCACGTAAACTCAACGCCGCTGGAAAGGTATTTTTACAAAATTCGACGTAGCGACCCGGCGCATCCGACAATCGCGTCGCTTTACCCAATTCGGCAGAGGGGACGGTCTCCATGGGCTGCCCTAACTGAGCCTCGATCTGCAATTCCACCTCGTCCGATAGCTTGCCGCCATCGGCATTAAAGAACTTGATGCCATTGTCGCTAAACGGGTTGTGTGACGCGCTGATCACAATACCTGCCGAGGCTTTTTGGCTGCGCGTTAGCATTGCCACTGCCGGCGTCGGCATCGGCCCCAGCAAGGTGACACGGGCGCCAGCCGCTACCAGACCTGCCTCCAGCGCTGACTCAAACATGTAGCCCGATACACGAGTATCTTTGCCGATTAAGACATGCGTACCGCTGTCGGTTTCGGCAAACACCTTGCCTGCAGCCCAACCTAGCTTGAGCATAAAGTCAGCCGTAATGGGGTATTGACCTACTGCGCCGCGAATACCATCGGTGCCAAAAAATTGTTTGCTCATCGATCGATACTCCGGGGTAAAGCACCCCACATCGCCAAAGCATCCGCCGTAGCGGCAACGTCGTGAACTCGCACTATACTCGCCCCTCGCTCAACCGCCATCAGCGCTAGTGCCACGCTGGCGAACACGCGCTCTTCTGGCGCCTTGTCCAGCACGCTGGCAATCATCGACTTTCTGGACAGCCCCACCAAAATAGGATGCTCAGTCAGACACAGTTCTCCCAATTGCGCCAAGAGGTGGAAATTATGTTCAGCGGTCTTGCCGAACCCGAACCCTGGATCGAGAATAATCCGATCCTGTGAAATACCCACTGCCTGACAGGCGCTAAGGCGACCGTTAAAAAAATCACGGACACCCGACAACACATCATCGTACTGGGGGTTTTGCTGCATCGTCTCGGGCTCGCCTTGCATATGCATAATACAAAGCGGTAGCCCCGTGGCAGACGCCGCCTCCAGTGCTCCTGCTCGCCGAAAGCCTCTGACATCGTTCAGGAGTCCCGCACCTAGTCGCGCCGACTGGGTCATCACGCTTGGCGTACTCGTGTCCACCGAAACCACGGCGTCAACATGGCGAGTCAGCGCCTCTACGGCACCGAGCACCCGGTCCAGTTCTTCCGATTCAGAAACAGGCGTTGCGCCGGGTCGGGTCGACTCCCCCCCCACGTCTAACAGCTGAGCACCGTCCAACACCATCTGCTCGGCACGTTTCAACAAGAGACTAGGGCTCAATGCAGCGCCTTGATAGAGCTGCCCGCCATCAGAAAAGGAATCAGGGGTGATATTCAGCACCCCCATAACCTGAGGGTGCTGTAAATCTAGCTGTGCCCCGCAGGTGATCACTGTGCTCATGACCGCGTCATCACCAGTGCGGGGGTTAGGTCAGTCGATCAGTGCTCGGTCGCTGGACCGCCAATGGGGCTGGCTGTTGACTCTGCCTCACCGGTGTCAGGCGGGGCTCCACGGTCATCGCCAGACCAGTCGGACGGCGGGCTGGGCATCTTGCCCGCCATAATCTCATCGATTTGTGCCGCATCGATCGTCTCGTACTGCATGAGTGCGTCAGCCATCAGATCGAGCCTGTCCCGGTTGTCTTCCAGCAGTTGGTGCGCTTGCGCGTAGCACTCGTCAATGATGCTTCGCACTTCCCGATCGATTGCCAAAGCAGTCTCGTCCGACATCACCTTCGCCGGCTGCCCTGCACTCCTACCAAGAAAGACTTCCTCGCCTCCCTCATCATAAAGCAGTGGACCCATTGCCTCAGACAATCCCCACTTTGTCACCATGTTGCGAGCCACTTCGGTAGCGCGCTGGATATCGTTAGATGCCCCGGTAGTGATGCCATCTTTGCCCAGTGTCATTTCCTCGGCTACGCGCCCACCAAACAAGCTCGTAATCTGCGAAATGATATGGCGACGACTGTGGCTATAGCGATCTTCCTCGGGCAGGAACATGGTCACACCCAATGCCCTACCTCTTGGAATAATCGATACCTTGTAGACCGGATCATGCTCAGGCATGAGCCTACCGACAATGGCGTGGCCTGCCTCGTGAAAGGCGGTGTTGCGCTTTTCGGATTCAGACATCACCATCGATCGACGCTCGGCGCCCATCATGATCTTGTCCTTGGCCAGCTCAAATTGATTCATACCCACCAGTCGCAGCCCACCCCGGGCAGCAAACAGCGCCGCCTCGTTCACTAAATTAGCGAGATCAGCGCCCGAAAATCCTGGGGTACCACGGGCAATCTTGGATGTCGCGCTCGCAGTTCATCGAGCGCGCGTGGATCTGGAAGATGCCCGCGCGCCCCTCGAGGTCGGGCAGGCCGAACTCCACCTTGCGGTCGAGCCGCCCCGGCCGCAGCAGCGCGGGGTCGAGCGTGTCGGGCCGGTTGGTCGCCGCAATAACGATCACACCATCGTTCGCTTCAAAGCCATCCATCTCCACCAAAAGCTGATTCAAGGTTTGCTCACGCTCATCGTGACCGCCCCCTAGACCCGCACCGCGATGGCGTCCAACCGCATCTATCTCATCGATAAAAATAATGCAGGGCGCTTGCTTCTTGGCTTGCTCGAACATATCGCGAACACGAGAGGCTCCCACTCCCACAAACATCTCGACAAAATCGGAGCCAGAAATCGAGAAAAAGGGCACTTTCGCCTCGCCAGCAATGGCCTTCGCTAACAAGGTCTTACCCGTTCCCGGCTGGCCCACCATCAGCACCCCGCGAGGGATTCTGCCACCCAGCTTCTGAAACCGACTGGGGTCACGCAAAAACTCAACGAGCTCCTGCACGTCTTCTTTAGCTTCTTCGACGCCCGCGACATCCGCAAAGGTCGTCGTGATCTGATCTTCCCCTAAGAGTTTTGCCTTGCTCTTACCAAAACTCATCGGGCCGCCACGTCCCCCGCCGCCACCTTGCATCTGGCGCATAAAAAACATGAAGACGGCGATGATTAACAGAATCGGGAAGCTGGCGATGAGCAACTGCGTCCAAACCGATTGCTGTTCGGGCTTTTTGCCCTCGACAGTAATGTTATGAGACAACAGATCATCCATCAGCTTAGGGTCTTCAACCATCGGCCGCACGGTCTCAAACGTTGAGCCATCTTTGCGTTGAGCGGTAATGATCAAACCGTCGACGACCACTCTAGAGAGTCGATCCGTCTGCACTTCGTTGACGAAGGCGGAATAGCCCACCTGCTCCGTACTGGTGCGCAGGTTGAAATTGTTAAATACCGAAAGTAATACTGCGGCGATTAACAGCCACAACAGTAAATTCTTAGCCATATTGTTCACAACTTTTCCTCTCGGTCTTAAAGCCTGCGACGATCGCATTGGCCCGATAGTATAGCGCCTCTCACGGGAACCCCTAAAGAAGCCGATTCACCGCCTGTTTTAGTAGTTATTGGGCCCAATAGACCCAATTTCAAGTCAACCCGCTGTCACGGGGGTTTTTCCTTGCCGCTTCCCCTGTGGCACCACGGTGACCATCGCACATCAACGCACTGCATTTTACTGTTGCTGGCCGGGTGGCGCAGCACCGCTTTTCGTATGCTACGGCGCCTTAAAGCCTGTCGCCACGATATAAACCTCTCGAGACCGTGGTCGCGACGCATTGGGCTTACGAGTGACTACGCGCTGAAAGTGACTACGGATCTCGCGATGCCATGCTTCAAACCCCTCGCCCTGAAAAACCTTTGTAACAAACGACCCTCCTGGAGAGAGCGTTCCGATCGCCAATTCAGTCGCCAACTCCACCAAATACATGGCACGGGGCTGATCAACTTCAGGCAGCCCACTCATATTGGGCGCTAAATCCGAGAGCACAGCATCGAGCGGATTACCTGCGAGTGCCGTCACGATACGGTCATAGGTTGCTTCTTCCGTAAAGTCACCTTGAATAAACGTGACATCTTCTAACTGGTCCATCGGCAAAATATCGCTGGCTATCACGCGTCCTCGAGCCCCCACGACCTGTCCCGCTACCTGAGACCATCCTCCGGGCGCGCTACCGAGATCAAGTACGAACATACCCGGTCGCATAATCTGGTCACGCTGATTGATCTCCATTAGTTTGTAGACTGCACGAGACCGGTAGCCTTCTTTTTGCGCCTGCTGAACATAGATGTCGTCGTGATGCTCTTTGAGCCAGGCTCGACTTGAAGATTTCTTTTTCGCCACACCTACCTCGTCCCGGTCCACAATCAAACCCTGCAAGGGGTTACACTAGCGTCTAATAAGAGTCTACAGCGACATTCTGCCACGCAGGTAAAGATCATGCCCTCCAGTAAAGAACTTCGACAATTTAGAGCGCAGGCACATTCCCTGCGTCCGATTGTCACCGTCGCCAGTAAAGGCCTGTCTCCCTCGGTATTGGAAGAGGTGAATCGCGCGCTCACCGACCATGAATTGATTAAGGTAAAAGTCTCGGTTGGCGAACGCACTGAGCGTGAAGTCGTGATCGCTGCTTTGTGCGAGCAAAGTGGTGCGCAACTGGTGCAGCGTATCGGTAATATCGCGACACTGATTCGACACAATCCCTCAGCCGACCCGCGAAAATCCAACCTCCAGAGAAGCCGCTGACGGCGGCGGGGTTGAGCCAGCTCCGCGGGCAGTTACGCTACAAAAACATCATCACTGGCAGCCAGTGACGCTTTCTCCCCCACCACGATGACGCGCTATGACAGTAGTGCAGTCGCTTGAAACGTAGCCCAGGCTGCCAGCCAGGCAAGCAATAAATACGCAACTACCATGCGTCCCGCCAATGACCATGAATTCGCCTCCTTAGCCAAAATGGCCACCGTCGAAACACACTGCAAGGCGATCGCAAAGAAGACGAGCAACGCCAAGCCTGAACCCAGTGGTAAGGCGTTTGCCTGAATCTGCTCCACCAACGGCACAATATTGTCCGAAGCACCCTCAATCCCCATGATGGTACCCAGCGTGCCGATAAAGACCTCGCGGGCGAGGAAGGAGCTGATAATCGCCACGCCATAGCGCCAGTCGAGGCCCAATGGCAGGAAAATCGGCTCGATCCAGCGACCCATCACGCCCAACCATGACGCACCCAGATCAGCGCCGTGATTCGGAAAATAGCCCAGTATCCAAACCACCACCGTCACGCTCAAAATGACCACGCCCGCTCTCGTCACAAAATGCTGCGCGCGCTGCACCGACCTTCTGACAATGGGCATCAACGCCGGCATTCGGTAGCCGGGTAACTCCAGCAAAAACGGCTGATGCCGCTCTAACCTCGCGAATCGATTGACGACGCCGGCAACCATTAGCCCTGCTGCCAGACCAAAACTGTATATGGCAAAAAGCGTCAATCCCTGCCAGCCCACGAGTCCCCCCAAGATCGTGTCTCGCGGGATAAAGATAGCGATCAGCAGCGTGTAGACCGGCAGTCGAGCAGAGCAAGGCATGAGCGGAATCGCGAGGTACGTCAGCAAGCGAGCCCGTGACGACTCGATCGACCGCGCTGCGTAAATGGCGGGGATGGCACAAGCCACTCCAGACAGCATGGGAATAAAGCTTTTGCCACTCAGGCCAAAAAAGCGCAAAGGCTTATGGCAAATCAACGCGGCACGAGCGAGATAACCTGAATCCTCCATCAAGCCAATGATAAAGGTGAGCACAAAGATCTGCGGCACGAATACCAAAAAGGCGCCAATACCGCTAAATATCGCGTCCGCCATAAAGTCGCGGGCAATGCCGTCAGCGATGTAGGGCAATAGCCAACTGCCAACCGATGCCACCCCAGATTCGACCGCATCCATCATTGGCGCCGACCAGGTAAAGATCGACTGGAATAGGGTCAGCATGACAGCGATAAAGGCTATTCCACCGGTAAACGAACCCAGAAAAAATCGATCAAACCGAGACTGCATCTGCAGGAGCGCATCCGCCGCCGGGCCATACCGTTTAGCCAGCCTATGCGCCTGCTCATAGAGCGCCCTGTCTTCCAAAGCAGCGCCTGAGAATGAAGTGCCCTCTGATGCCCTGTCGCGAGCCAGTACCGGCGTCTGCTCAGCAACCGAGATGGCTTCTGAGATTGGCGTGGAAGACGCTAGCGAGGTGAGTAAATGCGCCACCCCCTCGCCGGTGCGCGCTGACACCAGAACAACAGGGACGGCGAGGGTCGTCGAAAGACCCTCCACATCGATACTGAGTCGGTGTTTTTTTAAAATGTCGCCCATGTTTGCGACAACCGTCATAGGTCGATTGTGACGGCGACATTCACGGATCACCTGAAGACAAAAGAAGAGGCTTTTCTCGAGTCTCGTTGCGTCAACCACGCACATGACGTGGCCTACCTCGGTGTCGGCCAGCGACGTTTCAAAGTGCGCTACGGCAACCCGCTCTTCTTCGGAAATGGATCGTAAAGAATACGTTCCCGGAAAATCCACCAGGTCCCAGTCTTCGACCCCCTTCATCCTACCGACAGAAATATCGACCGTGATACCCGGGTAATTGGCAACGCGCTGATTCAACCCAGTCAAACGATTGAACAGTGCGGTCTTGCCCGAGTTGGGGGTACCAACCAACAGTGCTTTAGGCATGGGGTTCGCTTACGACCAATTGGACTAGGATGTGTTCCGCAAGTTCTTGATCTAACGAGTAAGTCGCATTGCTCACCCGATAAACACGGGGCGCACCGAAACCGGTTCTGTGCTGACAACAGACCTGCTCACCGAGGAGGAAACCAAATTCTTGAAGCCGCCCTCGATAGCGATCAGACAGCGCTGGATCGAACCCCATCAGCACCCCGGAGGCGTGCATGGGAAGCTCCCAGAGGGAAACGGTATTGGAGACTGACACTGCGCAATGACCTCAGCATAAAAAGAGGACTATACGCTTAATGAGAACCATTGTTATGTAGATGAAAGGTGCGCAACCGTGTCGATCTCAAATATCACATCGCCACCGGGCGCATTCACGACCACCTCGTCACCCTCCATTTTACCCACCATGGCACGCGCAATAGGTGAATTCACAGAGATCAGATTCGCTTTAGCGTCCGCTTCATCCTCGCCCACGATGCGATAGGTCACGCTGCGGTCATCGCTCACATCGATCAAAGTCACCGTAGCACCAAAAATCACCTTGCCTGAGGCAGGTATGGTCGTGATATCAATAATCTGAGCATGCGAGAGCTTGTGCTCAAGCTCCTGAATCCGACCCTCAGCAAAGCTCTGCTGCTCTCGCGCAGCATGGTATTCCGCATTTTCTTTCAGATCACCATGCTCACGTGCATCGGCAATCGCCTGGATGATCCGCGGGCGATCTATCTTCTTGAGTCGCTCCAGTTCATCTCGCAGGGTCTGTTCGCCCTGCACAGTCATGGGTACCCGATTCATACAACCCTGCTCTCGTGAATACTGTCATGTAAGTCTTGTAACCGCCGAACCGTGATATCCGTCTCTTGCTCTAACGCCATACACACGGCCTCAGCCGCCGCTAATGTTGTAGTGTAAAACACGTTGTGCTGTTCGGCACTGGCTCGGATAGAGGCAGAATCCATGATGGCACGACGACCTTCTGTGGTATTGATAATAATCGCCGCTTCATCATTTTTAATCAGATCCACAATATGGGGTCGACCTTCTGCCACTTTATTGACCATTCGAACCGTTAACCCAGCGTCGGTCAGTGCCTTGGCGGTGCCTCCTGTTGCCGCCAGCGTAAAACCACGCGCTACCAGGCGCCGGGCCACCTCTACCGCAGCTGGCTTGTCGACATCGCGAACGCTGATCAAACACAAACCAGACGTGGGCGGCTCATCACCCGCACCCAGCTGCGCGCGTGCAAACGCTGCAGCGAAGGTATCCCCGGTGCCCATCACCTCACCTGTTGATTTCATTTCAGGGCCCAGTATGGGGTCGGTACCGGGAAATTTATTAAATGGCAGCACAGCCTCCTTCACACTAAAGTACGGAGGAACAATTTCGCGGGTCACGCCTTGGCTCACCAAGCTTTGACCCACCATACAGCGAGCAGCCACCTTCGCGAGGGAGAGACCAACCGCTTTCGAAACGAACGGCACGGTGCGAGACGCGCGAGGATTGACCTCGATCACAAATATCTCATCATCTTGCCACGCGAGCTGCACGTTCATGAGTCCGCATACGCCGAGCTCTAACGCCATTTTACGCACCACCTCACGCATGGCTTCCTGCACGTCAACAGGCAGACTATACGGTGGCAAAGAACACGCAGAGTCTCCTGAATGCACCCCTGCCTGCTCGATATGCTGCATGATGGCACCAATCACAACCTGCTCCCCATCGCTGACCGCGTCGATATCGACCTCAATCGCTGCGCTCAAGAAACGGTCGAGTAATACCGGTGAATCTTCAGAAACGCGCACCGCATCCGTCATGTAGCGCAGGAGATCCTCCTCGCGATAGACGATTTCCATGGCTCGCCCACCCAGCACGTAAGACGGCCGGACCACCAACGGGTAACCAATTGCAGAGGCAGCCTGAACAGCTTGTTCGACGCTGCGCACCGTCGTATTAGCGGGTTGCCGCAACGACAATCCCTCAATCATCTTTTGAAACCGTTCTCGATCCTCAGCGCGGTCGATTTGGTCCGGTGTTGTACCGATGATCGGTACGCCGGCCGCCTCAAGTGCCCGAGCCAACTTGAGCGGCGTCTGCCCGCCGAACTGAACGATGACACCGGTAGGCTGCTCTAGGGCGACAATCTCGAGGACGTCTTCGAGTGTCACCGGCTCGAAGTATAGGCGGTCCGAGGTGTCGTAATCTGTGGAGACTGTCTCGGGGTTGCAGTTGACCATCACCGTCTCGTAACCATCTTCCCGCATCGCCAGCACGGCATGAACACAGCAATAATCAAATTCGATGCCCTGACCGATACGATTGGGACCGCCCCCTAGCACCAGAATTTTCTTCCGATCGCTTGGCGCCGCCTCACACTCTTCCTCGTAAGTGGAGTACATGTAGGCGGTCGAGGAAGAAAATTCGGCGGCACAGGTATCAACGCGTTTATACACAGGCCTAATATTCAACGACCAGCGGTGCGCTCTGACTGCCGACTCCTCCGCCGACACAAGGTCGGCAATCCGCTGGTCCGAAAACCCGCGGCGCTTGAGTGCCCACATCATCTGATAATCGATCGCTTCAAGCGACACGCCGTCGAGCCGCGACTCCCATTGAACGATGTCATCGATTTGCACCAAGAACCAAGGATCAATACCTGAGTAGCCGTAGATTTCCTCAAGTTCGAAGCCAGCGCGAAACGCGTCGGCGACGTACCAGATGCGATCCGCTCCGGGGTTAGTCAGCCGATCCACCAGCTCTGATCGACTGTCCTCATCGACAACCTCCATCTGTGGCTCGAACCCCGCAGAACCCACCTCTAAACCGCGCAGGGCTTTTTGCAGTGATTCCTGAAACGTACGACCAATGGCCATGACCTCGCCGACTGACTTCATTTGAGTCGTCAGCCGAGGATCTGCCGTGGCGAATTTCTCGAAGGCAAAGCGCGGGATTTTGGTCACCACGTAATCGAGCGCGGGCTCAAAAGAGGCGGGAGTCGCCCCTCCGGTAATGTCGTTTTTCAGTTCATCGAGTGAGTAACCCACCGCCAGTTTGGCTGCCACCTTGGCAATGGGAAAGCCCGTGGCTTTTGACGCTAGTGCAGAGGAGCGCGACACCCGAGGATTCATCTCAATCACTACGAGACGACCCGTATCAGGACACTGGCCAAACTGAACGTTGGACCCACCGGTCTCAACGCCAATCTCACGCAACACCGCCAGCGAGGCGTCGCGCATAATTTGATATTCCTTGTCGGTCAGCGTCTGAGCAGGCGCTACCGTGATCGAGTCACCCGTATGAACGCCCATCGCATCAAAATTTTCGATGGCACACACGATGATGCAGTTATCGTTCTTATCACGCACCACTTCCATTTCATACTCTTTCCATCCAATGAGTGATTCATCGATCAACAACTCGTTGGTGGGGGACAGCTCCAAACCACGACCACAGATCTCCTCAAATTCATCGCGGTTATACGCGATACCGCCGCCCGATCCACCCATGGTGAATGAGGGACGGATAATGCAAGGAAAGCCAATGTCTTCGAGCACAGAGTGTGCTTCGTCCAAGCTGTGCGCAATGCCTGCCCGCGGGGTTGCCAGTCCGATAGCGCGCATAGCGCGATCAAACTTTTCGCGATCTTCTGCTTTGTCGATAGCCTCTTTAGTGGCGCCGATCATTTCGACGCCAAATTTTTCGAGCACACCCTCAGAGGCCAATTTGAGTGCGCAGTTGAGTGCAGTTTGCCCGCCCATCGTGGGCAACAGCGCATCGGGGCGCTCGCGTTCAATGATACGAGCCACCGTCTGCCACTCAACGGGCTCAATGTAGGTCGCATCTGCCATTGAGGGGTCAGTCATGATCGTCGCAGGATTGGAATTGACTAGGATGACCCGATAGCCCTCTTCGCGAAGCGCCTTACAGGCCTGGGCACCAGAGTAGTCAAACTCGCACGCCTGACCAATAATGATCGGCCCAGCGCCGATGATTAAAATACTCTTAATGTCCGTTCTTTTTGGCATGCTTGCTCCGCAAAACGCTGTCTAAGGTGACTGCTTGGAAACGATAAACGGACGAAACAAGTTCGCTGCATCATGCGGACCGGGGCTGGCTTCAGGGTGACCCTGAAAGCTGTAAGCCGGCACATCTGTTCGGGCGATGCCCTGCAAAGTACCATCAAAAAGGGAACGATGAGTCACACTCAAGGACGCCGGCAAGTCTGTCTCAGATACAGTGAAACCATGATTTTGGCTCGTCACCATCACTGTTCCATCCGCCAAATTCTGTACTGGGTGATTCGCCCCGTGATGGCCAAATTTCATTTTTTCAGTCATCGCACCACTCGCCAGCGCAAGAATTTGATGCCCAAGACAGATACCAAACAACGGCATCCGGTTTTCTATAAGCGTCTGAGCAAGGTCTATCGCATAGCGACAAGGCTCAGGATCACCGGGGCCATTGGATAGAAAAACCCCGTCTGGCGCATGTGCCATGACCTCCGCGTAAGTCGACTGCGCAGGCAACACCGTGACACGACACCCCAGGTCGACCAGCATCCGTAGAATGTTGCGCTTCACACCAAAGTCCAAGGCAACCACAGACAAAGAAGCCTCGGCCAAGCGGTCCGAGTCAGACGCCTCTGTGTCGAGTTGCCACGAGCCCTCAGTCCACTCATAAGCCGATGCCGTCGTCACCTCCTTCGCCAGGTCCATGCCTTTCAACCCGGAAAAGTCGCGCGCGCGCTGCAGTGCTTCATCCTCGTCGGCAGCAAGCCCCGTCATAATACAACCACTCTGAGCACCGCCATCGCGGAGGATGCGAGTGAGTTTGCGCGTATCGATATCAGCGATGGCGACGGTTTTGTACTGCTTCAAATAATCGCTCAGATTCTGCTCAGAACGAAAGTTTGAGGCGAGCAAAGGGAGGTCGCGGACGATCAGACCCGCCGCTTGAATCCGACTGGACTCTTCGTCCTCTGGAGTCGTGCCCGTATTGCCGATATGGGGGTAAGTCAGCGTCACGATCTGACGACAGTACGATGGGTCCGTCAAAATCTCTTGATAACCCGTCATGGCGGTATTGAAAACCACCTCGCCCACGGTGGTACCCGAAGCGCCAATAGACAGACCGCGGAAGAGCGTGCCATCTTCCAGGGCGAGGACAGCTGGTTGAGACAAACGGACCTCCCAGTCGTAGTGGCCTAACGCATATTTCAGATGCAAAATTAGGCCGGAGCAATTCACTCCGTGGTCGCAAAAAGCGGACGTTGAGCGCGTGTTGGGTCAGGCTAGTAACCCCGCGCGGGCTGGGAGTGCAGTCTACGGGAAACGACTGGCAGTGTCTATTTTTTGACGACCCTGACTCAACATTGCTGACGACACTGACTCCACATTCCGATGTCCGTTACACTGGCCCGCTGTTCAATACGGAAAGCGCCCAATGGCACTCATCGATCACTATTTTGCGGGCAAGACGTTTGCCATCACCGGCGCGGGTGACGGTATCGGCCGTGCCCTGGCTATCAGGCTCAATCGCGCGGCTTGCCACCTCTGGCTCTGTGATATCAATCCAGCGCGACTGGCCGAGACCTGCGAAATACTGGATCACGACCGGGCGTCGGTAGCGTCACAAATCGTCGACTGCGGCAATCGAGATGCCGTCTTCAACTGGGCTGCCGATATCGCCGAACAGACAACACATCTTGATGGCTTGATTAACAACGCAGGTGTGGGTTACGGCGCAAAGTTCGCGGACTCTACCGAGGACAATTTCAGGTGGCTAATGGATATTAACTTTTGGGGTGTGGTCAACGGTACACGCGCCCTACTCCCACTGCTAGCGCAGGCGCCGCGCGGCCACTTAGTAAACATCTCCTCTATTTTCGGCATGATCGGGATACCCCACGCAAAGCGCCTACAATGCGGCGAAATTTGCCGTCCGTGGTTTTAGCGAGGCACTCCAGGCGGAGTACCGAGGGACAGCCCTAGCGGTGAGTTGTGTGCACCCTGGAGGGATCCGCACTAGCATTGCTCGAGCAGCGCGCACCGATGGGGCAGCCGGCATTAGCGATGCCGATGAACGCGATAAACAGTTTCAACAGCTGGCCCGTACGACACCAGAGCGCGCAGCAGAGATCATCCTTAAGGGCACCGCCCGCGGCAAGCGACGTATTCTGGTCGGCTGGGATGCTTGGCTGATTCAGCAGTTCATCAAACTATTTCCTACCAGCTACCATTGGGTGACCGCGCGGATGGCTGAAGAGCCTCAATGACTGAATTGTCCGCCGGCTACTCGCTTGCCGGCACTGACAAGTTGGCGGGTAAGCCGCTACTTCTCTTATTTATAGGATTATTTTCCACGGCTGTTGGGCAGGCTTTTGTCTTTGCGATCATGCCGCCACTGGGCCGCTCAGTCGGTCTCGATGAAGTCCGCATTACGGCCATTATTTCGACGTCCGCGTTGGTCTTCACACTCATTGCCCCGTTTTGGGGTCGTTTTTCCGACAAAGTCGGACGCAAGCCCATCATCATTATCGGCCTATTAGGCTATTGCGTTGGGTCCCTGGCGTTTGCCGTCTTGTTTGCCGCCGCCGGATCTGGCTGGATTACGGGAACCGGCCTATTCCTGACTGCGCTGGTGATCCGATCGTTACAGGCGGCAACGATGTCTGCCACCAACCCCGGCTGCATGGCCTATGCCGCTGATCACACCGTGGCGCAGTATCGCACTCGAACACTTGCCCGCCTGTCGAGTGCTAATAGCCTTGGCATGATCATGGGGCCCGTACTGGCCGGATTGGTCGCCGGTTTTGGATTACTAGCACCCTTGGTGGTCGCCTCTTTTTTGTCGGGCATCGCCGCCATCGTCGTCGCTTGGGGCTCTCCAAAGGCGTGCCGCCTCGAGCACCGCAAAATCAGCCCAAGCGCATCGGTTATTTTGATGCGCGAGTCAGGATGTATTTGATCTCGGCCATCGGCGCGTTCACAGGCTTTGCCATGGTGCAGCAAACGCTCGCCTTCAGATTACAAGACACGCTAGGACTGACAGGCACCGAGACCGCTCAACATGCAGGCTTAGCGATGATGGCCTCGGCTGCCTGCTCCTTGTTTATGCAGATGCTGATTGCACAGCGCTTCACCGGCCCTCCAGTGCAGCTGGTTCGCTGGGGCGCTGGACTCCTCGCAATCGGCACCATCGCCATCAGCGCGCTGGACAGCTGGACCGCGATCCTAAGCTGTATGGCGCTCATTGGTGCTGGTTTAGGATTGCTCTTGCCGGCGGTCGCTGCCGGTGCCTCTTTGGCAGTGGGCCCAGAAGAGCAAGGCGGCGTATCAGGTTTGGTGAGTGCATGTCCTGCGGCGGGTTTCGTCCTTGGCCCTATCAGCGGTGGGTTTCTTTACCAGCAAAATGGCCCTGAGGCCGTATGGGGCGCCGCCCTCATTCTGGTTGTGGTGTTTCTATCGACGCTACGGCCCATGCGTCAGTAAATTCAGCCTGAGCCCACAGGCCTGTCCAACGCTTCGATTGCCGAGCGAATCGAAGCGGGGATCTCAGCAGACAATCCCGACGCTCGCTCGACAAAAGCGTGGGTAAATTGGCCCGTGACACAACTCTGCTGCTCATTCGGTGCAAAGACGCCCAGCGACCAAGTCACCGACTTGGTCCCTAAACGATCGACGCGAAGCCCGATGCTCAATGTTGTGGGGTAGCTCACCGGCGTGAAATAATTGGCGCTCGATTGAACCACGTATCCCACCACCTCGTCGGTCCCGGGACGCATCGCGCCCTTTTCGATCAGAAAACGATTCACCACCGTATCGAAGTAAGCGTAATAAGCGACGTTATTGATATGGCCATAGATATCATTGTCTGCCCACCGTGATTCGAGAGCGTAAAACAGCGGAAAGTCCGCCCGTCTTGCCGGGGAGGGTCGGTCTGTCACACTCGGCCCTCCCAAGCACTGCGGTACAAGGCCAGGGCTGCCGACTCGTCCACCGTCATGGGGTTGTTGACCAACAGTCGCTGTTGCTGCATGGCGTCTGCAGCCAGCATGGGTAAATCTTGCTCGGGCACTTTGGCGTCGGACAAGCTTTGAGGCAAACCGGCGTCCGCAATTAATTGCTCGAACCACACGACAAATCCTTCCACCCCTGGCCCAACAGGCTGAGGTAACAGCGTCGCCAAATCCAAGTACAGCGCCTCACACACTGGCGCATTAAATCGCAGTACCGCAGGCAGCATCAGCGCATTACTGAGTCCATGAGGCATGTGGTAGTGGCCTCCCAAGGGATAGGCCAGCGCATGAACGGCCGCCACCGGTGCATTCGCAAAGGCTTGTCCAGCTAAAGTCGCGCCTAACAGCATCGCTTCTCGGGCTACCATATCGTTTGGATGACTCAACACTCGCCTCTGATGACCCGCTAGTAACTGCAGTGCACGCCTCGCCAGCATATCTGAAAGCGGATTCTTTAAACGCTTGCTGGTAAATGCTTCAATCGCATGCACCATGGCATCGATGCCTGTCATGGCACTCACATGGGGTGGCAGGCCTAACGTCAGTTGAGGGTCTAATACTGCGACATGTGGCAGTAAACAGTCGCCCAGCTAATACCTGGCTTTCGTCATGGGTCGCACGCGTCAGTAATCACCGCCCCGGGGGTCGCCTCTGAGCCCGTTCCCGCCGTGGTAGGAATGGCGTAAAGGCAATCTCTCGGATAGGATGACTTGATTGCAACCCGTAAAGCTCTGGCAGCGACTGCTGCCCAGTGGCCAATACCGCAATGACCTTGGCCACGTCCATTGAGCTTCCGCCGCCCAGACCAATCACGCCGTCGGCAGATGCGGTTCATCAGGGCGTGGAGCGCCGCCTCAACGACAGCCTCTGACGGATCAGCCGTGACGTCTGAAAACACACTGACCTCATCACAAACACGAGCGACACCATCGCGAACAGGATCCACAAGACCGATCTGCACCAGCCCAGCGTCGGTCACGATCAGCGGCTTGGCAATACCCAGCTGCTGACACAGCGCCCCCAACTGCTGCGCCGCACCCGCACCCACGCGGAGATCAGCCACTGTACTGAATTGAAAGCCCGCCATCTTAGAGCGTCAAAATGACCTTGCCCTTTCGCTCTGCGCTCCATCATAGCGGCGTAAGCGGCCTCATACTCTTCGATCGGGAACAAATCGGTGATCACCGGCTTGATCTTGCCCTCCTCAAACCACTGCCACAGCGTTTTGATATTCGCCTGATGCGTTTCAGGCTCCTCCATGGTGAAGCGGCCCCAAAAGACCCCCACAATGGCACACCCCTTGAGCAAGGTTAGGTTCAAGGGAATGCTGGGAATCGGCCCGGAAGCGAATCCGATCACCAGGTAGCGTCCATTCCAACCCATCGATCTGACAGCGGGTTCGCTGAAGTCGCCCCCAACAGGATCATAAACGACGTCGACGCCTTTCCCGCCGGTCAATTCTTTGACACGGTCTTTCAGCGACTCCGTGCTGTAGTTAATGGTGTAATCTGCACCTAACTGCTGGCACAGCGCGAGCTTGTCATCACTGCTCGCGGCGGCGATCACCGTGGCGCCCAGGGCCTTACCCAACTCAACGGCAGTGCTGCCGACGCCGCCCGCCGCACCCAAAACAAGCAGGGTTTCTCCGGGTTGAATCTGCGCTCTTTGCACCAGCGCGTGGTAAGACGTTAGGTAAGTAATCGAAACCCCAGCAGCGGCCTCAAAAGACAGCGCCGCAGGCTTAGGCAGGACCGCCAGCTCATGGGCAACCACTTGCGCGCAAAAACCACCCGAACCAGCGCTATGGATCACCTCATCACCCACTTTCCAGCGGGTTACGTCACTGCCGATTGCCTCCACAACGCCGGCGCACTCACCACCAGGTATAAACGGCAAATCGGGTTGCATCTGATATTTACCCTGAATAATCAAGACGTCAGGAAAATTGAGTCCCGCCGCCTTCACCCCGATCAATACATCCGAGGGGCCTATTTCCGGTGTTGGCCAGTCCGCCACCAAATCTAGTGCATCGGGCAAACCGTGCTCACGACAGACTAACGCTTTCATATCAGTAAACCTCGAACAGTCCAGCGGCACCCATACCACCGCCAACACACATAGTGACCACGACGTATTTCACACCCCGGCGCTTGCCCTCGATCAAAGCGTGACCCAGTAAACGAGAGCCACTCATGCCGTAAGGGTGCCCTACTGCAATCGCACCGCCGTTTACATTGAGCTTGTCATTGTCGATGCCCAACTGATCGCGGCAGTAAATCACCTGCACGGCAAAGGCTTCGTTGAGTTCCCATAATCCGATGTCGTCCACCGTCAACCCGTGCTGCTTCAATAACTTAGGAATTGCGTAAACCGGGCCGATACCCATCTCATCGGGTTCACAACCCGCTACCGCCACTCCGCGATACGCGCCAAGCGGATTCAAACCCATTTTCTGTGCCAACCCTGCCTCCATGACGACCTGCGCAGAGGCACCGTCAGATAACTGCGAGGCGTTGCCAGCGGTAATGGTGCCGCCTTCAATGACCGTTCGCAGGCCCTGAACGCCCTCCAGCGTTGAGGCGCGCACCCCTTCATCGGCACTCACAGTCGCTTCTGCTGTTGACTGCTCACCGGTCTCCTTGTTGTAAACAATCCGCTCACAAGTAACCGGCGTGAGCTCATCGTCAAACCTGCCCGCTTGATACGCGGCGGCGGCACGCTGCTGTGATTGCAGTCCGTATTCGTCCATGGCTTCGCGCGAGATGCCATAGCGAGCAGCAACCACCTCAGCCGTCTGCAGCATGGGCATGTAGATGTCCTTTTGCATCGCCAGCAACTCTTCGTCGGCGGCTCGGTGCAAATTCATATGCTCATTCTGGACTAGAGAGATCGAGTCGACTCCGCCACCTATGGCCACCTCAACTCCGTCCTGCACGATTTGATTCGCAGCAATGGCAACCGCCATCATGCCCGATGAACACTGCCGATCGACCGTCATGCCACCGACCGACACTGGCAGGCCTGCTCGCAATGCCGCGTTCCGACCAATGTTGCCACCCTGACTACCTTGGGTCAGCGCGCACCCCATGATGCAGTCCTCTACCAGCGCGGGATCAACCCCCGCGCGCTTTACTGCAGCACTGATGGCATGCCCCGCTAGGGTGGGCGCCGCTAAGTTATTAAACCCGCCTCGATAGGCTTTCCCGATGGGCGTTCTCGCCGTTGAAACAATGACTGCTTCTCTCATGTTGTCGTCCTCTGCGTAAGTCTCTTTTCGTTGTGAGTGCCTTGTGCGTGCTGAGCAACGCGACAAGGCGGGGATTCCTTTTCTGATGGGGCGATCAGCTACTGACTCATATCAAGCCCAAGTCCTGCTGCCGCCTGACCAATCATCTTGATACTTTGCTCAAAGCCTGCCTGTAACGCTCGCTCGCCCCCCTCGGAAATCTGCGACCAATTGGCGGCAATACCCTCGGGCGTTTGGTCTGCCACAGGCAACCACATACCCTCGGTTTCGACAATTTTTGCAACGGCAAATGCGCCGGCGCCCGCCGCGAGAATAGCGCGAGTGGGTGCCTCATCAGACACAAGGAAGAGCACCGCTGGGGTGACGGTTTCTGGGGTAAGTAATGCGAATACTTTATCGTCGATGAGCCCCTCGGTCATCCGCGTTCCCGCAGTGGGAGCTAACGCGTTGATCTTCACATTATATTTCGCACCTTCCTGAGCCAGGGTATTCATCATCCCCACCACGGCCATTTTCGCCGCGCCATAGTTGCTCTGGCCAAAGTTACCGTAGAGTCCACTGGAGGAAGACGTGACCACAATGCGCCCATACTCTTGCGCTTTCATGATGTCCCAGCACGCCTTAGTGCAGTGAACAGTACCCATCAAGTGGACATCCGCTACTAAGCGGAAATCATCCACTGTCCCTTTTGAGAAACTTTTATCTCTGAGGATGCCCGCATTGTTGACCAAAATATCAATACGACCCCAACGCGCCATCGTTTGAGCGACCATATCTTCTACTTGAGACAAATCGGCGACATTGGCACCGTGCGCCATCGCTTCGCCGCCAATCGCTTCGATCTCAGCAACCACCGCCAGCGATGCCGATGAGTTCGCTCCCTCGCCCGAGACCGATCCCCCCAAATCATTAACCACCACTTTGGCGCCACGCTTTGCCAGTTCAATGGCGTGACAGCGTCCGAGGCCACCTCCGGCACCGGTGACAATGGCCACCTTGTCGTCGTAACGAATTGTCATGTTTTTTCTCTCCGCTTGATTAACCAGTAATAGACATGCCAAGCCACTCGGCATAAACCGCCGGAGTGTCCTCACCTTCAATTTCAACCGTGACCGCCTGCTTCACCAAAAATCGATTCGCATCTTTGCGATCTACGGACACGATTTCCGTATGGGCGCGCACGCGCTTGCCGGCACGAACGGGGTTTAAGAAACGGACCTTATCCAGTCCGTAGTTCACACCCATGACAATCCCTTCGGGATAAATGCCATTTTCGGCACACAGTTTGGTGAGCAAAGACAGCGTCAAGAACCCGTGGGCAATCGTCCCGCCAAACGGAGTTTGTGCGGCCGCCGCCTCATCCAAGTGGATGAATTGGTGATCTTCTGTGCAATCCGCAAAGGCATTGATCCTCGCCTGATCGATTTCGAACCACTCTCCCGCCGGCAACGACACACCAACTTGATTTTCCATCTCTTCGGGTTTGACTAATTTCATTGTCATGCGCGAATCTCCTGTGCCTATTAATTGAAATGTCACGAATCGTGACGGTTATTAGCCGTCGCGAAAAGTGGCGCCCACGGCTGGGGTATCGGCAAGATACGGTTTTAATTCGTTGCGACCGACCACCATTCGATGCACTGCATCGGGGCCATCAGCGAGCCGCAGCGTCCGCTGTCCAGACCACATTTCGGCAAGCGGCGTATCCTGTGAGACACCAATCCCTCCGAACATTTGGATCGCCTCATCCACCACTTTGAGCGTCATATTGGGCACCACAGTCTTGATCATCGAGATCCAAATGCGGGCCTCTTTAGGGGAGGTATGATCCATCAACCATGCTGTCTTGAGTGTCAGCAAGCGCGCCTGCTCGATGTTCATTCGAGCGTCGGCGATGATGTCGATATTGCCGCCCAGCTTATACAGCGGCCGGCCAAATGCCTCGCGCGACACGGCTCGCTGGCACAGCAGCTCAAGTGCTTTTTCCGCGGCACCAATTGAACGCATGCAGTGATGAATACGGCCTGGACCCAGGCGCCCTTGGGATATTTCAAAGCCACGGCCGGGCCCCAAAATAATATTATCTTTCGGCACTCGCACGTTGTTGAGCTTCACCCGCATATGACCAGTGCGGGGCATCAGCATATTAAAGACCTTGAGTGGCCTTATCATTTCGATACCCTCGGACTCCAGCGGCACCAGAATCTGTGACTGCTGAAGGTGCTTGGGCGCCTCGGGATCGGTCTTCACCATACAGATCATCACTTTGCAGCGAGGATCGCCGGCGCCAGAGGTCCAATGCTTCTCGCCATTAATGACCCATTCATCGCCCTCTAGGCGCGCTGAGGTTGAGACATTGGTTGCATCAGATGACGCCACATCGGGTTCGGTCATGCCAAAGCAAGAGCGGATCTCACCCTGCATGAGCGGCTCCAGCCACTGCTTCTTTTGTGCCTCGCTCCCATACTTGTGCAGCACCTCCATATTACCGGTATCGGGCGCAGAGCAATTAAAGATCTCAGCAGCGAGCCGCGATTTACCCATTTCTTCTGCCAGATAGGCATACTCCACGGTATTCAGACCAGAGCCTTTCTCACCGGTCAGGAAAAAATTCCACAGACCTTCCTCTCGAGCACGGCTCTTTAGCGAGTCCAAAATGTCGAGTTGCCGTGGCGTCAGTACAAAAGGGTCATCGACTTCGATTTCCGCCACAAACTCCTCCTCAACCGGGAGGATGTGCTGCTCGGTAAACGCTCTCACCTTCTCCAATAAGGGCGCAACCTGCTCTGAGATCCCTAAATCCATTATTTGCTCCTAACGCGTCGCGTCACACTATTGATATTGCCCCAAGCCATCATGCCGTCATGACTTAAGATGCCAGGTCGGTTGCTGCGCCCCATATAATGGCACATTTACTGCCAATATTTCCATGCTGTTTTCGTTGCGCATCCAACCTGCATTGGCTCCGCAGGGGGCAGTGACAGTAGCGCAGGGGCACATTACCGGCAAGGCTAGGGGTGATGCGTTTCACAGATAACAGTTATATCGAGGCGAAATAGGCCTTGGGCCGATCAGGCAACTGCAAGAATCTTTGCGTCAACACCGGGTGACCAAGGCCCCGAGCTCGGGGTGGGCAGAGTGCCTTTCGACAGACACAAAGCACACTGAGCCGCTCAATCGTCGTCCTGTTTACCCGCAACTCCGTCACTATGGCGGCACCGGCAGCATCAGTGATTCTTTGACTTGTTCCATGACCACGTAGCTCGTCGATTCCTGCACGCCTGGCAGCGTTAACAGCGTTTCACCCAATAAGTCACGGTACGCATTCATGTCCGCCACCCTCGCTTTAATCAGATAGTCGAAGTTGCCTGACACCAAGTAGCATTCCTGAACTTCCGGCAAATCGAGCGCTGCGGCAGTAAATTGCTCAAAAATATCCTGCGATGTTCTGTTCAGCCTAATCTGCACAAACACAACGAGTGCACGATCGAGTGCAGCAGGATCCAGCACGGCCTGATAATGCTGGATCACGCCTTCCCGCTCCAGACGCCGCACGCGCTCCTTGCACGGCGTGGTGCTCAGACCCACTCGGCGAGCCAATTCAGTGTGTGCCATTCGCGCATCGCGCTGAAGCAAGCGCACAATATTGCGGTCAATACGGTCTAGTTGATTTGACTGGTTGAATCCCATTGATCCTCCTAGCTAGAGGTGCGTCACCCACGCGCGCACTATCAGACTAAAACGCTCTTCTAAGCGATGAACATAGTCAATATAACTTTTTATCTTTCAATTAATATAAAAATTATCTTTTTATTATGTGAATGGAGGTCAGTATAGCCTTCCCGTCGGCTCGTTCTCCAGCAAAAATCCGGTCAAATGTGACCCTCAGGAATCAAACCGATGCAGATTGGCGTCCCCATGGAAATCAAGTCCCAAGAGTACCGCGTCGGTATGACACCCGGCGGCGTCAGGGAACTCGTTGCAACAGGCCATATCGTTCAAGTGCAAACCCAGTGCGGCGCTCGAATTGGCCTGACCGACGATCTGTACCGCGACGCAGGGGCCCAGGTGATCGAGACCGCGGAAGCACTATTTTCCGACTGCGATCTCATCGTCAAAGTCAAAGAGCCGCAAGCACGGGAGTGTCGTCTTCTCCGCCCAGGCCAGACCCTTTTCACCTATTTACACCTAGCTGCTGACCCCGAGCAAGCCAAGCTACTGATGGCATCGGGCGCTAATTGCATTGCCTACGAAACCATTACATCGCCGCAAGGTGGTCTACCGCTGCTCGCGCCCATGAGCGTCGTGGCAGGGCGGCTGTCGGTGCAGGCCGGGGCGCACCACATGGAGATCCATCAAGGCGGCAACGGAGCGTTACTGGGGGGGGTTCCGGGTGTGCCCTCTGCGCAAGTGCTGATCCTTGGGGGCGGGGTTGTCGGCACCAATGCAATCCGCATGGCACTCGGTATGGGCGCGGATGTCACCGTGATTGACCGATCGGTCAAACGCCTTACTGAACTGGATGAGCAATACGGCGGGCGACTGCGCACTGTCTATTCCACTGCGGAAGCCATCGAGGAGACCGCCAGTCATGCCGACCTCATCATTGGTGCGGTCCTCATTGCAGGCGCGTCAGCGCCGAAGCTGGTCACGCGTGACATGCTAAAAAAATTGAAACCCGGCGCCGTGATGGTCGATGTCGCCATCGATCAAGGTGGGTGCTTTGAAACATCAAAAGCAACAACACACGATGATCCCCACCTATGTCATCGACCAGATCGTGCATTACTGCGTTGCCAATATGCCCGGCGCCGTCGCCCGCACCGCCACAATGGCTTTGACTAACGCGACGTTACCTTACATCCAGCGTCTCGCTCAGGGCGATCTAGACACGCTTTTACAAGACGATCCCCACTTTGCTAATGGTCTGAACATCCGTGCGGGCAAAATCACGCACCCGGCCGTTGCAGCAGCGCTCGCGAACGCGGCGACCGAGCCGTCGGCGACACCGCTTGCTGACCGAGCGCACGCGATGGGTAACGCGGCGTAATTGAGACCACAGACCGAGATAGTCCCCCGGTGGCAGCCTTTGTGAGTGCCGCATTGTCGTGGCCAGTTGCTCGAGCTATTGCCACCACCTAAACTCTAAGTCTTCTCCATGAGTGTCTTCTGAACATGAGCGATCGCCCTACGACAGCCCGCCACCACCCTCAAACGCCGGCCGCTCCCGAGCCCATTTTTAGCCGGTTCAGCGACCTGACTAAAGCGGGCTTTAGTATCGATTGGGGCATTGCTTCATTTCTCGTCATCAGCCATTGCTTGGTATTGATGCTGACGCCGCTAGCTTACGTAGTTTCGCCCGCCGGCTTCTGGAAAGTCATGTTGGCTTGGACACTGCTACACGCGTTGATTGCCGCGATCGCAACGACCGCTTATAGCCACCGACTTATCGCCCATCGCGCCGCCAAAGATATTCGACTGCCGACCCATATTGTCTTTTTAGGACTCCAGCTGTTCGCCTTGCAGGGGAGCGTCAGGAGGTGGTCAGCACAGCATGTCATCCATCACGCCGTTGATAAAACCGGGCAGCACCACCTAGACCCTTATTCGACCACTTGGTTTGACACAGGCTGGCGCAACTTTTTGTGGTCTCACATGCTGACCTATTTGTTCAATCACCCTCCCTCTAGAGAGTTTGACGCCGCCATGAACGTCAAAATGCACCCGGCCATCATCTGGCAAGACAAGCATTATGTGCCGCTACTCATTCTCGCCAACTTTGCACTGCCCATTGCGCTCGGCCTCGGCCTCGCAGGGTGGTTAGGCGGGTTTTGCCTGCTGGTTGCCAGCAGCGCGGGCTATGTCCTGGCACACCACAACACGTGGACAGTCAACAGCGTGACGCACTTGTGGGGCTTTAAAAAAGGCCTGATCAGTTCGGCAAAAAATAACTATATTTGGTTGGGGCCTCTGGGCGAGGGAAATCACCATGCCGATCATCATGACCACCCGAGAGATTTTCGTAACGGCTTTGGTTGGAGTGGTTGGGTGCTGGATCCAACCCGCTATGTCATTTTATCGCTCCGCGCTCTGGGACTCGTTAAAGGGCTCAATCGCGCCAGCCGCTGGCAAGAGGCGCACATAATCACCCGCCGCAAAGTGCGCGACACGAAAGCAAAATCGCAATCCGTGGTGTGGCAGCGCTGGGAGGAAAAGGTGGCGCTACTGGGGGATGAGTGGCTTGCAGCCGCCCAAACATGGGATCAGTTCAAGCTCGAGAAGATTCAGCTCTCACAGCAAATACGTCAAGCAGGTGCCGATAAGATGGCCGCTGCGCGCGAACGTATGGGGGACACCCAAGAGGAATTCCTGCGTGATTTGCAGGCTCGAAGAGCGTCCGTTCGCGCGGAGCTGCACGACGCCCGCAAGCGGCTTAAGGAGAGGCGAGAAGCCTTTTTTACCGCGCTGTCAGAACTCAAGCAAGCCAACATGGCAGTCGCTTAAGACACAAGCATGACAGCGTATTTCGCATCCTATGAGATGACTTTGCTAAGGCAGACTTTGGTATCAGTCGGGTGCGGCGTCAGACGGGATTGAGCACCCAAACACCTGTAGAGGTGGAGAACGTCGGCAATAAACCAGAAGGCGGCCGAACCGCACCCGTACGACGGCACTCTCCACTCTCTGCTCTCCACTCTGCAGCCGACAGCGCCATAACGGACCAAGCGGGGCACCTCTGTGTCCACAAGAGACGGGAAAAGCACACTCAAGGCGCAGCAGCCGTTAGGCCGCTATGCGCCGGACCCACTCGAACTGACCGCGCAGTCGACGGGCGTCCCCACGGCACAGTCGGCATAAAAATGGCCAGTTACCAGCTAAAGATTCCTGATTGGTGAGGTATAGGCCACAGATCGAATACTCTTTTCTATTCGCCTACCACACAATACCGCGGTTATATTACGCGCAGATTGGACAGTGCGTCTTGCCAAACTCATCGGTATTGAGTCACCACTAGGCGCGCAATCATCTTCTCCCCCGTTCGCATTATGATCGTTATAGGGTTTTGCCATGCATCGAGTCACCCCCGAAATCGAGTCACTGTCTAAAGAGATCCTCACCTACACGATGGATCGACTCAAAATGGATCCACCCACACTAGACCATCCACTGTCGCAAACCGCACTGGAAGAAGCTGCTGGACAGACCATTACTGAATTTGGGTTAGGAGGAGAAAGTGCGCTCAGACTCTTCATCGATAAGCTGGCACCGGCGTGCATTTCTGAGGACCACCCTCGATATCTGGCCTTTGTGCCGACCGCCCCAACAGACGTCTCCACCCTCTTCGACCTAGTCGTGGGCGCATCCAATATCTGTGCCAGCAGCTGGCTCGAGGGTGCGGGTGCGATCTATGCTGAGAATCAAGCGCTGCGATGGATTTCTGATATCGCCGGCTTTCCTCCCGAAGCGGGTGGCGTATTCGTCAGCGGCGGGACGGCGGGAAACCTGTCGGCATTAGTGGCCGCGCGTCACGATTGGCGCCAAAAGCAACCCGATCACGCGGCACAGCGAGGACTCATTATTTCTTCCCGAGGGGCACACGCTTCGGTTCAACAAGCCGCCCACGTGATGGATGCAGACCTCATTCAATCGGGCGGTCATCGACTGACCGGTGCCGATGTCGCGGCCACTATTGCGACCCTAAGCGAGACCGATCGATCGCGACTGTTTGCCGTCGCTTGCACGGCGGGCACCACCAATCTCGGCATTATCGACGACCTGGAAGGGATTGGTGCCATCTGCAAACAAAACGCGGTGTGGTATCACGTGGACGGTGCTTACGGTGGCGCGGCGCTCGCGGCGCCCTCAGCCAGAATGCTGTTCAACGGCATTGAGACGGCAGACAGCTTCATTGTCGATCCCCATAAATGGCTATTCGCCCCGTTTGACTGCTGCGCACTCATCTATGCCGATCCCGCTAAAGCACGGCGAGCCCACCGACAGCACGGTGATTACCTCGAGGTCTACTATGACGGCACATGGAACCCCAGCGACTACGCACACCACCTGTCTCGCCGCGCCCGCGGGCTGCCCTTCTGGTTCAGCCTAGCGGTGCACGGCACGAAAGCCTACGCGGACGCAGTTGAGGTCACGCTCGATCGCGCTCGCGAGGCAGCCACCATGATCGACGCACACCCTCGCCTAGAGCTCGTGACTGACCAACAACTTTCTATTTGTGTGTTTCGACGAATTGGCTGGACTCCCGAGGACTACAAGTCTTGGAGCGGCCAGCTATTGGAAAGTGGCATTGGTTTGGTCACACCGACTAAACACGAAGGGGAGACGGTCCTGAGATTTTGTGTGGTCAATCCTCGAACCAGTCGCGATGATATCCAGCAGATTCTTGAGTCGCTATAATCGGTGAAGTCGTGGCCTGACAGGTACCATTTTTCGGCGCCTGCACTGCATCACGCAAAAGGAATCGACCGGCATGTCTGACTCAATCCGCTTTAAACCATGGCTCGTAGCGGCCATCACGTTATCGGGGGTACTGGGGCTCATTGCCTTTACGCCCTGGTTTGTCGGCGAAGTCAGAGGGTCTGCGACCTCATCTCGCTTTGAGGCGAGCTACCCGCTGACCTTCCCCAGTGATTTTGACTGGGGTGTGGCGGTCGCCGCTCAACATGTAGAACACCAGCAGCCGAGTGATTGGACGGCCTTCGAGCGACGGGTGATTAAAGAAGGTAAGACAGGCACCGGTGCCCAGCCCGGCCAGGCTAAGCCGGGACACATTCGCAATCTCGATAACGTCTCGGATGAGGTCCGCTTAAAAAAAGTCGACTTTGATACTCGGTATGAAAGTGACTTCGAAGCGTTGGCAGAATTAGGACTCAACAGCTACCGGTTCAGCCTCTCGTGGGCCAGGTTGTTTCCGCGCGCTGACATGACTGAGCCTGACCCTGCTGGTATTACGTTTTACCGCCAGGTCATCGCGGCAGCCAAAAAAAATGGCCTTAAACCCCATGTCTCTTTATTTCATTTTTCGACGCCAGAATGGTTCTGGGAGGAGCAAGGCGGCGAGCGGGGCTGGGAGAGAGAGGATGCGTTACAGCACTGGAATCGCTACGTCACCGCGGTATCTGAATTGCTGGGCTCGGAAATCAGCCACTGGTGCACGCTCAATGAGCCAATGGTCTACGTGCTGTGGGGCTACTTAGAGGGGATCTTCCCGCCGTTGGAGCAAAGAGCTAATCCCGAAGCCACTGCGCCGGTCGTGGCTCGGCTGCTCGAGGCGCATGCCAGTGCCTACCAAATACTGCATCGCGATGCAGCGCAACGTCACCAGAGTATCAAGGTCGGGCTCACACAACACACCCGCGCTTTCGAACCCTGGCGCAATTGGCACCTTTTCGATCGTCTGGCAGCGAGCTTTATCCAGCAGGCATTTATTTGGGATATTTTTGATGCCATCGAGAGCGGCACCTACACCATGACAGATAGCGAATACCAGCGCACGATCGATGGCCTCGAGGGAACGCAGGACTATGTCGGGATCAACTACTACGGTCGGTTCTATGTGCAAATGGATGCTGATGCACTCGACAACGGACCGGTCACACATACCCGCGACCCAAGAGATGCTGAAGAACTCGCCAGCGATTTAGACTGGGCCCTCTACCCCATCGGATTCAGTCAGATCCTAGAAGAGGCTTGGACACGCTATGGCAAGCCCATACAGATTCTGGAAAACGGCATCGCGGATGCTGCCAACCCCGACACACTGAGACAAACTTTCCTGACCAGCCATCTCAGAGAGGTTTGGCACGCCATAAATATCCGTGGTATCGACATTGATGGTTACTTCCATTGGTCACATTTGGATAATTTTGAATGGGCAGAGGGATTTGGCCCCCGTTTTGGTCTCTATGCCGTCGACTATGACAACGACTTTGCGCGCACCCCCCGCGGGAGTGCTGACGTTTACGCGGACATCATCAAAGAAGGCTTGAGCGAGGCACTATGGGAACAAACGAGAGGGCCTTTTTAACGCACTCAACCCTGCTGGCGTGGTTCGACGACCGGATGCGGGAGCGTTACTCCACGACCGCGCTGCAAATGCAAAAGGCGAGTACTACCAGACAGACAATCGCTGGGGGCGATACACTTCAATCATGAGATTGCATTCCTGATGAATCAGCCCACACACCGCAGTCTCATTATTGCCCTGATGCTGATCACACTGGCCGGTTGCTCGACCACGGTGAGAGCACCCTTTGAAATGCCTGAGGCTGAATGGACGCAACCTGCAGCCACCGACGGGCTGCTTGCCGAGATTGCTGCCGGTGTAACAGCGCGAGCCGAACCCCTCGGCGATCAGCCTTGCCATTCGGACGCCGGCGTTTCCGGGTTCAAACTGCTCGACAGGGGTGAAGATGCCCTCAGATGGCGACTGGCACTGATTGACTCCGCGACGCAAAGTATCGACACGCAGTATTACCTCTATCACGGCGACAGCACGGGTTTACTCTTCACGAGCCGACTGCTCGACGCCGCTGATCGCGGGGTAAAAGTCCGCATCATCATCGATGACATGGGCACACTCGCCATCAGCCCTTCACAGGCAAAGCTCCGCGATAGCATGGGCGCTTTGATGATCGCCCATCCCAACATCTCGCTGCGATTATTTAACAGCAGTGGCAATCGCAACCTGCTGGGACGGGGCTGGAGTTTCGCGACCCAGTTTGAGCAGCTCAACCACCGCATGCACAACAAATCGCTCACGGTGGATAATCACGCAACGATAGTGGGTGGTCGAAATATCGGTGATGAGTACATCGGGCTCAATCCGCATTTTAATTTTCGAGACATCGACGTTTTGGGCTTCGGTCCGGTTGCAGGGCAGGCGTCATCGGTTTTCGATCTATTCTGGAACAGCGGCTGGGTCATGACTGCTGATCCCTCAACCCAGAAAAAGGCAGAGGGTATCTATGAGACCCAGCGCCTTGCGCTGGAGCAAGAACTCAAGCAATCGGAGACGCTGACGCAATTTTCACTGGTGGCGAGAAGCTGGGAATCTGAATTCGATGCCTTAACACCTCGACTCCACCTCGGCCGCAGCAAAGTCGTTACGGATCGACCCCATTCGGACGGCATCAGTAACGAGGTCTTTGACTGGGTAATGGAGAATTTACCCGGGGTGCAAAAAGACCTCCTGGTCACTAACGCCTACCTCATTCCCGGCCCGGAGGGTGTCGCCATGCTCGACGATTTGGTGACGGCGGGCGCTGAGGTGACGATTCACACCAACTCGCTGGCCTCACAAGATGTCGCTGCTGTGAACAGCCACAAAGCGTGGCGAAAGCCCATTCTGGCTTCTGGCGCTTCGCTGTTTGAGGCGCGGCAAGATGCGGCGATCAAACAATCGATGGTGGATACCCAACCCGTCAGCGCGCGCTACATGGGAGTGCACTCTAAATCGTTGGTAATGGACAGGCGCTTCGCTGTCATCGGCTCCGCCAACCTCGATCCGCGCTCCGCTTTTTTGAACTCAGAAATGATCGCCATCATAGATAGTGAAAGCCTAGCCGAAGAGCTGGCACAGGCTATTCTTCTCGACATCTCCCCCGCCAACAGCTGGGAAGTGGACCTGAACGATAAAAACCAAATCATCTGGCGCAATGATGTTGGAACCGTTAGTCGACAGCCTGCCCGGAACGGCTGGCAACGATTTCAAGATCTGTTCTTTATGCTATTTCCAAAGCGTCTTTATTAATAGCCCTTGGCATCACACGACAACGATCACCGATGCTCGAAATAAATTGAATATAACTCAAATTATTTTTGTATTTTACTCAGTTTTTAGGCGGGTAGGTTAAAAGCACTGTTGACTGTTTTTCGTCGCAGCGGTACCGTGCATTCGTTGCAATCTTGCGTGTTTGTTTTGCGCGCTAGCGAGAGATTGGCATCAGTCCAACCAGCCGCCCGCTGGCATGACGCACAACTACTACTAATTCGAAGGAGAGCGACTGTGTCCATCTCAAAGGAATCACTGCTTCACGCCTACCGGACGATGAAAACGATCCGAGAGTTTGAAGAGCGTGTTCACGCCGAAATCATGAATGGTCAAATTCCTGGGTTCACGCACCTCTATACCGGCCAAGAGGCCAACGCGGTGGGTGTTTGTGCCCATCTCGATGAGAGCGACACCATTATTAGCACGCACCGCGGTCATGGTCATTGTATTGCCAAGGGCGCCGATGTCTCCGGCATGATGAAAGAGCTATTTGGATCCTCTGAGGGCCTCTGCAAGGGCAAAGGCGGCTCAATGCACGTAGCGGACATCGACAAAGGTATCCTCGGTGCAAACGGCATTGTCGCCGGTGGCCCACCCATTTCTGTCGGCTCCGCATTAGCCGCCAAAATCCGCAAAAATGGCAAAGTCGCCGTATCGTTCTCTGGCGACGGTTCAGTGAATCAAGGTACCTGCTTCGAGGCCATGAATATGGCGGTTGTATTGCAGGTACCCGCCGTCTTTGTCATCGAAAATAACTATTACTCTGAGCACACGCACATTGACTACGCCGTAGGCTGTAACGACTTGAAGGCGCGCACCGAGGCGTTTGGTTTCCCTGTCTTTGTTGCCGATGGCGCCGACTTTTTCGCTGTTCATGAGGCGGCGGGAAAAGCCATTGCGCATGCCCGCGCAGGCAACGGTCCAGCAGGTGTGTTTGCCGAGCAAGGTCGATACCACGGCCACTTTGTGGGAGACCCACAGGCCTATCGTGGCGAAGGAGAGCTTGAGAATCTGCGCGAGAACCATGACCCACTAAAGGTGTTTCGTCAGCATATGGCGACTTCAGGCGAGCTCAGCGAGGGTGAACTGGATGCGATTGACGCAGAGGTGATGGCTGAGATCGAACAGTCGGTAGTGGATGCCAAGGCGGCGGCACGACCGACGCCTGAGCAAGTCACAGCAGATGTTTATATTCAATACGGTGCAACGGCGTAAGGGGGACATACCATGCCTGAAAAAACGATGCGCGATGCAATCAACGAGGCCCTGCTGCAGAGATGCGCACAGATCCCGATGTATTCCTTATGGGAGAGGACGTGTCCGGTGGCGCTGGGTGCGACGGAGAAGACGACGCCTTTGGTGGCGCGTTCGGTCAATACAAAGGCTTAGTTAAAGAATTCGGTCGCGAGCGGATCATTGATACGCCTATCACTGAGTCGGCCTTTATTGGAGCCGCTGGCGGTGCCGCTGCCACGGGGATGCGCCCGATAGTGGATCTTATGTTTGTTGATTTTATCGGCGTCTGCTTCGATCAAATATTTAATCAGATGGCCAAGTTTCGCTATATGTTTGGTGGCAAGAGTCGATGCCCCGCGGTTATTCGATTTTCTGCCGGCGGCGGTTTTAGTGCGGCGGGTCAACATAGTCAGGCAATGTATCAGGTAATGACATCCTTTCCGGGGCTGAAGGTCGTTGTTCCCTCAAATGCCTATGATGCCAAGGGGCTCCTACTTTCAGCGATTCAGGACGATGATCCTGTGCTGTTCTTCGAGCCCAAAGTGCTCTATCAAGAAACCGCTGAAGTACCCGATGAGATGTATACCATCCCGTTTGGTCAGGCCAATTTTGTGCGCGAGGGTGACGACGTCACCGTAGTGGCGTTTGGACAAATGGTGCCGAAGGCAGCTGCTGCGATTGATGCACTGGCGGCTGAGGGCATCAGCTGTGACTTAATTGATCCGCGCACCACCTCTCCGCTCGATGAGGCAGCGATTCTTGAATCAGTTAGGGCGACGGGAAGGCTAGTGGTAGTTGACGAGGCACCGCCTCGCTGCGGCCTGACGGCTGACATTGCGGGACTGGCCGCTGATAAGGCTTTTAGCAGCTTGAAAGGCCCCATTAAACAAGTCTGTGCGCCGCATAGTCCAACGCCCTTTTCACCTGAATTAGAGGCCGCATACATACCCAATGCAGATAAAATTACAGCGGCGATCAAAGCGACCCTCGCCTAGGGACATCGAATTACTAGGAGTATTTTTGTGAGCGAGATCTATCCCATCGCAGTGCCTAAGTGGGGCATTGAAATGGTTGAAGGCACCATCACGACTTGGAATAAATCTGAGGGTGATGCCATTGCCAAGGGCGACGAAGTCTTTGAAATGGAGTCGGATAAAATTGTGAACGTGTGGGACGCTCCCGTTGCGGGCGTGCTGCGTCGTATCATTGCGGCGGCCGGTGATGCGCACCCGGTGGGAGCATTGCTGGGCGTCATTGCCGCGGCGGACGTGAGCGATGCGGACATTGATCAATTCATTGCCGAACATAGCGCCACTAAAGCTGACACCGAGGCTGCCCCCGCTGCAGCCGAGAAGGCGGCGCCCCAACAGACGATACAAACCGGAGACGCGTACACACGCTCCTCCCCCAGCGTCCGTCGCCTTGCCGATGAGCTGGGCGTAGATTTAGGTACCGTGACGGGCACTGGGCGCAGAGGGCGCATCACCGACGACGACGTTAAGGCCGCGACAGGCAGTGACAGCAGCGCCCCTGAGGGCGTGCAGGTCATACCGCTTAGCGCCACGAGAAAAACGATTGCGCGACGATTAACCGAAGCCAAGCAGTCGATTCCGCACTTTTATCTGACCGCGGAATACGCGCTAGATGGACTGCTGGCACATCGCGCCAAACTCAACGAAACAGGCAGCGTTAAAGTCTCAGTCAATGATTTATTGGTCTGGTCGGTGGCCCAAGCACTCATGAAAGAGCCGCGTGTTAACGTCAATCTTGTTGACGATAGCATTCATCAGTTCGACGCAGCCCATATTTCAGTGGCCATAGCGACCGATGAAGGACTGTATCCCGCTACCGTTCGCAATGCCGACACCCTCTCGCCAGCAGAAATCGCCGAAGCAACCGGTGCACTGGCAGAAAAAGCCAAGACAGGGAAGCTCACCAAAGACGACATCTCGGGTGGCTCTTTTACAGTGTCTAACCTAGGGATGTTCGGCATCACCCAGTTCACCGCCATTATCAACCCACCGATGGGCGCTATTCTCGCCATGGGTAAAGCATCACAGCAAGCCGTCGTCCGAGAGGGTGAAATAGGCATCGCCACCATGCTCAGCGTGACGCTTTCTTGTGATCATCGGGTCATTGATGGGGCGGTGGGTGCGCAATTCTTGGCGACATTAGATGAGGTGATTGCGGCGCTTTAAAGCGCTGCATCGCATAGGCTCAACCCGCGGTCGCACCAACATCGGCAAGACAAACATCGCAATCAGGTAGTCGACGCGGCCCACGTGATCCCCGAGTACGCGGTGCGACTCAGGATCTACTGTGTGACCATCTCAATACGCGGCACAAAAATCTGCAGCAACAAGGCAGAGATAAGGTGCAGGCACGCGATCATTAAAAAGACACTCTCATAGCCGGCGCTTTGAATCATAAAGCCGGCCAACAACCCCAGTAAACTCCCGCCAAGACTCCCTACCGCACCGAATACGCCCCACACCGTTGCGACACGATCAGCCGGAAATAAGTCGGTTGGCAACGTAAAGAAGACCGAGCCCTTTACTTGAATGGCAAACAGGCCAAAGCAAATCAACGCCAGCGCCACCATGCTCGACTCGACATAGAAGGCGGGCACAACCGCCATGGCAACGAGTACCGCACCCAGCCAGATCACCCACTTTCGGGCGCTATTAATACTATGGCCACGACGGACTAACGCGGAACTCAGCGACCCACCACTCAACGCGCCTAAGTCAGCCGCCACCCACGGTAGCCAAGCGAATAAGGCAATGGCTCTGAGATCAAAGCCTCGTATATCAATGAGGTATTGCGGCAGCCAAAACAAAAAAAAGTAAAAAGGAAAATCGCTCACTATCCGGGCAACTAAGATGCCCCAGAACTGTCGGTAACCGAGCAGCTGCGTCCAGCCAACCCCACTTTGTTGCTCGGAGCGTTGTGACAAAATAAGGGTGCGCTCTGCCTCGTCCAACGTGGGGTGCGATTCGGGTAGGTGATACCACCGGCGCCAGAGTACTGCCCATATCAACCCAAGCGTGCCCGGAATAATAAAGGCCCACTGCCAGCTTAACGTTTGCATAATCCAAACCGTCAGTGGAGGGGTGATAATGGCACCCAAGCCCGCACCCAACATAAAAATTGCCACCGCTGTGGCGCGCTCGTTAGCCGGGAACCATTGCGCGACAGCCTTACTCGCCGCCGGAAAATTGGCCGCCTCCGCAAGGCCAAGCACCACCCTCATCGTGAAGAACGACCACACACCGCGGCCCAATGCGTGCAACACCGTGGCTGCACTCCAAAAAACAACCGCTAATTCGAATGCCCGTTTGGTACCCAATCGATCGATCAACGGACCAGAGATCAACTGGCCGATGCCATAGGCCAACAGAAACCCGCTGGTGATGAGCCCGTAGTCGGCATCACCAATCCCGAATTGATCTCGCACGACGGGCGCCACAACACCAAATACCGACCGGTCGATATAATTGATAGTCGTGATCACTGCTAGCAAGATCGCAATGCGCCAACGTGTCGCCATGAGCTTCCTTATTATTATCTGATTATCGCCAACCGCTGAGGCGGCAATGACCCCTATCAGAAAAGACCAATAGCCCCCTCATCGGACCTGAATTAGGTCATCACCACGCTAACCGCAAGCACAATGAGTATCCCGCCAAATAAGCGATGCAACAAGGTCGCATGGCGCTGCAGCCGGGATAAGACAGCCGTTTGCGCAAGCAACAGAGAAACTAGGCTATACCAAAGCGTATCAATCCCTGCCGCGGTGCTGGCGATGAGGGTTTTTTCTAACACCGTGGCATCGGGTTGGATGAACTGGCTGAACAACGCCGCAAAAAAACATGCAGCTCCGCGGCGGAGGAGCAGTCCAGCCCGCACCCCTCGTCGAGGAGCACGCGCGATCGGCGGACACCACAGCGCCGGACTGACTCAACAAGACTCGAATACCGAGGTAAAGCAGAAATCCAGCGCCAACGAGCTGGACGGCAGCAAACCAATCGGGCTGCTCGATCAGCAGTACGCCCAGGCCATTGGCCATCAACAGCGCCCACAGCAAGATGCCCATCCCGTGAGCCACGGCACACACGATGCCATCTCGCGCACCACCACGCAAAGCGTGCCGTGCCACGACTGCCAGACTGGGCCCGGGAGACATTGCGCCCAATAAGCACACCAGTGCCAAAGGAAACCACGCTGACCCATTCATTCGATCATTCTATGCTGTTTACGGGAGATTACCCCCATTTTGCTGCGCCATACCCTCTACTAAAGCGTGTTGCTCCCCTCCCTAAACTACTATATCTTCTGCTAAATCGTAATAGCTACGCCTTGTAGTATGACTGTGTCGGTCAGAGGGCAGTGTAAAATCAAGCGGGCCCAACAATGGCGCGCGAAATAACAAGAGGATTGCGTTATGTCGAGGGATTCCAAAGAGCGTCAGAGCCCCTTTCTTAAAAAGGCCATCGTCGCCGGCGTTGCCGCCGCGATCGGGGCTGGTGGTGCGGGTTTGGCCTGGAGTGCAGAACTCGAAGAAGTCGTGGTGACGGCGCGCCAAAGGGCTGAGTCCTCGCAAGACATTCCGATGATGGTGCAATCGATTTCAGGCGAAGATCTGCAGAAGCAAGGCATCACCACCCTAGAGGATTTTTCTCGACAAGTGGCGGGCCTCAATGTTCAAACCTCAACACCAGGACAAAACACGATTGTTTTTCGGGGCGTCAGTGATGGTGGCGGATTCTTGGTCGACCCAACGGCTGCCATCTACTTAGACGAGCAGCCTATGTCGCTGACGTCTGCGGCACCCGATATCTATCCTGTCGATCTGTCGAGAATCGAAGCCCTAGCGGGGCCTCAATCTACTCTTTATGGTGCATCGTCGCAGAGCGGAGCCATTCGCGTCATCACCAATAAACCCGACCCCTCAGAATTCACCGCTAATATAGGTGGCGGGCTTTCCTCAACTTCCGGCGGGGGCACGGGCTATCAAGTGGATGGAACCGTGAATATCCCGCTCAGCGATTCAGTCGCTATCCGCCTGTCGGGCTTTAGTGCGCGCGATGCCGGCTATATCGATAGTGTACTGGGTACTACCGTGCGCGCGGCTGACTATTTCCCTGGACTCGATGTCGGTGCTCAAAAAACGAATGCGAACGCTGTCGCAGACGACATCAACGAAACCGAATGGATGGGGGGCCGTGCCGCTATCCGGTGGCTGATCAATGACAACTGGACCGCCACCGCAGCAGTTAACTACCAAGATCTTGAAGCGGACGGCTATAACGACTACGACCCCAGTGTGGGCGATCTTAAAACCATCAAGTTCAATAAAGAAATCCGCACAGATGAGTGGACCCAGACCAGCTTGGTGATTGAAGGCGATCTCGGGTTCGCGCAGCTCGTTTCGGCCACGTCTTACTACGACCGCGACTTCCTATACGCCAATGACACGCAATCTTATGCGGCCTACTTTCACTACTCTTTTGGTGTGTATTACGGGTATGCGACCTATGATTTCGGGCTTGATCCCACTGGCTACCTCATCAATGACCAAAATAATGAAAGCCTGACGCAAGAATTCCGGTTGAGTGGCGCTACAGACCGAGTTGACTGGACCGTTGGTGCATTCTGGCAAGAGTCAGAAGAGTTTTGGGACTTCAAGACCTACGTAGACGGCTACCGAAATTCCCCAGCCTTTGAGGCTTGGAGCTACTACTACCCTGGAATCGCCCCCTCAGATATTTGGTGGAATTCATTTCAAAGCCAAGACAGAACAGACAAAGCGATCTTCGGTGAAATCGATATCGAAATTATTGAGGATCGGTTAACCGCATTATTAGGCGGTCGATGGTACGAGGTAGAGCGTGAGCTTAGCTACACAGTAGAGCGACCTGATGACCGCACTGATCGACAATTGCCCAACAGAGAAGCGAACGACGATGGCTTTATTCCAAAATACGGCCTAGAACTGCAGGTCAATGACGATATCATGGTGTACGGGGTTTACTCGGAAGGCTATCGCGTAGGTGGATCCAATCGCGGTCGCGGCCTTGATATAGGCGGCGACGGTAAATTCGGTCCGACCCTACCCGTCGCCTACGAGTCCGATATCCTTGAAAATACTGAATTTAGACTGAAATCCACTTGGGCCGACGGTCGCGTTATATTCAACGCGGTTTACTACACCATGAAGTGGAAGGACATGCAGAACGAAGTCACAGACCCGAGTAATCAGCTGGGCAGTTTGAGTGGGGGCGTTTATCAAAACGTTCCCTTCCAGATCGTGGTCGGCAATGTGGGTGACGCAGAGGTAAAAGGCTACGATCTTGAGTTCAAAGCGCTGCTAGGTGAGAACTTGGAAGTTGGCTTTAATATGACTGACATTCAAGACGCCTTCGTGGAGGGCCAACAGGAATATGACGATCCTCGCGTCATTGGGCGGCAAAGTGTCATCCGGCCTCGACCCACAGTCGGCCCTCCCGCTATTTGCTGACACCAGCTACTACTTGTACGCGGAGTACTCTGGTATCGATATCCTCGGCGGCACAGGAGGCATTCGTCTGCAACATAGCTACGTCGGCGACTCATTGAATCAGCTGACGGACGGCGCGCATAACGCCACAGATGCAGCAAGGTGACTATGACATCACCGACGCTGTATTCACTTGGGAGCGAGAGGGATGGTCTGCTCAGCTGCGGTTTAACAACATCTCAGATGAACGCGGCATCACGTATGAGGATACCTCTGACTTCGATACGGCGTGGGGGCGCAATAGCTCGATTGTGATTCGGCCCCGAAATTTTGCCTTCTCACTCAGACACTATTTCTAAGGCGACGCTCCAACATAAACAAGGGCGCCGAGTTTTGCGCCCTTTTTTATGCTCCTACTTTGCTAAGCCGCGGCTTTTATACGCCCACCCGGCCGGCCACTGTTCTAGGCCATGAATCGCGTTGCGGACATCCATCGTTAAGTTAACCGCCGTCAGGCTTTTGCCCTCCACGATATCGATAATTGAGACCGTAGAGGGCGAAGAACCCGCCGCGATTAAGCGCTCATTCAACACGCAGAGACCTCGACCGAACCCTTGACGAGCGACCCGCGAATCATCGATACCTTGGAACTCCAGCTCATTAATAGGGAATTTAGGTACCGGAACCGCAACCGTTTTCGCATCACGACTCGCATAACGCACCACATCAGAGGCGGTGTCATTTAAAAGAATGCCCCCTTGATACGGCATCGCATTATGGCAACCCTTCGGCAAGTTACAAATTTCACTTATCGCCATGTCGGATGAGACTGCCAACAGTGCCTGCGTATTGAGGCCACTGAAACAGATGCCATCGCTGATCGACCCTGACCATATTCAGGTGATACGAGTTCACGAAGGCGGGCCCCCCTCGGTTTCTGGGATCAAACGGCTGCCCCACCCATTCGGTGCCGTTTTTCGAGACATAGAGCCCCCAGACAAACTCCTGTCTTGCGCAGATCAAACGCCAGAATGGAGTCGAAACCCGGTCGATGTCAGGAACAGAAGATTATCCCGCCGACAGATCTCGTGGCAGTGCCGCAAATACTCATTGCGATAGGATGCTAACTGCACAAAATCGGGCGAATAACAAAACAGCTCATCGCTAGCGGCAATCCACATGGCATCCTCCGTAAACTCAATGCCACGCAAGCCGCGATCCCAGCCTCGCCCTGAAAAATCAATGTCGCCAGTGTTCCAATCGATTTTCTGTTCAACCTGCTGAGATTCAAAATCTATGAGATAAACACCACCATGACTCTGTCCTTTCTCCGAGCCCCGCACGACTGAGGTCGCGAGTAACTTAGGCAACAGGTCCGTCATGACATCGTCTCGGGGAGATCAGGAAAAACCGGCTCTAAGATCTCCTTAAGGCTGTCGAGATGAGCGCCGTAGCGCTTCCAAGTCTGCACTGAACCGCTGATACAATTGGCCGCCGCACCTGCTCTGAACTGGCCGTTCGCACAGACCGTTTTGTCTCGTGGAAGGCGACACACGCCTTCCTCGAACGGCAACTCACAAAATGCCAATATGCGGCGCACCTGGGTCTCTAAATCCGCAACCACCTCCTCGTACTGCACCCGCAATACCTGCCCCGGCAGCACCTCATCCCAGTGGTCCATCAGTTGACAGTATTCAAGATAGAACTCACCTAATTCAAAAAGATCGTAAGTAAATGTCTGTCCCTTCGCAAAGTGCTGCTTAAAACAGCCAAAGCAGCTGTCCATCGGGTGGCGTCGCGCATCAATAATCTTTGCATTTGGCAGAATGGTCTTAATAAACCCAACATAAGCAAAATTGTTCGGCATCTTGTCGGTGAAAAACGGCGCACCGTCGTCGGTGTCGGCGCGTCTGCTCCAGGTATTGCTCACCCAGCGCCAGCAGCGTCTCTGGCGAACAGGTCTGGCATGCACTGGGGGAACGCTTGCCCCGACCTGGGTTTGCGTTAAGCCCTGCGCAATCATCGAGATATCGGGCAGCTCCACTGGTGCCGTCAACCTGCGAGTGACGCGGCTAAAATCTGCTCTAGGAGTGTCGAACCCGAGCGCGGCAACCCCAAAATGAAGATCGGCGCTGAGTCTGAACACCCCCCTAACGCCGCGTCTGAGCTCAAAAAATGCGCTACTGAATATCTCTCGCATCCGCTCATGCGCGATCCCGGTTTGCACCGGATCGTAAGCAATCGTCTCGCGGTGCATTTGGTTCGCCAGTGCGTAGTGCCCGAACGCCTCATCGTAATTCTTGTCGTCTTCAAAGGCTTTGCCCAAAGAAAAAGCAAAATGAACTCGGCAGTCCACCGGTAGCGCATCATCAGCCAACCGCTCAGTCATGGTCTCAACATCTTGCTCCGTAAAACGGAACGTCTTCAGATTAGCCAAGCTGTAATAGGTCTCACCAAAGTTGGGCCGCAATGCGTAATCGCCTTCCGGTAAGCAGCCACCCCCTCCCTCCTGATCACCCTACGGTCTTCAGAACGTGTCCTAGTCCGATATGTGCCCCCGGTAGCTCCGGATCCAAGGCGACCGCTTGCTGATATGACCGAACCGCCTTGCTCTGGACGGGCCGCCATTGCCAGCGCCGCACCGAGGTAGTAGTGCGTCAACGCATTATCCGGTTCAAGCCGCTGCGCCTCCTCCAGTACCGACACCGCCCCTTCGTACTCATGGAGCTCCTTTCAAAACGGTGCCGAGGTCGTGCCTCGCCGCCATAAAGCGGGGCTGCCTATCAACAATTTTCTCGAGGATCGTGCGCGCATCGTCGTAGCAGCTCGCCATCATAGCGAGTCGCGCTAGCAGCAATGCGGGGTTGACGTCGTGTGGGTTATCGCGCACCAGCTCTTGTGCGAGTTTTTCTGATTCTCGAAACTGGCCCTTTAATGAAGAGTCGGGTCGCCTCCTCTAGCTTAGCCTGCACCGGTGATCGGCTTGACGCCTCTTTCCGCAGGGCGTCGGCTTCCGCGACCCGGCCCAGGTTCTGATACGCAGTGCCCAACTTGCTCAGTAAGCGGCGCGTGTTCAGGACGGAGCTCCCTTGCCTTCTCTAAATGGAGTCACTGCCTCTTCCGGGCGGCCCATATTGAGCAAGATCGTGCCCAGGTCTTCCTGTGCTGTCGGCGTGACCGGGCGCCGCTCGCACAGCGCGACCTAGCAATTGGGCCGCCTCCTGAAGCTCACCGCGCTCCGCTAGAGATCGAGCCCAGCATAGGGAGACAAAGTTGATGTCGCCGGTATCGCGCTCCAGCGCATCTCGACACCAGCGCCTCAGCCTCTTGCTGGGCGCCCGCTTTCAGCAGTGCAATCGCCTTCTCGAAAGACTTTTCTTGGGCTCTGATCATTCATCACAAAAATGCTCTACGCAGTAAGCAACAGTCGCGCTTTCATCTCTCGCAAAAACCAAGTGTGCCAGATTTCCTCCCCAGCAACACGATTGGCCGTTGCTTATTGTGCCAACGGGTGCCAGAGTAAGTCGAGGCTTGCATTACGCACCGGCAAATCCGCATTGAGGGCGATTGTGACGACACCCCCATTCTCTATCGCGAATACCGATAACCCCTTCGATCGCCGCGGCCCCTTCCTCCTGAGCCTTCTGATGACCTTAGTCGGATACAGCGTCCTGGTCGCGCTCCCAGCGATCAACGGCGCCTGGGTCGATCAACTCGGTTTTAGTGACGTGGAGGTCAATCGGGTTGCTTCCGCCGACTTGCTTGGGCTGTTCCTCGGCGCCGTCATAACGAGCGTTCTCATTCGTCGCCTTAACAGGCAAATACTGATCTACCTCGGCATCCTACTGGCGGTATTGGCCAACGCGCTGTGCACACAATATGTCGATTACGACACCACTTTACTGCTCCGATCTATTGGCGGGGCTCGGAGCAGGGATCTATACCGCCGTCGCCGTTGCCTGTCTTGGAGCTCACTCCAAGCCAAGGGAAGCGTTCAACTGGATGCTGCTCGCCTTTGCCATATCGCAGTTCATTGAACTGCAATTAATTCCCCTACTCTCGATGAACGGCATCTACGTCTTTTTTATCGCCACCTATGTCGTCACCCTCCCCTTTGTTCACATCATCCCCAAAGGGAGCCCGCCCGCAGAGGCGCCGCTCACCGACGCCGCGGAAACACGAAGCGCCCCTCGGTTCGCGCCTGGATCGGCATTGCCGCCATTGTCATTGCCTACATCAATATCGGCGCTTACTGGTCCAATATCGAATTGGCGGCGGAATCGGCAGGATTAGATGGAGACTGGTCAGCTCAAGTCATTTCGTGGAGTGTCTTGCTGTCATTTTTCGGATGCTTTGGCGCGATGATCGTCCTGAAAAAATTTGACTACGATCGCCCCCTGCTCGTCACACTCGCCATTATGGTCTTCGCGGTCGGACTCCTCGCCATCGACTTTACCGCAGCACTCTTTGTCTTTAGCGTCGCCACCTTCAATTTTTTGTGGATATTCATTGATGTCTATCAGATGGGGGGCGTATCGGTTGCTGATCGATCGGGTAGCGCCGCCGCCTTTATTCCCGGTGCACAAGGACTCGGGCAAACCATCGGTCCCTTTTCGGCCTCGATCATGCTGGAACTGGGTTGGGGCTTTGATGGTGTATTTATCTTGTGTGCGTTGTCGGCTTTGCTCGCACTCCTCGTCTACGGGGTCATCTACATCCGATCTCGACCCTCAAACCAATCAGTAGCGAAGGCACTGCTATGGAAGTCAGACTCAATAATGATCAAGCTATAGTGACTTTCGAATATCGCTTACGTCGCTGTGTGATTGGGTTAACCTTCTCGCTCTTGACGGCGTGTGGCGAGGCGCCATCAGAACAGTCTCTGTCGACGACGCCCGCCGCTGAGGTGGTGATTCATTGTGGCGCTTTAATCGATGGCATAGCCGATAAACCACTTGCAAACCAGCTGATTTTGGTCGATCAAGGGCGTATCAGCTCTGTGGTATCGGCAGATCAGACAGGAACTAAAGCGGATTTATCCCAAGTGGGTATATCAGAAGAGGTGGCGTACATCGACCTCAGCGATTCCACTTGCCTACCCGGACTCATCAACACCCACGTGCACTTCGACGGGAACCCAGAGGATTCTGTCGACTACAGCATTTACGCCAGACGCACTCCAGCTGAGAATCTTGCGCTTGTCCTCGCCAATGCCAAGACCACGATCCTCACCGGCTTTACCACCGTACGACATGTCGGTGCATGGTTCCCAAACGCGGTCTATCAGGCGCGCGATCAAATCAGATCCGGAGAGGCGATGGGGCCGATGATCTTAACCGCCGGTCCCTATTTGACGATTCCGGGTGGTGGCGGGGTGATCTCACTTTTCCAGAAATTCCCGCAGATAAAATACCTTCTGAATCGCAATTGGGCATTGCCAGCACACCGCAGCAGTTTGCCGAGCGTGCGGAA
>CAJJBO010000026.1 GCA_905182485.1 uncultured Luminiphilus sp.
CGAATCGTCGGCAGACACCAACACCGCAGCAGACGAGGAAAGCACCTTCGGAGGCAGCGTTGCCAGCACGGGCAGTAGCTCAGTGGGCGGGGGTATTGGTGGGAGCCGCGGTAACGCCCCGCCGACGGATGGCGCCAAGTACCCACCGCCGGGTGACATACCGACTGGCAACGATGACGATGTGGTCGCGCGACAACTGCGCGAAGCCGCCATGCGAGAGGCCGATCCTGAGGTTCGCGAAAAGCTGTGGAATGAGTATCGTAAATACAAAGGCATAGAGGTCCCCGCGTCATGACCCGAAGCTTGGTTAGTCTGCTACTTGCCCTGAGTCTGCTGTCCGGCTGTGTCACAGAAACCGTCAAATCAACGTCTGTTCCCGTGCTCGACGCGCCAGCCGCGCCTGATTCCCGACGCCGAGTTGCTCGACGTCGGCGTCGTGATCCTCGATCCCGGCATCAGCAGTGTCGACGATGAGGAGCAGGTCTACCCAGAGGTCCGCCGAGCCGAGGCTACCTTCATGGCGACCGAGCTCGCCGATGTACTGGCCGAGCAAGGTGGCTGGGGCGCCGTCAGGGTGGTGCCTGACGAGCGGCAGTTCTCTGATCTTTTGGTGCGCGGCACGATCTTACAGTCTGATGGTGAAGCGCTGACGCTGAAAATACGCGTGTCTGATGCGCGCGGCACGGTATGGCTCGATAAACGCTACACCGGCATTACCAGCCGCTACGCTTACGAGCAAGGCACCCGCACCAAGCAGGACCCTTTTCTTTCGGTCTATCGCATGATTGCCAACGACATGCTTGCCGCTTTTCAACGCCTACCCGCGGACGAGCGCACTACCATTAGACGTGTCGCTGAAATGCGATTTGCGCGCGATTTCGCCAGCGGCGCCTTCGCGGATTATCTTAACGAGGACCCCTCTGGTCAGGTGACCTTGCGCCGGCTGCCATCGGAGGAGGACCCCATGCTGGCGCGCGTGCGCGGGCTGCGGCAACGACACTACGTCTTTCGTCGACACGCTCCAGGGCCACTACACCGGGCTTTTCTGACGACATGTACGCCCCGTACCAGGAGTGGCGCAAAGCGAGTTACGAGGAGACGGTCGCACTTCGCGAACTCGAGAGCGAGGCGCAAACGTGAAATGATTGCAGGCGGCGCCGCGATTCTCGCGGGCATCGTGGCGCAAAGCTCCGGCAGCCGCATGACACGAAGCGCTGGCGCGATCGGTGTCGTGGGCGGCGGCGCATTGCTCAAGCGAGGGCTAGAGAAAGCGCGCCGAGTCGAACATCCACTCCTTAGCGCTAGAGGAGCTCGGCCAGTCCCTCGACGCGGAGATCACCCCCCGCGTCATCGAGTTAGAGGATCGCACCGTGCGCCTAACCGGCAACGTCGAAGACCAGTACGACCAATGGCGCGAGCTGTTAGCGGATATCTATGCCGCGGAATTAGCCGCCCTCGAGCCGCCACCATCCTGAGACCTCCCTCACCCTACTCTGCTTCCCGACACGCAGGACCCGTGAGCGAACACAAAGAACAACCTCTCTCGGCAACGACCTTCGAGCCCGCACCCACTGCGGCTGGCAGCGAGTGCCACCGTAGAGCGGAACCGAGACGCTGCGTACAAAGACCGGCCGTGCTGGGCCTGGGGCTCGCAGGCCTCCTCCTCTTGTTTGTCTTTTTCGTCTTGCCCAGCCTCGTCGCACCGGATGATCCGACCCAGCCAGGAGCCATAGCAGACAACAACGCAGGCACGGCAGAGGGCTCCTCATTCCCTAGCACTGCCGGCGCGACGCCTGACGTCGGCGAGGGACGCAGTCCCTTTGCTGAGGCGCAGGAAAGCGCGCTCCGGCGTGAAGCCCAAGAGATATTGCAAGCGCTGCTCAGCAAGCAGAGCGCATTAGAGACACTCGGCGCTGCGCGTTGGGCAGAGGCGGCCTACGGCGATGCGCTCGAGCAGGCCGCACTGGGGGATACGGCTTACCGGGAGCGCGACTTTGAGCAAGCGATCGCCTCCTATCAAGCCGGAGTGGAGCAACTCGAGGCCCTAGAGCAGGGCTTACCGGGGCGCATTGACGCCTTGCTCGCCACGTTGACACAGGCCATTGAAGCGGGTGACCTACTGGCTGCTCAAGCGCGGCTCAGCGAGCTCGTCGAGATGGCGCCGGCGGACAGTCGGCTCGTCGACTTGAGCGAACGCGCCAGCGCATTACCGCAGGTCATCGGCTCCTTAGCAGCCGCAGCGTTAGCTGAGGCCGAGGGTGATTATGTTATGGCCGTCGTTAACGCCGAGGTCGCGACGCAAGCTGACCCACTGCATTTGCGGGCACAGCGTCGCCTCAGCGAGTTACAACGGGCACTCACTGAGCAGCGTTTTACCGCCGCCATGACTGCCGGCTACGCTGCGCTGGCTCAGGCTGAGTTTGAACGAGCGAAAGATCAATTTGAGGCAGCGGCGCGACTGCAGCCGGGTGCGCCAGAACCGAGTGCGGCACTGGCTGAACTGGACCAGGCCCGGACCCAAGCCAGGCTACTGTCCATCAGGGGGCAGGCTGAACGCGCAGAGCGCGAAGAACGTTGGCAAGATGCCATTGCCCTCTTCAACGAGGCCTTGGCCATTGATGCACTCATCTTGTACGCGAATGAAGGCATTGCAAGAGCAACACCGCGTGCCGATCTCGACGAGCGACTCGAAGCCATTGTCACGGAGAAGAATCGACTCATCGATCGGCGCGTGCTGCGCCTCGCGCAGGAAACACTCGATGAGGCGCAAGGGGTGCCGTCCCCCGGAACACGATTACAGCGTCAAATCGTGGCGGCAACAGCCACCATTGACTATGCCACCACCCCGGTCACGATAGAAATGAACTCAGATGGGTTAACTGACATCACCGTGCTACGAGTTCAACGACTGGGGCTCATTCAGCAACAAATCCTCACATTGCGGCCCGGAACCTACACGGCGGTGGGTATGCGCAATGGATTCCGTGACGTGCGCGTTCAGTTTGAGGTCAAACCCGGTCAGCTGAATGCCGTTGATGTTCGCTGCGTCGAAGCGATTTGAGGATGCGTGATGACTGAGCGAGACGAGGCGCTGACACCGGCAGCTTTTGAACCGACCACGAACAACACGGCATCAGATCGGCTAGCGCCTGCGCAATTTGAGCCGCTGAGTCAGGCGACACCCAGTGCGAAACGCCTCCCACTGCGCCCGATCGCGATGACGATTATCGGTCTGCTCTTTGCGACGATTTTACTGTTTTTGTTCACGGCTCGCTCACTGACGCTCAACATCGAAGCCGAAAGCGAGGCCACTTATGCCCTAGACGGACTGCACTGGTCATTTGGCGATCGGCTACTGGTACGTCCCGGAGATTACGCACTCGAGATCAGCGCCGAGGGTTACCACCCGTATGCGCAAACGATTTCCGTTGGCGACGCTGAGTCTCAGCAAATCGACATTCAGCTTGCCCCCTTACCCGGTGTCGTCGCGATCACGACACAGCCCACAGGCGCCGCACTCACCGTCAACGACGCGCCCATTGGGACGTCACCGGCAACCGACGTCATCCTTGAGGCGGGCACCTATCAGGTGACAGCCGAGTTGGCGCGTTATAAGTCATGGCAACAAGAGGTCACCGTCACCGGCCGCAACCAAAGCCAGACATTTGACGTCGCACTCGCACCTGATTGGGCACAAGTGCGATTTACCACGATCCCCACTGCCGCATCCGCTGCGGTGGATAACGAGCCTGCTGCCATCACAGCCAATGGTGTTGACGTTTTATCAGGCGAGCATACCCTGACACTCAGTGCGCCGGGGTTCATGCCGGAAAACATTGCCTTGAGTATCGTTGCCGACGTCGATGAAGATTTGGGCACCATCACCCTCACACCCGCCGATGCGACACTCACCCTGTCGAGCCAACCCAATGGCGCGAGCGTCACGGTCGATGGCGCCTTCTCAGGCTTGACGCCCCTAGTCGTGCCTTTAAGTCCCAATCAGCCCCATGTGCTGCAACTCTCTAAGGCAGGTTTTGAGCCGAAAACCGTTCGCCTCTCGCTGACGCGCGGTGAGACAACAGAGCAATCAGTTGCACTGACGCCTGAATTGGGCACAGTACGCTTCGCACTGGAGCCGCCAGAAGCCGAGCTGATCATCAACGGTGAAGGCATCGGCTTGGGAAGCCGAACATTGGCGCTACCTGCGGTCGAGCAACGTATTACCATTCAACTGGCGGGATACGCCTCTTATGAAACCTCCGTCTTACCCAGGCCTGGCCTTGCGCAGCAAATTATCGTGACTTTACTGACGGAGGCGGCGGCCAGAAAGGCGGCTATGACGCCCACTGTCACAACCCCTCTGGGCCAGACATTGGTATTAGTTGATCCGTCGGTGGAATCACAAAATCCCTTCACGATGGGCGCGTCACGACGCGACCCAGGACGGCGCGCTAATGAAGTGGAGCACGAAGTAGAACTCAAGCGCGCGTTTTATATCGCGGCGACCGAGACAACTAACGCGCAATTTCGACAATTTGAAGCCGCTCACGACTCCGGGCTGATAGAGAGCTATTCCCTCGACCGCGACCACCAACCGGTTGCCGGCGTGAGCTGGCAGCAAGCTGCCAGCTTTTGTAACTGGCTCAGCCAGCGCGAGGGGTTGGCGCCGTTTTATCGTGAGCAACAAGGCATCATTGTCGGCTTTAACCCCAGTAGTGTTGGCTATCGTCTCCCCAGCGAGGCGGAGTGGGCATTTGCCGCTCGCGTTGAAGGAGACCAATTAAGGCGGTTTGCCTGGGGCGACACTTTCCCGCCGGCCAAAGCCGTCACCAATGTCGCGGACAATACCTCTGCGCTGGTGACAGGCCGCATTTTAAATGGCTACACCGACCAGTTTGTCGTGTCGGCCCCCGTGAGCAGTTTCCCCCCAAATCATCGCGGCTTATATGACATGGGTGGTAATGTGGCCGAATGGATTCACGACGGTTATCGCATTCCCTCCGCTAACGCCAAGCTTGCCATTGACCCCCTCGGCGCGCAGCGTGGGGATAACTACACGGTTCGTGGCGGCAGCTGGGCATTGAGTCGGTTGTCGGAATTGCGACTGACGTTTCGAGATTATGGGGAAAGAGGACGAGATGATTTGGGCTTTCGGATTGCACGTTATGCAGAATAAGCCGTCAACGCAGTGGCCGCGCCTCTTGGTGGCATTCGCTGCAGCCATGAGCTGTGCTGCCGTTTCGTTCGCTCAAGTGGCTGAGGATACAGCTGAGCGCACGATCACTTTAGAAACGGATAATCAAACGGTCGAACCGGTAACACCACCCGACACCACATCAGACAGTGATTCCAGCAGCGTCGCGGAATATGAGCCGAGTGAATCCATTTCAGAGGACCTTTCCGTGTCCTTCCCCGTTGATATTTAATCGAGACAGGAGCTGTCTATGAAGCTACGCCTGCCATCAGAGTTCCTTTATCAACTCTTCGCGCTGCTGATCGCGGTGATTGTGGTGCACGCCGCCTATGTGGGGGTGATACGACCCAGTGCCGACGCGCAATTGGCGACTCAGGCCGCACAGCAAGCAGCAGGCGAGGACCCGACCGGCAATCGATCGATTGCGATCGTGATCAAGGATTTTGAACAAGAAGCCTGCTTTATACTCATGCTCTGGGCGCTTGCCATCATGGGCTTTAAGGCCTCGCGCGCGCGCGCGGAGACCCTGATGCTCAATCAAGAGTTAATCGCTATTGCGGAGGGAACCAGTATCCTACCCCGCGACGCGAGAGAGCAATCACGCTCACTCGAAGCACTCCCCATCGAAGAGCAGGATTATCTCCTTCCCCGCGCCCTCTCGAGTGCCTTGAGCCGTTTCACGACCACCGGCAGTATTCCCGCCGTTTCAGATGCGGTAAGGGAGCAGTGTGATATCGAGGCGGATCGTCTGGACTCTGAGCTATCCATGGTGCGCTACATCTCATGGGCGATTCCCTCTATTGGTTTTATCGGCACCGTTCGCGGTATTGGCGACGCGCTCGGTCAGGCCTATAAAGCAGTGGAGGGGGATATTTCAGGCGTGACAGTGAGCCTAGGCGTCGCCTTTAACAGTACTTTTGTGGCCCTGGTGCTCTCAATCCTCATCATGTTCGCCCTGCACCAACTGCAACTATCGCAGGAGCGGCTCGTACTCAGCACCCAGCGCTATATCGACCGCAACCTCATTCGACACCTCTCGGTACCGCGCAACTGATGCGTTTACTCGATTGTAACGACGCCGCACTGAGGCTTTGGCACGAGGATGAAGCCCAGTGGTCACCGGGGCTCGCTTGGTTCAATGACGGGGGTTACCAATTTGGCGAGATCGCTTGGCAGCAAGCGAGACGCGCACCGCGTGAGGTGAATACGCGTTACTGGCACCGACTCGCGACTCAGCCGCTGAGCCCCGCATTAGGGCCAGCGCGGCACACGGCCGATTTAGCGCACGCGCACCTTGCCACTTTATTCCCTGACAGCGCCACCGATGAGCCGGTTGCGTTAGCGATACCTGGCGCTATGGACGCGGGACAACTGTCACTCCTGCTGGGTATTTTACAGACGCTGCCAGTCGAGATCAGCGCGGTCATCCATCGCAGTGCCCTGGTGGGTGCGCATCTTGGCCAACCTTGTGCACATATCGAACTTCAGTTGCACCAAGCCAGCATCACCGTGATCGGCATCGACAACGGAGAAGCACACGCTGGCGACACTGGACTGCTGCCCGGGTGTGGATTGCTGGGATTACTTGACGACTTAGCGGAGGCAATTGGACAGCAATTCGTGGCGCAGACCCGTTTTGATCCGCAGCGCCGCGCCGATACCGAGCAAGCACTGTACGAGCAGATACCCGAACTCCTGAAAAGTCTCTCAACGCAAAGCGAAATCAGCTGCACGGTGGACGATCATACCGCCCGCATTAACGCCGACACGCTGCGGCCTGTTGGCGAGGCGCTCTCACGCGAGTTGCGACAGGCGTTGCCTGATTCCATCGGACATATTGCCCTCGACACGTTGTTATCAGACCTACCGGGACTCTCACTCCCCCACCCCATCACTGAGGTCGCACCCAGTGATCTGTGGCATGCGACAGAGGCTCATCTGGTTCCCGCAGAGGGAGAGCTGGTCTTTCAACGGCGGCTGGCTTGCCAGGGGCACGACAGTGAGACATCGCCTAGCACCCCAGCGGTCACCAAACCGTCATCGCTGCAGCCCGAACCCTCACAGGAGGCCACGCAGGCCACCCATCAGGTCGTGTCAGGCCGCGCGACGCTAATGAGTATTGGAGCGCCCATCGCGCCGGGTGTTGGGCTGGCAGGCCTCAGCACCTTATTGATCGCACCGGACACGCTTGTTCACCTCAACGGACAAGCCTGCGAGGGCGAGGTATCGATTCAACCTGGAGATCGATTGGTCGTGGGGACCCTCGAGGTACTGTTCATTTCAGTGGAGGGCTGATTTTTGGCACGCCGCAAACGCCAAGCATCCACCTTTAACCTGAGCTTCCTCGACATCATGTCCTGTGGCTTTGGCGCTGTTGTATTAGTCTTTCTCATTATTGACCACTCATTAGAAATCGAAATTCAGACCGTCAACGCAGAGGTACTCGCCGAAGTGAATCTGCTAGATGAGGATATTCGTGAGGGTGAGGCGGGTCTGGTTCGCCTTCGCAATGCGCTCGATGAAGCAGACCTCGAGATCGTTGAAGCCGATGGCTTGGCACGCCGCATTACTGAAGAACTCGATGAATACGAAGCCCTGATCGCCTCGATTGAAGAATCGGGCGTGAGCGAGACTGACGCCGTGACTCAGCTAAAAGCGGAGATCAATCAATTAGAGGAGACAATCCGACTCCTGCAAGAAGCGGCTGAAGCCGAGGCTGGTCGCAGTGCACGAGAATTCGTCGGAGAAGGGAACCGGCAGTACCTGACCGGCCTGAACCTAGGCGGGGATCGCATCATCATTTTGGTCGATACCTCTGCCAGTATGCTGGCAAACCAGTTAATCAACGTGATTCGCCTACGCAGCATGGATGAAGCACTGCAAAAACAGGCCGGAAAATGGACGCGGACACTCGACACCGTAGATTGGTTGACCGCCCAGTTACCTGTTAACGCGCAATTTCAGGTGATGACTTTCGACACCGAAGCCGCACCGGTGCTCCCCGGTACCCAGACACAATGGCTTGAGGTAGCGGATACGCCGAAGCTAGAAGCGATCAGCGCCGCGCTTCGAGAGCGGGTGCCCGCTGGCGGGACGAGTCTATACAATGCGTTCGAAGCACTGCGCGCTCTGCCCTCGCCACCGGATAATATTTTTTTGCTGACCGATGGCTTGCCGACGCAGGCCGAGCGGCCACCCCGCGGTAGCAAAGTGAGTGGCAACCAGCGCCTCCAATTTTTCCGCGACGCTATCCGGCGGCTACCTAGCAATGTGCCGGTCAATATCGTTCTATTTCCTATGGAGGGAGATCCGATGGCGGCATCGGAATACTGGCAGTTGGCACAAGCCTCCAGTGGCAGCTTTTTGTCACCCTCCATCGACTGGCCCTGAGACATCATCTTGCGACAACGACGCCCCCCACCTGAATTTTCATTATCCTTCTTGGATGTGATCTGCTGTGGTTTTGGTGCCGTCATTTTATTACTCATGATTACCAAAACGGTGCAACCACAGGTGATTGAAAAAGCCACCATTGATGCCGAGGCGGCTATCGCGCAGCTCACCGAACAGCTATTTGAGATTCGTGGCGAAACCACCATTCTCAATCGCGATCTGACTGTCAAACGAGAGCAGATCTCAGATTATGATGAGCAGATCGCAATTTTGCAGGGCACGCTCGCTCGGACACAATCAAACTATGATGCGCTAAACCTATCGGAAAACGCGAACGCCATTATTCGTGAACAACTTGCCATTGCACGACAGAAACTATCAGAGGAGGAACTGCGTTTATTGGGTCGTAACGCGCAAAAGAAAAACCAATTGATTGGTGGCATTCCTGTCGACAGTGAATACATTATTTTTATTATCGACACCTCGGGATCCATGTTCTCCTATGCGTGGGAACGCATGCTGCTCGAGATGGAGGCTACGCTTAACATTTACCCCGAGGTCAAGGGCATACAAGTACTCAACGATATGGGTAAGTACCTGTTCAGTCGTTACCGCGGCGAATGGATTCCCGATACACCCGCGCGCCGCAGTTTGATCCTGCAGAATCTTCGCAACTGGAATGTATTCTCAAACTCCTCACCCGTAGAGGGCATCACCAATGCGGTGCGCACTTTCTATGATCCTGGTAAGAAGATCTCGATTTATGTCTTCGGTGACGAATTTTCGAAGTGATTTTATTCAATCGGTGGTGCAGACCGTAGACAAACTCAATGCTGAGGAGGCCGGCGGTGAGCGCCGGGTCCGTATTCACGCTGTCGGTTTTCCGGTGCAATTCATTCGCCCGCCCGAGTTACAGGCGACCGGTGTACGTTTTGCTACACTGATGAGAGAACTGACCCTAAGAAACGGTGGTAGCTTCGTTGGTCTCAATAATTTTAGGCCCTGATTCGATTGGCTGGGGGCGAAGAGTCGCCCTGCTCTGTCTTACGCTATTCATAGCGGGATGCTCGTCAAAGCAAGTGATCGTTGAGGGTAACTTCCCTGAGCCTTTGCTCGATCCCTTACCCATTACCATGGGGGTGATCTACCCCCCGGCGTTTGCGCAGCACGAATTTTTCGATGAAGCCAAAGGGCGCGCCGAATCCGATTGGCTGGTGAGAACCGGCGAGGCGCAAGTCGCCTTCTGGGATATTTTGCTGGGGGGACTCTTTCAGGAGGTGGTCCAGATCGACAGTTGGGAGACGGTCCAGTCGGAGGGAGAGCGCATTGACGGCGTATTGATTCCCTCGATTGCTGAGCTTCAATACACCGTGCCAACGCATACCAACGTCAAGATCTACGAGATCTGGATGCGTTACGAATTTCGCCTTGCTGATATTACTGCAATCCATCAGCAAGAGGACGGCGCGCTTAGCTTCAAACCTGACGATCGCCTCGCACAGTGGCCCATTACCGCCTACGGAAAAACCCCCACCGCCTTTCTACAAAGCGATGAAGAAGCCGTCAATCTCGCCGCCGTGGTGGCGCTGCGCGATGCCGGTGCGCACTTTATCACCACCTTTGGCCGCACACCGGGGGTCGCCGCTTGGCTAGATGGGTTAAGTCCGCGGCAAGCCAGCGGCGAGACGGTGTCTAATGCGCCAGCGTCGGCCATACCGAGTCCAACAGCTGGAGCGACACCAGGCACTGGAGCTGACGAAACACGCGAGCAGGACACACCGCAAGACAGTGCCTCTGCACCCGCGGCCAGCGCAACAACTGACAGTGCATCTATGCCTGCTCCTAACAGCGCTGATGCGCCAACTCCCAACGACCCTGCAGACGCCGGCAATGCAGTAGCGGAGCAAGCCGTATCAGCTGTGCCACTCGACTCAGCTACCGCGGCATCAGAGACCGCTGGATCCCGTGAGCTAGGAGGTACTCGATGAACCTCCCGCGCTTAAACCGCGCCGATCGACTGGGATTCGCAAGCCATTGGTTAGCACTCATTCTTGCGGCCCTCGTCCTAGGTGGCTGCGTCAATGCGACCGTTGACGAGATGACCTATAACGAGCCCACAGCCGGAATTGGCGAGTCAAGCGTTGTCATTTTGGGCCGGCGCCACGCCCCCGATTACGATACCGAATTCGACTTCATCGAATGCATTGGTGATCATATCCATTCGGGAGACCCCTCGATTGAAGTCCTCAATGAGCTCGCCTTCATCAACGAGCTGTACCCTTGGTTCGAGCCACGCACAGCACCCATGCAGCCCCGTGCAATAGACCAGCTGCTGCGGCTGCCACCAGTTGCTCAGCGATTTACCGAAATGAAGTTGGAGTACATGATCTGGATTGATGGCAACACCGTTGATACCGAGAGCACCGGCTCAATGAGTTGCGGCATCGGTCCCGGTTTCGCCGGTTGTTTTGGATTTGGCACCTGGGGCACTGAGTCTGAGTACGAGGCTACGATTTGGGATTTCACTGATAAGGTCGAGGTGGGACGCGTCAGCGCCGCCACCAGTGGGCAAAGCTACATGCCCGCCGTCATCGTGCCCATACCCATCATCGCACCAGTGCAAGGGACTGCTTGCGATAGCTTGGGCGATCAGTTGTTGGAATACCTCTCTGCTCATCACTGAGGCAACACCATGCACTCACTGTTTAAAAATAAAGCCCTATACCTCGCTCTACTAATGCTACTTGCGGGATGCGCGGGCAAGACCTCGACCGTTACCGTAGGTGGTGTTGCGGTGGAGATGCCAGAGGAGGTGGCCGAAGAACATCAAAAAATCGTCGACAATATCGGTATCTATGACGACCCCGAATTGGACACCTATGTTCGGCAAGTAGGGGAACAATTGCTGCGAGAAGCCAATATCACCAGTCCCCCTTTTACCTTCACCCTGCTGGACTCCCCCGACATCAACGCCTTTGCCATGCCCGGCGGTTTTATTTATGTCAACCGCGGGTTGCTCGCCTATCTCGATAATGAGGCAGAGCTCGCCGGTGTCCTCGCCCATGAGATCGGACATGTCACTGAGAATCATCACTCTCGGCGCCAAACTGCCCAGATGACCTCGAAGGTGGCGTCGGTGTCAGCGTATATCCTCACTGGCTCTGGCGATGTGTATGACGCGGCCAATATGTATGGCGCTGAAATCATCTCGGGCTTTGGCCGCGATATGGAGTTAGAGGCCGATTCAGCGGGCGCTGAGTACCTGCATCAAACCGGTTACGACGTTGACTCCATGCTATCCGTCATTGGGGTGCTGAAAGACCAGGAGCGTTATCGTCGTGCACAAGCCAAGGCCAGTGGCAAGCCCAGCGGTACTTACCATGGGCTCTACGCCAGCCACCCTCGCAATGATCTGAGGTTGCAAACAGTCATCAGAGCCGCAAACGATCTGGATCTCGCCGAAATGCCTTATAGCCCAGAGATACCTGGCGAATACCGGCGGCAGACTGAGGGTATGGTGTATGGCGCCAGTGCGGCGGCACAAGGTGATACAAACCGCTTCTATCACAACAAGCTGAACTTCACCTTTGCCCATCCACCCGGTTGGCGGGTACAGCAATCGAGTCGAGAAGTGATCGCAACGTCTGCCGATGGGTCACGTGTACTCACCATTGGCCTTGCCCGTATCAACCCCGATGAGGACACCGAGGTCAGCTTGCGCTCTGGCGCCAATGGCGACGTCAGTGAGGTGGACGCGCTCGAGCAATACGGCCTGAGCGGCACAACCGCCATTGCTACGAGCGGGTCACGCTCGGTGCGTCTCGCCGTGATTGATCACAGCTACCGCTTTTTGTTCGAGGGCGATGCGCCGACGCTTGCCGAAGCCGATACCGACTTCCGCACGATTATTGATAGCTTTCGCCCCCTGACCGCAAAAGAGAAAATCACGGGTACCAGCTATACACTGCATTACGTTCAAGTTCCGAGGGGTGCCACGTTTGCTTCCCTCGCCAGCAGCGTGAAGCTGGCGGATGCCGAGAATCAACTCAGGCTCATTAACGGTTATTATCCCAGTGGTGAACCACGCACGGGTGACTGGATTAAGGTGATCCGTTAATCGGCACCCCGTCACGGGAGATCACATGGTTAATCGCGCCGCCTTGCGGGGCATCAGCCTCGTACTTACCGCACTGGCGCTGTTATCGCCACTGACTCAGGCTGAACTGGTGGTATACACCGCCCAGCTGATCCGCACCATGGAGCCTTCATTGCCGACTGCTACTGCGGTCGCAGTGGAAGACGGTCTGATTGTTGCCGTGGGCAGCGAAGCCAGTTTGACCCCCTTAGTCAAAGCTCGGGAGGGCAAGGTCGACCGTCAGTTTGCGGAGCAGATCATCTTGCCTGGCTTCATCGATCCCCATGTTCACCCCGCTTTACCAGCGGTACTCACACAATTTCCGTTCTTAGCGCCAGACGACTGGTCCTTACCAACCGGCGAGTTTCCGGGCGAGACGACACCCCAGGGATATCGAACGCGACTCACCGAGCTCGCGGCGCAACATACTGATCCTGACGTGCCGTTTATCGTGTGGGGCTACCATCCGCTTTGGCACGGCAAGATCTGGCGCCAGGAACTCAACGACTGGTTTGGTGACCAACCTGTCATGCTCTGGCATCGCTCCTTTCACGAGTTGATCGGCAATGATGCCGCGTGGAACCTACTGGGTGTCACTGAGGAAGATGCGCCAATTGAGGAGGGTGTCGACTGGGAGCGCGGACATTTTTATGAAAACGGCCTCAAAGCGGTCATACCCAAGCTCGGCTTCTTATTTGCACCAGAGCGATTCGGCCGAGGCATGTTTAACTTTCTCGCCATGCTCCATCAAGCAGGCGTGACCACTGCTTTGGATATGGGTACTGGGGTGTACGGTAACCCAACGGCCGAAATTGCCGGTGTGCGCGCAGCCGCCGATGCTTATCCCGTACCGACACGGCTCATTCTCACGCCGATTATTCTTGATTTTTTGACCCGCGAACAATCCCCCACAGACGCACTGGCCGAAATTCGGCACTGGCAAAAGGACAATGACGACCGTGTCTCGATCGGCAATCACTTTAAACTGATGATTGATGGCGCGATCTTTTCTGGCCTCGCGCAAATGGGTCCTCCCGGTTATCTCGATGGGCATAAAGGGGTTTGGATGGTGCCAGAACCGGCCTTACGCGCCTACGCAGAAGTGTTTTGCGGAAGACGATGAAGTGGCTGGACGCCAACGGCGACGCGGCGGTCAATCGCTTTATCCGGCTCATTAAAGGCCTGCAAACAGACTTTCCGCGACCCGACCACCGCGCCACGGTCGAACACCTCGCCTACAGCACCGAGCAACAAAGCGCACAAATGGGGCAACTGGGCATGCAGGCATCGGTGAATCCGTACTACCACTACCTGCTCTCTGAGGCCTATGCGGTGAGTTGGTTGGGTCCGGATCGCGCGGCACAAATGACCCGATTAGGCTCGCTCGAGCGCCATGGTGTTCCCTTCACACTGCACTCTGACGCACCCATGGCGCCGCTTTCGCCCCTCACACTCGTCTGGGCAGCTAGCGAGCGACAAACTTTCAGCGGTGCACGAGGACTCAAATCAGAACGGCTGTCACGTGCCTCCGCGCTCAAGGCGGTGACCTCGGGCGCGGCAAAAGTGATCGGCAGAGAGCATGATATTGGTTCGATTCGCGCAGGCAAACGAGCCGATTTTGTCGTGCTAGCGCAAGACCCAATGACCGCACCGGCAGACGCGCTGCGCGGCATCAAAGTCGAGGCAACGGTTTTTTCAGGAACGGCCTACCCAACCCCTTAACAGTCGACCTGATCGCGCCTCACACCTGGCGCTTCCTGCTCAGGCACACTAGCGCGCTAGCGTTTGCTGCCCAATAGGCCTCCCCCAAGGATAGATGCGGGCTAAGATGGGCGAGATAGGTAAAGTGCACGGGGATTGGTACCGGGATTTACGCAAGCCTCAGCATCGGCTCGTCAGGCGCTAGAAAACCGGTGGGGTATCGCACCCATTCCGGATACCCACAGAACCCACTAGGACTTAACCGAAATTAGGGTCCGCGACGAAAGGATTGCTCGCTCGCTCTCGACCAAAAGTGGAATCGGGGCCGTGCCCGGGCACAAAGCGAATATCATCACCCATCGGAAAAAGCTTTTCGCGAATGGAGTGGATCAGTCTGTTCGTGGTTGCCTCTGGGAAAATCGGTGCGGCCAATCGAGCCGGCAAAAATGACATCTCCCACCCAAGCCAGCTGCAGATCACGGTGTAAGAACACCACATGGCCAGGTGTGTGGCCAGGGCAATGAATCACTTCGAGGGTTTGCGCGCCTACTGTCACGGTCTCGCCATCGTTGAGCCAACGATCCGGTACAAATGGGTCAGCATGGGGAAACCCCGCCATCTGACACCACTCGGGTAATTTGTCGATCCAGAATCCGATCGCCTTCCTCCGGGCCTTCCATCGGCACCGATAATTTTTTTCGCAAGACATCGGCCACCGCACAATGATCGAGGTGCCCGTGGGTCAATAAAATCTTCTCAACGGTTGCCCCCATTTCCGACACCGCCGCCTCAATCAGCTCAATATCGCCACCGGGGTCCACGATGGCCGCTAGCCCGGTTTGCTCACATTGAATAATGGAACAGTTTTGCTGATAGGGCGTCACGGGGACGACGCGCACCTTGAGACTCATGACACACCTCCTGCCGCAGGCACTGTTTGATCAGCCTCATGATCGGCATCGGGATCGAGATAAACCGCCTCATCCAACTGTCCTTCTTGATGCGCCACGATGGTGGCAACCGTCGCATCGCCGGTGACATTGACCATTGTGCGCACCATATCGAGTATGCGGTCGACGCCAATAATCAGTGCCACGCCCTCCACCGGCAGGCCGGCTTGCTGTAATACCAGCGCCAAGGTAATCAAACCCACACCTGGCACTGCGGCCGTTCCAATCGATGCCAGCGTTGCGGTCAACACCACCATCAGTAGCTGCCCCGCAGTCAGATCGATCCCATACACCTGAGCAATAAAAACGGTGGCCACGCCCTGCATGATGGCGGTGCCGTCCATATTAATGGTCGCCCCGAGTGGCACCGAAAACCCCGCCACACTCTTACTCACACCCAATCGCTTTTCGACGGTGCGCAGCGTGATCGGTAAGGTCGCGCCGGATGACGCAGTCGAAAAGGCAAATGCCCAGACGCGGCGCATCTTACTGAGCAAGATCGCCGGATTCAGTGCCGTCAGAGTGCGCAATAAGCTCGGATACACGACCAAACCATGAAATATCAGTACCCCGAGCAGCGTAAAGAAATACGCCGCCAAATCGAAAATAGTGCCGATGCCCATGGTCGCGAACAGTTTCGTCAGCAATGCGAACACACCGTAAGGCGCCAGCTCGATGAGTATCCCCACCATTTTCATGACAATCACTTCCATGTCACGGAACCAATCAGCAATGCGCTCTCCGGCATCGCCGGCTCGCGTCAAAGCGAATCCCACCAGTAAGGCGAACACGATCACCTGCAACATCTGACCCTCGGCCATGGCCTTAAAGGGATTACTCGGAAAAATATTGACGATCGTATCGGTAAGGGGGGGCGGCGTTTTTGCCTCAAACGCCGCTGCGGCCATCGTTGCCACCCCCTTACCCGGACCAATCAACAGCGCGACGCCCAGCCCTAGCGAGACCGCGACACACGTGGTCAACAAATAGAGTCCGACCGTTCGCCCTGCGATCGACCCCATGCGGCTACTCGACCCCAGCGAGCTCATGCCGCAAATCAGCGATACCATCACCAGCGGCACCACCAATAACTTTAGCGAGGCAATAAAGATGCGCCCCACGACGTCGAAGACACCCAATACCAATCCATTCTGAATAAAAACATGGACGCCATGGGCCGGGTCGATCACCCCCAGCAACCACTCCAACATTGATCCCAGTGCAATACCGGCCGCCATGGCCAGCAAAATGCGGTTTGTCAGTGACATATCATTCCTTACAGGTTTTTGGGTGCCAAGCCATCACGTTCACATCAGCGCATGCGTTACAAGGAGAGGCGTAGTCGTCGAGCGTGTTATCCGCACGCCGGCCACACACTGGGTCGTAAATCATGGTGCACACTTTTGGGCGCTCACCGGCACAAGCTTGCCAGCCGCCCGTCAACGTATTACCAGCACCCCCACCTGAGGTTGTGGACGCACTGCAACCCGCAAAAAGCCAAAATAGCGGAAGGAGGATGAGTAAACGTGATGTCATGACGCCATTGTAGGGAATCACTGCCGCAATGCACCCCAAAAAGCACCGACTGCGCCCTACATTAACCGCGGAGTGCACACACAAAACGGCCAGCGCGCGAGGACTGCGGACGACAGATCGCAGGGATTATCGCGCATCGCGATGGTCTAATAACGCCTCGATACGGTGGCGCAGTGCGGGTGTATCGGTCGTCACACCCACGTGTGCACACGCCCGCGCTAACCGCGATAGGCTCAGTTCAGGCATCGGTGCCACCCGATTAGCAATCGCCTCCATATCATCAAGTCGCCCCCAACAGTTCAGGGCAATGTCACAGCCCGCGTGTAATACGGCGGCCGCGCGATCGGCAAGCGTGCCAGAGAGCGCCTTCATGTCGAGGTCGTCACTCATCAATAGACCCTCAAAGCCCATTCTGTCTCGGATTTGTTGTTCGATAATCAGCGGCGAGACACTGGCGCAGTGGTGTGGGTCCCATGCCTCATAAACCACATGGGCCGTCATGGCCATCGCAGCGTCACACAAGTCTGCAAAGGGCTGACTATCAGTGGCGAGCTCGGTCGCACTTGCATCGACCCGAGGCAGCGTCTCGTGAGAATCACTGCGAGCCCGACCATGACCCGGAATATGTTTGACGACGCCCTCGATCCCCGCAAGATGCAAACCCTGCAAGCAGGCCCTCCCCAGCTGCGAGACAGTCTCTGCACGCACACCAAAAGCACGATCACCAATAATGTCGTGGGCATCTGGCTGGGGCACATCTAATACCGGTGCACAAGTAACGGTTACCCCCATTGAGGCCAGCTCAAGACCCAGCGCCTCGTAGTTACACTGCACACGCTCACTCGCGCTTAACTGGTATTGGGTTGCCTCACTCAGGGTAATGGCAGCGGGCCATGCTCGCCAATGGGGCGGTCCCATCCGTGTGATTCTGCCGCCCTCTTGATCAATCAGAATCGGCAGATTGTCGCGACCCGATAGCCCACGCAGTGCGTCAGTCAAACTCCGTAGTTGGCTAGGGTTCTCGATATTGCGCGCAAATAAAATGTAACCCGCAGGGTTGGCCGCCTTAAAAAAAGCGCGCTCATCGGGTGTTAACACTGAACCTGATAAACCAAAAATGACCGGCAACATTACTTGCTCCAAAAAGATGCAGCCATCACACAACCGCATCGACATAAGGCAACACGCCGTATGAGAGGGCAATCTTGACGCGCGTGGTTATCCGCCCACAACGCATTCACTCACTGAGCGCTCTGCGCTGGAAACCCATCTACTCATCCAACAATATTTTCAAGGCGGCCTCGTGATCATCCACCACTTGAATAAAGTCTGTGTTGTACAGATCAATCATCTGTCGCGATCCCAGCTCTAGGCGAAACCAATCGATCAAGCCACCCCAAAAGGCAGTGTCAATCAACACCAACGGTTGTCTCACGCCACGATCAGTGTGAAAAGCAACGAGCAGTTCCAGCAACTCATCCGCCGTGCCGAACCCCCCTGGAAATACGGCGAACCCCCGTGAATAACGCGTCAGCATCAGCTTTCTTGTCAGGAACTGATGGAAGTGAAGCTGGTGTGTTAAGTGAGGATTAGCGGCCTGCTCATAGGGAAGCTCAATGTGCGGGCGGCGCGACACCACCGGCGGCGGCGGCCCCTCTGCTTTAGGCTTCCTCGACGGCCGCGGCCTCGGGCTCGGCCTCGGGCTCAGCCAAGCCACGGCCGAGCTGCTCAGCGCATCGAAAAGCGGGAGCTTCTGGTGCCGTCCTCGCGCTCCCAAAAATCGTCACGCCAGGCCTCAAGGCACTCAACATCGCGGTCGCGGTCTGCAAGTCAGATTGGATTTGCGCCAGCAAAGCCGAGTCGGCTGACGCCGGTATCAGCCTGTGACATCGGGAAAGTGCTCAGTGCCGTCACCTGCGCTCCGCGCGACCCCCTTCCCTGCTGACAAAAGGTTAGTCATGCTCGGTAAACAGGTGATACTTCTTTTTGCCAAAGCGCACGAGATGAAAACGATCATGCAGCGCGCGACTCCGATCGAGCGCGATGTCACACGTGACGGTTTGGCCGCCCACGACCGGCAGGCCATTAACGAGAACTGCCTCGCGGGCCAAGGCATCCTTGATTTGCTTGCCCGTTGCCAGCTCGACTTGATTCAGTAGCTGACTGAAAGTGGGCGGCAAGTCTTGTCGATTCAGTCGACTGGCAGGCAGGCCATCGAGCGCAAGCTGCGCTAAATCGGGCTCAGCCAGTGCGCTGGGGTCACCCGAAAAAAGCGCCTCAGTAATGCGTTCTGCGGCAGTTAAACCCTCATCACCGTGCACCAGACGCGTCACCTCCTGCGCCAATAGGCGCTGTGCTTCGGGTCGACCTGATCGCTCACTATCCGCTCGTTCCACTGCCTCGATGTCTGACAATGATAAAAACGTGAAGTAGCGCAAAAAGCGATACACATCGGCGTCTGCAGTCCCCAGCCAAAACTGATAAAAGGCATAGGGGGACGTCTTATTGGCGTCCAGCCAAATAGTGCCTGACTCGGTCTTACCAAACTTGGTGCCGTCCGATTTTGTGACCAGGGGAAGCGTCAGCCCAAATACCTGTGCGCCGTGTAAGCGTCGGGTCAGATCAATCCCCCCGGTAATGTTGCCCCACTGATCTGAGCCACCAATCTGCAAACCACAACCATGCTGGCGATACAGTTCTGCAAAATCTAAGGACTGCAGAATCATGTAGCTGAATTCGGTAAAACTGATCCCCGCACCTTCTCGATCGAGACGCTGTCGCACGGACTCCTTGCCGATCATGTTGTTCACAGAGAAGTGCTTGCCCACGTCGCGTAAAAAACCCAACACATCGAGGCCTTGGGTCCAATCAAGATTATTGGCAACCAGCGCCGCATTGGGCCCTTCAAAATCGACGAACTGACTCACCTGTTGACGCAGCTTATCAACCCAGCCAGCCACCACTTCGGGCGTATTGAGCTGACGCTCAGATGCTTTGAAGCTAGGGTCTCCGATCAGCCCTGTTGCGCCACCCACTAGCGCGATGGGTCGATGCCCAGATGACTGAAACCGGCGCAACACCAACAGGGGTACGAGAGAACCGATGTGCAAGCTATCAGCAGTCGGATCAAAGCCGCAATACAGTGTGCGGGGCTCGGCCGCCAACCACTGCTCAATGGCATCCTCGCCAGCCACCTGAAAAATAAGGCCTCGTTCGCGAAGCTCGGCTAATACATCGCTGGACATGGTGATATCGGTCTTCTCTGTTGTGGCGCGAAAAATATTGCGCGAAAGCGTGATATGCCCCAAAAACGGCATGTCCGGAGTATCCCATAATCGGGCACGAATAGGATCTGCAGCAATGCGTGCTCTCGATAGCCGGAAGGGTCTCCGAAATGAGGCAATGGCCGTATATACTACCCACTTCGTGATCATAACGACGGCGCCCATGTCACGCATACCTGCCCCTAAGGGCGCTACACCGCTAAAGTCTCCAAAGCAGATGACGGTTCGACAACCGCTGCTGTGGGTGGGAGCAACCGGTGCCTTACTCCTTATTATGGGGCTGACATTGTCGGGGCAGTCAGAATTGCCTCCGATCAACGACCATTCATCGTACCTGCAGACACCGCTCGAGACCGCCACAACGGAAACGACGGCACTCGATACAGTGCCAGTACCCATAGCGGCACCTGCGCCACCGAAGCCGCTGTGGCGCGACTTTACGGCGCGTGACGGCGATAACCTCAGTCTGATTTTTGCCAGGGCAGGATTCAGTGACACTGATTTGTATCGTGTGGCACAGGCGAACGAGTCAACGTCGCTGCAACGCATTTACCCCGGTGAGACCATTGGCTTTCAAGCCGATGCCGACGGCGCGCTGTTAGCCGTGCGACATATCCAGTCACCACTCCTGACGACCTTGTTTGAGCGACAGGCTGCGGGTTACGCCGCCCAGCGTGTCACCCGCACGCCCGATCGTATCGCCCGCAATGTGTCGCTGATGATCGATAGCTCTTTGTTCCTCGCCGGCAGCGACGCAGGACTCAGTGACGCCATGATTATGGCTCTCGCAGGGATCTTTGGAGGCGTCATCGATTTTGTACTCGATCCCCGCCAGGGCGACACGATCCATGTGCTCTACGAAGAATTGATGCTCGACGGGCAGCGATTCGATGACGGGCCCATATTGGCCGCGAGCTTCACCAATCGCGGTAACACTTTTGAGGCGTATCGCTATACCGACACCGAGGGCGATACGAGCTACTACAACGAGCTCGGCGTCAGCATGCGTAAAGCATTTTTGCGAGCACCACTCGATTTCACGCGCGTCAGCTCTAACTTCAACCCCAATCGATTGCACCCCATCTACAAAACCCAGCGGCCCCATCGTGGCACTGACTATGCCGCATCCCGTGGCACGCCGGTTTACGCAGCAGGCGACGGACGCGTTATTGAGGCGGGCTATACCCGACCCAATGGTAATTATGTCTTTGTTCAACACGGCGAACAATTTGAGACGCACTACCTGCACCTGCATCGACTGCGGGTGAAAAAAGGAGCCCGGGTTAAGCAAGGAGAAATCATCGGAACCGTTGGCTCAACCGGCGCCGCCACTGGACCGCATTTGCATTATGAGTTTCTCGTCAACGGCGTGCACCGCAATCCACGCACCGTGCACAAAATCCTGCCCAAGGCGCGCTCCCTATCAGATGCCGCCCTGCCGCGTTATCTGGCATCAATACGCAAACCAACTCAGCAGCTGGCCAGCCTGCGCGACGCACAACAGCTAGCACGCGCTCAATGACTGAATCGCTGTTTATCGGATTGATGTCAGGCACCAGCGCCGATGGCATCGACGCCGTCCTCACCACACATGACGGTCACAAGGTCAAGGTGATAGCCAGCGACTACCAATTGTTGGCACCGTCACTGCGACAGGAGATTTTGGCCTTTCGGCAACCCGGAGAGAACGAACTTCACCGCGCTGCCACCTTGGACAGCCTGCTGGCCGATGAATATGCCAAGTCGGTCCATTCGCTGCTGCTAACAGCGCAGGTCTTGCCAGCCGACATCGTCGCGATTGGCCAACACGGACAAACACTGCGCCATTACCCCGACGGCGAGACGCCCTATACCGTGCAGGTGGGTGACCCTAATCGGCTCGCGGAGCTGACAGGAATCACCGTCGTCGCCGATTTTCGGCGCCGCGATATCGCGGCGGGCGGTCAGGGCGCGCCGCTTGTGCCGGCCTTTCACCGGGCCCAATTCGCCACCCCGGGCGTCGCAACCGCTATTGTGAACATTGGCGGCATTGCTAATGTCTCGGCGGTATCGGCAGAGGGCTCGGTGACGGGTTGGGATACCGGCCCCGGCAACACCCTAATGGACGCTTGGATCGCGCGCCATCAAGATGCCGCCTTTGATCAAGCAGGCGCTTGGGCAGCAACAGGAACGGTCATACCCGAACTCCTCGAAGGTCTCCTTAAGACGCCTTACTTCGGGCGCGCCGCGCCAAAAAGCACAGGGCCTGAAGCGTTTCACCTCGAGTGGCTGGGCACGTTTTTATCGGGGGGCGAATCATCTGCAGATGTGCAGCGAACGCTATTAGAACTGACCGTAGAGAGCATCGCACACGCTCTAGAAACCAGTTCCCCTGTCACGGTTCGCATTTGTGGCGGCGGCGCAAACAACACCTTCCTAATGGCGCGGCTCAGCGAACGACTCAGCCCCGCCAACGTCACCACCAGTGAGGTGGTTGGGATACCTCCCTCTTGGGTCGAAGCAGCGGCTTTCGCGTGGTTAGCAGCACAAACAATAGCGGGAGACCCCGGCAATGTGCCGGCCGTGACCGGAGCACTGGCTGAGCGCGTATTGGGCGGGATTTATAGCGGTCGCTAGCCAGCGCGAAACCAACGCATGTCGCTCGCACACTAAGGCGCCTTGGGCACTGGGGCATCAAGCATCGAAGTACAATGAGCCATCAAACTGACTGTCTTCTGCTGTGTGGTTCTGCCGTGAAAGGAATGCCGTCAGCGAAAACAATCGGCAGGGGTGCGGTTAAATTGAGAAAGATGCAAGGCAGCCGCAGGTGGTGGTGGCAAAGGAATGAAAATAGTCCGTAAAGACCTTCAGAATAATCGAGCTCGCTGCCCACCAGGTATTGGTAGCTCATCGCGTCGATCAACGCCGTCGCACCATTGCGCTCTACGACCATGTCGTCTTCGCTCACTGACTCATCAAAGGAAAAGCCGTACTGAAATCCGGAGCACCCTCCCCCGGTAATATAAACCCTCAGCTTTAAGCCGGGATTGCCCTCGTCCTCAACCAACGCACGGACCTTGCTCGCCGCATTGTCCGTTAAGCGGATTTCATTAGGGTCAAAAGCTTCAACTACTGTCATCGCCATTCTCTCGCCCCCACCGGTTAGCGCAGGGGTTGTTATAAACGCATAGTGTAACCGATTCCTCAGCGAAACGACCCCCACTGCTTGGGCACCATAGCCCATAAAATGAAGTCAGCCTGAGGGTAACGTATCCGCCACTTTCGCTTCGCGCTTGGCGGCCAGATCATCAGCCACTGCACTGGTATGTCGCAAGCCGCCATTGACCTTGGCGCCTACCGCCATCTCGATCAGGTTATAATAGACGTCGCCATCAACCGCAGCTCCCTCGGCCAACTCTAGTCGCTCACTGGTATGGATATCGCCGTCTACATTACCATTGATCGTTGCGTGGGGGACTTTGATTTCGCCCGACACCCTACCACCCGCGACAACACGTAATACAGAATCTTTGGCCTCAGCCTGAATAGAGCCCACCACGGACCCTTCAACATCCAATTGCCCGGTGAAAGTGATATCACCCTTAATGGTGGTATCCGACGAAATTAAGGTCGTACCGCCCGCTGACCCACCGGTTGACGCTGCTTCTCTTCGATTGCGCATGGTGCCACTCCTCATTCTTATTCGCTGTTATTCATCGGTGAGCGGCATGCTCGGTAGCCACTAGGCTGTTCCAAGGATCACTGCGCCGGACAGTCTCTGCTACCGGCTGAGTGAGCGTTACGACCGACTCAATCGTCTCCGGCACAAACGCGTCAGGGAGAGAAATGACTGCCTGAACCTTTTGTAAGTACCGGAATCTTAGAGGGAATACACCAGTTTGAGTGCCACTGTCAACTGCTGCCAGTTCCAGTTTACGGGGCACACCGTCCTGTTTTCCATCCACTGTCAGGCGCAATTCACCCCGGTATTGACGGTCTTTGCCCTCTCCGCGATGAACGACGGTGTATACCTGCCACTGCCGGGGCTCGGCTAGGATTTGCAACGAGGGTTGGCGCAAGATAACCGCGGTTTCGCCTTCTTCTGGCGCCACTACGTCGCGATAAAGCACCAGCGTTTGTCTAAGCTCAACCAATTCTGCGGCTTGATCAGCCATGAATTCACGAAGCTCATTGAGTGTTTGCTGATCGACCTCTGACTGCAGCCTCAATTGCGTAATTTGATCACGCAATGCAACGGTGCCGTCATCCGTCAACGGCGCTGGCATCATGCCGCGCTGCCCCGCCAAGAACCCACTCGCCCCCACCACAGTGATGACTGCTAATAGCATTAGCAGTCGACGACGACCCGCATGGGGATGTTCCCGCTTCACGATAGTACGATGATGTTGATGTTTCATACGATGACCCGAGCACACCCTAGGGCGTTAACGCGATGCCCTCTAGCCCGGCTGATTCTGGCTGACCTACCATTAAGTTCATCGCCTGCACCGCTTGACCGGCAGCCCCTTTTACCAGATTGTCGATGGCTGACAGCACGACCACGGTATCCCGACCCTGTGGTTGAGCCACCGCGAGTTGGCAGATATTGGCCCCGCGGACATTTCGCGTTGCCGGATGCTCGCCCGCGGGTAACACCATCACGGAAGGCTCCGTCGCAAAGCATTGCTCAAACAATCCCTGTAAATCGCTGATCCCATCAGTCAATTGCGCAAATAGCGTGGCGTGAATGCCTCGACTCATTGGCACCAAATGCGGCACAAACGTGAGGCTCACCGGTTGCTGGGTCATCCCCGATAGTCCCTGCTCCATTTCAGGCAGGTGACGATGCCCCGAGACACCGTACGCGCTCAAGCTCTCACCGGCTTCTGTTAGCAAACTTCCCAGCTTGGCCTGCCGACCTGCGCCACTGGTGCCGGATCCACAGGAGGCGACCAAGCTTCTGGTATCCACGATACCCGCCTTTAATAGCGGCAAAAATCCAAGCTGAACCGCGGTGGGGTAACAACCGGGACACGCCACAAGGCGCGCCGCTTTGATCGCCTCTCGGTGGGTCTCCGGTAATCCATAAACCGCCTGGGCACAGAGCTCAGGTGCCGCATGGGACTCGCCATACCAGCGCTCCCACAAAGCCACATCTGCCAGTCTAAAATCGGCCGATAGATCCACCACCCGAATCCCCTGCTTGATCAGCGCCGGCACTTCTCGCATCGCGACGTTGTGGGGGGTGGCAAAAAACACCACATCGCAGGCGGCGTAATCCGCGTCAGCAGGATCGATAAAGCAGAGATCAGAAAACCCCAATAAGCTCGGGAATAGGTTATCAAGCCGACGTCCCGCCTCGCCTCTGGAAGTCACCACATCAATCGAGACGCCAGGGTGCTGCAGTAACAATCGCACCAATTCTATGCCTGTATAACCCGTCGCGCCGACCACTCCGACCCTGATCATTTTTACGCCTGCTTCTGTTAGTGTTGCGGGGCCTATACTGTCTCATGATCAATCGCGCGGTGTCATGGCCGAGCGGGCTTTTTACCAAAGGCGCAAAAGGACACTGCCATGCTCTGGATACAAGGATTTCATGTCATTTTTGTGATCTGTTGGTTTGCAGGTCTCTTTTACTTACCCCGTATCTTGGTTTACTACGCGCAAAGCCCAGCGCCAGACACCAAGGCCGTACTTGCCGTCATGGCACGCAAACTGTATCGCTTTGTCACGCCCTTTATGCTCCTCGCCATTGTGCTGGGCCTGTGGCGCCTCTCTTTCCAATGGGAGTATTACCTGACCAGCGGCTGGATGATCGCGAAACTAGCGGGCGTGGCATGCTTAGTTGCCTACCACCTTCAAACCGGCGTTTATGTGGGTCGAGTTTGTCGGGGTGACGATAATAAGACTCACGTGTTTTACCGTGTTTTTAATGAGGTACCCGTCCTCTTCTTATTTTTGATTATCCTGTTGGTCTATCTCAGGCCCACCGCGGGCGCGTGAAGCGCATGGGGTGCGCCCATCGTCGTCGCCTGCGATAATCAGCCCCCATTACTGGAGAGTCCGAGTGTCATGAGCCGATCTGAAGCGCTCTTTGAGCGTGCTAAAAAAACGATTCCCGGTGGCGTTAATTCGCCAGTTCGCGCCTTCAAGGCGGTTGGAGGAACCCCTCGCTTCATGGAGCGCGCCGATGGTGCCTACCTCTTTGATGCCGATGGACGCCGTTACATTGATTACGTGCTCTCATGGGGCCCCATGATCATGGGGCATAATCACCCCCGGGTGCGCGACGCGGTGGTCGAAGCCGCTCAAGGCGGCCTCAGCTTCGGCTGCCCTACCGAAATCGAAATTGAACTGGCAGAGACCATCAGTCGTCTTGTTCCCAGCATGGCGTTAATCCGCATGACCAGCTCGGGCACAGAGGCCACCATGAGTGCCATCCGACTCGCTCGAGGGTTTACCGGCCGCGACAAGATTATTAAGTTTGAAGGGTGTTATCACGGTCACTCAGACTCACTGCTGATCAAGGCAGGCTCGGGTGCGCTCACTTTTGGTGTCCCGAGCTCACCGGGTGTTCCCGAGGTGCTCGCTCAACACACCATCACCCTGCCGTTTAATGATTTGCCTGCTCTCGAGGCGGCGATGGACGAATTAGGCGACCAGATTGCCTGTGTCATTACCGAGCCAGTCGCAGGGAATATGAACTGCATCCCCTCGGTGGACGGGTACCTAGAGGGAATGCGTGAACTCTGCACCCGTCATGGCGCTGTGCTGATTTTCGACGAAGTCATGACCGGCTTTCGATTTGGCACGGGCGGCGTACAAGGTTACCTGGGGATCACACCCGATATTACCTGCTTGGGCAAAGTCATTGGTGGCGGCATGCCTGTCGGCGCCTTTGGTGGGCGGCGAGACATCATGGAACAGATTTCGCCGCTGGGTCCCGTCTATCAGGCGGGCACGCTGTCGGGCAATCCGGTCGCAATGGCGTCGGGTCTCGCTACCATGTCGATCATCAGCGAACCCGGCTTTTACGATGATCTGTTTAGACATACCCAAGCGCTGTGCGACGGCATGCGCGATGCCGCAAAAAGTGCCGGGGTGCCCTTTACCACCAATCATCTCGGCTCTATGTTCGGCGGTTTTTTCACCGAAGAAGAAACGGTGACGCAATACCATCAAGTGATCAATTCGAACATCGCCGCGTTCAATCAATTTTTCCACTTGATGCTAGACAGCGGTGTTTACCTAGCACCGGCCTCTTTCGAGGCAGGTTTTATGTCTGCTGCTCATACTGATGATGACATTCAGACCACTGTAGAGGCGGCACGGGCCGCTTTCGCATCGCTATAGACCGACTGGAGCACTTGCTATGAGCCAACGTGGACCATTCCCTAACACTCGACTGCGCCGTCTGCGGGCAACCGGCTTTGCGCGCAATATGGTTCGCGAAAGCACCCTAAGCCCGGCTGACTTTATTTATCCGGTATTTGTCTTAGAGGGCAGCGGGCAGCGAGAAGCGGTACCTTCTATGCCGGGTGTCGAGCGCCTGAGCGTCGACTTGCTGGTGGAACTCGCCAAAGAAGCTGACTCATTGGGTATTCCCGCCCTCGCTCTGTTCCCGGTCATTGGACAGGCAGACAAATCACTGCTCGCTGAGGCCGCGTATGCCGAGGATGGTTTAGTGCAGCGAGCGGTTGCTGAGCTCAAGAGTGCCGTACCAGCATTGGGGATCATCACGGACGTTGCCTTAGACCCCTACACGACTCATGGCCAAGACGGCATCATCGATGACTCAGGCTACGTACTCAACGACGTGACCCGCGATGCGTTGGTCAAACAAGCGCTTAGCCATGCGGCTGCCGGTGCTGATGTCGTCGCCCCCTCGGACATGATGGATGGGCGGATTGGCTCCATCCGGAGTGCGCTGGAGTCAACAGGGCATGTCAATACGCTCATCCTGTCCTATGCCGCCAAGTATGCGTCGAGCTATTACGGCCCATTTCGAGATGCCGTTGGCTCTGCCGGCAACATTAAGGGAGGTGATAAAAAGACCTATCAAATGGATTTTCGAAACAGATGAAGCCTTGCACGAGGTGGCACTCGATCTGCAGGAGGGCGCCGATATGGTGATGGTTAAGCCCGGCATGCCTTATCTCGATATTGTGCGACGCGTCAAAACCGAATTCAAAGTACCCACGTTTGCTTACCAAGTCAGTGGTGAATACGCCATGCACCAAGCGGCCTTCGCTCAAAATTGGTTAAATCGGGAGGCCGTGATGCTCGAATCATTACTGTGTTTTCGTCGCGCAGGGGCCGACGGAATCCTGACCTATTTTGCGATGGATGCCGCGCGTTTACTCAATTCCTAACACCGCCATGAGGTGGCGTGTTGCTGTCGTTTTTTCGGTGCTGACCCTCAGTAGTCTCAGCGCCTCAACACAAGCCCAATCCGATGCAATCAATGCCGATTGCGGATGCCTATGGGAAGGTAGCTTCTCGGAGGTCGCACCGCAGGCCGACCTCGTCCTCCTGGGCCAAGTACAAGCGATCAAGGGTAACGCTGTCGACTTAGTGCCTGAGACCATTTTAAAAGGCACGTTCTGGCTAGATACCTTGCGTGTTTGGATGAAAACACAAGATTATTGCCGCCCGCCAGCGGAGTACTTTCCGCTCGGTAGCCGCTGGGTAATGGCGCTATCACAGATCCAGGAGCGACCCGAGGGCAGCTTCAATCCGTCTACCCCCAATCAAAGTTTCGGCCGGCTACTGGATTATCAGTTATCAAGCTGCGGCGGCTACTGGTTGCGGGTAAACGGCAACACCATCACCGGTAATTTAGTCGCCGACATGCCGCGTTTTTACCATGAACCCGACATGTCCCCCGTATTGCTCGACTTGGTCGCAGGCTATTTGGCCGGCACCGTGCCCGAATCGGCACTCATTGAAGCCAGCCGAGTGCACCCCGAAGCGGTTGACGCGCTTATCCTCGATACACGGAGTTTTCTCCGCGGCCAGGAGGACTGGATTGGGAATGGGGATGGGGATGGGGATGGGGATGGGGATGGGGATGGGGATGGGGATGGGGAAGACTGAAATTTTCTAAGGTCCTAGTCAACCGTTCTAAATTGCATCGACCCTGATAACTCTCTGCGTCCAGCCAATCAGCGGCCCGCTGCGCTGTCGGTGAGTCCTCGCCCCGCATTGAGCAGCATCCAACCTGACCATTGCCCTCAGACTCGTTCTTTCAATGGCATTGAGGGGTATTTTGGAGGCAGTTATGCCTCGTCACGCAATAACATCAGCATTTCATCAATCATCATGAGCGACAGGCCCCAAATGCGGTAACTCGCATATAAAAAAGAGTCGGTTTCCAATGTTTTCCCTTTCCACTCCCATTTCATCGGTTCCCGCTTATCCGGTTGCATGAGAAAATCGAGGGGCACCCAGACCACTTCAGCCACCTCATCATTCGGCGTCATTGCCGGAACCTCGTTTACCTGAAAAACGAATGGCGTCACCAGCATTTCAGGGCGATCAGCACGCCACCCTGTATTCACATCGGTTAACTCGCCCAGCTGTGTCCCGCAATGCAAAAGATCAACGCCCAGTTCTTCTTCAGTCTCGCGTAAAGCACACCGCAAATTCGATTCATCGCCGGGATCACGGCGCCCGCCCGGGAACCCCATATGCCCGACCATGGATCTCCCTCCCGGACTGCACGGCGGATCATTAACATTTCAGTCGTGTCCCCACCCTCTCGCAGTATGATCGCCACAGCGGCTCTGCCAGCTTGTGGCTCAAACCCAGCCGGCTCCTTATGAAACTGCGCTAAGCGTTGCTTTGTTTTCGGAGTTAACACTGTCATCTGGGTGCTGCTACCTTTTCGGCTGACCGCTCGACGAAAAAACCAGTCCGTCGTTGCATCACAGGTTCCCTTATCGTGGGCCCATGATAACGCGTAACGCTGTGAAGTTAGCGGCAGGGGCCGTAGGGTTCCGGTAGAATGTGGCCTCCTTGCAACCAATAGGCCTCAACCTGTGGAATCTTATGCTGCTTACGCTATCGGCGCCGCGCTGGTCGATACCGAGATACAAGTCACCGATAACGATCTCGTCGCTATGAATGTGGAAAAGGGCATGATGACGCTGATGGACCAATCCCAGCAGACTCACATGCTCTCTCAGCTCTCCGAGCATCTCATCCAAGCCAGTCATGCGTCAGGTGGCAGCGCTGGCAACAGTATGATTGCCACAGCACTAATGGGCGCACCGACCTACATGAGCTGCAAGGTAGCGCAGGATACCGACGGTGATATTTACCTCTCGGATCTAGAGCAATCGGGCGTCGCGCATGGCCTCAATGACCAACGCAAAGAGGGCGTCACGGGTAAATGTCTTGTGCTCATCACACCCGATGCAGAGCGCTCTCTCAATACCCATCTTGGTATTTCAGAAACGTTGTCCGTCGACGAAGTCAACGAAGAAGCCATTAAAGCCTCGCAATGGGTTTATCTGGAGGGATATTTGGTGACCTCTGCGACCGGGCACGCAGCCGCCCTGAAAACCAAAGCGCTGGCAGCACAGCATCAAATTCAAACAGCCGTCAGCTTTTCGGACCCGGGTATGGTGAAATTCTTTCGCGATAACATGGCCGCAATGGTGGAAGGCGGGGTGGATCTCGTGTTTTGTAATAAAATCGAGGCGCTTGAATGGGGCCAATGTGACTCATTGGATGACGCCATCGCAGCCATTAAGCAGGTCGCTAGGCGCTTTGTGATCACCCTCGGGGCAGAGGGCGCCATCGCTTGGGATGGCGCGACATTACACCGTGTCTCTGCTCCGGCAGTCGACGCCGTTAACACCAATGGTGCCGGCGACATGTTCGCAGGTGCCTTTCTGTATGCGCTATCGCGCGGAGAGAATGATCGACGTGCAACCGAATTTGCCACCCTTGCAGCCAGTGAAGTAGTAAAATCTTTTGGACCACGGCTAGATAGAGCAGCCTGTCTTGCTCTTCGCCGTCAATTTTTTGGTGACTGAACGGTCATCACCGAAACGGGAATAGTGGATACTCATGAGCGAGAAAGAAATCAAACCAGTCATTAAAGCTGATCCGCTCTACCAAATGTTGCGTCAGGAAGACGTGGACGGCTTTAACACCAACCGGGATTCACTCGACAGCACTGAATTGACCGGTGGCGACTATCGCGGCCGAGATCTTCGGCGAATGAACGCTCGAGGCTTGGACTTTTCTAATGCCTATTTTCGTAACTGCGACCTGAGCGGTATCGATTTCCGCGAAACTAATCTAGAGGGCGCCAGTTTGATGGATGCCAAAGTGTCGGGAGTCTATTTTCCGACAGCGCTCAGTGCTGATGAGATCCGTTTGTCACTGGATTACGGAACGCGCCTGCGTTACCCCAATGACTGACTTAGCATGAGAGAAACCGACGCGCAGCCGTTGCAAGCGCTTACGCTGACGTTCACGCGGTACTGGGCGATGATGATCGTAGCAATCGCGCTACTGACCCATGCCCTACCGGGACACACTCAAAACAGCCTGGCTGATGCCCTGAAGCAACAGACGGCGTTCTTACCGGTAGAGCGGGCCTATCAGCTAGAGGGGGAGCTGACGGCAGCCGGTGACCTGCGCCTCTATTGGCAAATCACCGCGGGATACTATCTCTACCAACACGCCTTTAACGTCAGGGTCGCATCACCCTATCGATCTGACCCACTGGCGATTGACTTACCCGCCCGCACTGAACAAAACCGACGAGTTTTTTGGTGAGGTGCAGGTGTATTACGACCACGCCGACCTCACCGCTTCCATTACCCTCTGCCGAGGACTCGCTCACGGTTGCCGTGACCTATCAAGGCTGCGCGGATGCAGGGCTCTGTTACCCGCCCACAGACCCAGTATCTCATCGTCAATGCGTCGAGCGGCACCGTCTCGACCACCGCATTGGTCACCATGCCACCGGTCGCAGACGGCACCGGTGGCGCCCTCCCCGGCCGGTATCGTCCCTCCTGCTTGCACTGGGGCTCGCCTTTCTCGGCGGCGTCATTCTCAACACCATGCCCTGCGTGTTCCCTATTTTGTCTTTAAAAGTACTGAGCTTCGCTACAGGCGATCCAGCGACACATCGCCGGCATGGCCTCGCTTATTTACTGGGTGTGGTGTCATCGTTCCTTTTGATCGCAAGCGTGCTGATCAGCCTTCAAGCTGCTGGGCGCTGGGTCGGCTGGGGGTTCCAGCTCCAATCAACGGGCTTTGTCATTGCGTTGGCTTATCTCTTTGCCGATCATGGGGTTATCGCTCTCGGGGCTCGTCGTTGTTTGCCGGAAGCTGGATGGCAATGTCGGCTCAGGCTTATCAACGGCACGCGGGCAGCAGTTCATCGCAGCTTCGTTTTTGACCGGCGTACTCGCTGTCCACCGTGGCCAGCCCCTGCACCGCGCCGTTTATGGGGCCGCGCCCTGGGCTTTGCCCTAACTCAACCGCCCCTCTATGCACTGACCGTATTCGCCGCGCTGGGCACCGGCATGGCAGCGCCCATGGTGGCGCTCAGCACCAGTGATCGAGCACGGCGCTGGTTACCCAAACCGGGCGCGTGGATGGAGACGCTCAAGCAGATCATGGCGTTTCCACTTTACCTCACCGCCGTCTGGTTACTCTGGGTAGCGGGTAAACAGAGCGGTGTTGATACCATGGCCGCCGCGGCCGCCGGCTTAGTCATGCTCGCCCTTGGCCTCACCTTACTGCGAGGGAGGTCGCATGGCCCGCGCCATCGGTAGCGCCTGTTTGATCAGCGCCATCGTTGTTGGGTGGCGTGCGAGGGAGAGCCCTCAGACGCCGCCACCGCTGACGGCCCGAGACGGCGTGGTCACTTGGTCTCCCGCCGCACTCGCCTCGCTGCGGGCGCAAGGCCTGCCGGTGTTTGTCGACGTTACCGCCGATTGGTGCATCACCTGTCTCAGCCAATGAAGCAGGCAGTCTTGTTCACCGACGAGATGACGCAGGCATTTGCGGCATCCGAGGTCACTTACATGGTGGCGGACTGGACTAATTACGACCCCGGCATTGGTGAGTT